>NZ_AP018207.1:1200000-1757500 GCF_002367995.1 Calothrix brevissima NIES-22
AAATCCACCAGAACCGGGTAAAGGAATTATCGGGGATATTGTCCAATCGGCGCGATCTGAATTGATCAATGATGTGCAAGCCGATCCGCGATTATGGCGAGAGAATAATATTCAGTCGTTGATTTGCGTACCATTACGTGCTAGAGAACGGATATTAGGCGCGATCGCAATTGGTGCAGATCGGATCGATGCTTACAAAGCAGAACACTTGAAACTGGCGAGTATCTTTGCTTCCCAAACTGCGATCGCTCTTGAAAAAGCGTTACTTTACGAACACAGTATTCAAGCTACCGCCCAAGCAAAAGCCCAAACCGAAAAACTGCAACAAGCTCTCCACGATTTGCAATTAGCCCAAACCCAGTTAATTCAAAGCGAGAAAATGTCCAGCTTAGGACAACTCATCGCCGGAGTCGCCCACGAAATCAATAACCCTGTGAATTTTATTTGCGGTAATTTAAGATATGTTACCGACTATGCCCAAGACTTATTGCATCTGTTGCAGGTGTATCAAAAATTCTTAACTGTTACTCCAGCAGATTTGGAATCAGAGCTAGACAATATCGATGTGGAATTTATTATGGAGGATCTCCCCAAATTACTTGATTCGATGAAAATGGGGAGCGATCGCATTGTCGAAATTGTCCAATCTCTGAAAAACTTTTCCCGCCATGACGAATCTCAAAAGAAACCCGTCAACATTCATCATGGCATTGATGGAACGCTGATGATCCTTCGCCATCGCCTGAAAGCAGCTAGCAATCGTCCAGAAATTACCATTATCAAAGAATATACCGAACTCCCCCCGATTGAATGCTATCTCGGACAGTTAAATCAGGTATTTATGAACATTCTTTCTAATGCCATTGATGCTTTAGAAGAATCTATAATCAACAATCCCGCACAACTTACCAAACCCCAAATTACCATTCGCACAGAAATTTTAAGCGATCGCTGGGTAGTAATTCGCATTGCTGATAATGGCCCGGGAATGGAAGAGGAAGTCATACGACGCATTTATGACCCATTTTTTACTACCAAAGAACTAGGTAAAGGTACTGGCTTAGGCATGGCAATTAGCCATCAAATTGTTGTGGAAAAACACCAGGGAATTCTTAAATGTCGTTCTCAACCAGGACAAGGTACGGAATTTTGGATTCAGATTCCTGTGAATGCGGCAATGGTAGAAGCTGTTGAAATAAAAGATAGTAACATTTACGACTCAATCGTCTCAGCAATTTCCTGCACAGAGTCATCTCCCAGTGCCGATCCAGAAGGCTTTATTCCCTCCTCAACTCCAATGCTCAAACCAACGGATCTGCTAGCACGCCATACTCAAATGTTACAGCAACTTTCCCAACACAATCCAGATGTGGCAGCTGCTACCCCTGAGCAGATTTACGAAATTTTCCAACGCCATCCGATTTCCTTAAAACTTTACGCCACCTTATTGTCTTGGTTTTATTGCCCCAACTCTACCCCAATCCATCATTCAGAGAACAACTATGTCCAGCCAAATTGAGCAATACAGCCGTCAGCTATTGGAATCCTGTCCTCTGGGTATGGTACTTTGCCGCATGGATGGGACAATAATTTACATTAATCCCGCCTATGCGGCGATTGTGGGGCGTACTGTCTCGGAAACTCTCAATATCCCCTACCCCATTGAGCCAGATATATTAGAGCAACTCCAACAAACTAGTTGCTACCAGACTCATGAACAAAAGTTAATTCATCAAGATGGGCATTTAGTTCCCGTCAAAGTCTCAGAACAAATCATAGAGCAGGATGGAGAATCGCTAATTTGGTCAATTGTAGAGAATATTAGCGATTTCAAGCAAATCCAACAAGAACACCAACAATCAGAAAAAAGTTTAAAACAGAGCGAAGCGAGATATCGTTCCTTAATTAAGACTAACACCCAAATAATTTGGGTTAGTTCCCCCGAAGGAATTTGCTTTGAACTCGAAGATTGGATCGCCTACACAGGACAAACTTTAGCCGAAGCAGAAAACGGCGGTTGGATTGAGGCTGTTCATCCTGACGATCGCGGCTACACTGGTGAAGCTTGGGGTAAGGCTGTCGCTAACCTCAGTCAATATCAAATTGAATACCGCATTCGGGGTAAAGATGGTAACTATCGCTACTTTTGGGTCTGGGGCGCTCCCGTAATTGAAGATGACGGTAGCGTGCGCGAATGGATTGGTACCTGTACCGATATTCACGATCGCAAATTAGCTGAAGCTGAAAATCACCGTCTCAAAGAAAGATACCGCTCCCTAGTTGCAGCTACCTCTCAAATTGTATGGGGAGCAACTCCCGAAGGATTGGGTATCAGTAGTGAAATGATGACTTGGATGGCTTACACCGGACAAACAGAAGCAGAAGTTGCTGACTGGGGTTGGATTGATGCTATTCACCCTGAGGATCGTCCCCATTCCTTTGACGCTTGGAGTACGGCGGTAGCAAAGCGAGGTATTTATGAAACTGAGTATCGTCTTTTAGGTAAAGATGGTAATTATCGCTATTTCTCAGTATGTGGTGTTCCTGTATTAGAAGCAGACGGTAGCATTCGGGAATGGATAGGTACCTGTACAGATATTCACGAGCGCAAATTGGCTGAAGCCAAAAACCAACGCTTGCTGGATATGTTGAATCATTCCAGCGATGCCATTATTGTGCGTGATATGAGCGACAAAATTCTGTATTGGAATCAAGGCGCAGAAATACTCTATAGTTGGAAGCGCGAAGAAGTCAAAGACCAATACATTCACCAATTTATCCAAAAAATCTTTCCCCAACCCAAAGAATTAATCCTCGCCGAGTTATTACAGCAAGGTAATTGGGAAGGAGAAGTCCAACACCTTACCCATGATGGCAAACAAATTACTGTCCAAAGCCGTTGGACATTGCAACGCGACATCAACCAGCAACCCAGCGCCATCCTGGAAATTAATACCGATATTACAGCCCGCAAGCAAGCAGAAATCGCTCTGCGACAACTAAATCAAGAACTAGAAGCCAGAGTAGCCGAACGCACAGCAGCCCTACAAAATACCTTAGCTGAAGCTCAAGGGTTAAACGCGATTTTGGATAACCTAGCGGATGCTTTACTGGTGACAGATGTAACTGGACAAATTACCCACTTCAATCCAGCTTTTTTAACTATGCATGGATTGACAGCCAGCCAACTCAACGGACATTATCAAGAATTACCGATATCCGGGTTAGCAAATTTAATTGAACAAACCCAGTCTCATCCCCAAGAGGTATTTGCGGCAGAAATTGCCTTAGCTAAGGAGAAAATTGGGCAAGCAGTTGCAACGGCTATCTTTAAGAAAACCGTAGAAAATGAACCGCCTACCTGCTTTGGTTCCGCCTTACTAATTCGGGATATCACCGCAGAAAAAGAAGTTGACAAGATGAAAACAGACTTTATCTCCACGGTTTCTCACGAACTGCGGACACCCCTAACTTCTGTTCTTGGTTTTGCCTCGATTATTAAAGAAAAGCTAGAAACCGATGTCTTTCCCATCTTGACAACCGACGATCGCAAATTGCAAAAAACCATCAAGCGGGTAGGTGATAATCTTAACATTATTGTTTCCGAAGCTGAACGGCTCACATCCTTGATTAACGATGTCTTAGATATCGCTAAAATGGAAGCAGGGAAAGTAGAATGGCACATGGAGCCTGTAGATCCCAGTGAGTTAATTGACTGGGCAAGCAATTCTACATCAGCATTATTTGAAACTAACGGCTTAGAGCTAATTACGGAAATTGAACCAGGATTACCGCAAATAATAGGCGATCGCAATCGGCTGTTACAAGTCTTGATCAACCTGATATCTAATGCCGTCAAATTTACTCAATTTGGTTCTATTACCTGTCGCCTTCAACAACATGATGATGGTGTTTGTATTAGCGTCATCGATACAGGTATTGGGATTGCTCCAGAAGATCAGCCAAAAGTCTTCGAGAAATTCCGCCAAGTTGGTGACACCCTCACCGATAAACCCAAAGGTACCGGTTTAGGCTTACCCATCTGCAAACAGATTGTTGAGCATCACGGCGGTAAAATTTGGGTAGAGAGCGAACCAGGTAAAGGTAGCACATTCTCCTTCCTCATTCCCTTTTACACCAACGAGCATAAAGCCAATGCTAATCTCAATCTCGAAGCATTGGTGAAGCAGCTCAAAGAACATGTCATCGTCACCAATTCCGTATTGCATGAGAACCGCAAAACTATTTTGGTAGTCGATGACGATATCAATATTCGCGAACTGTTGCGCCAACAACTAGAAAATGAAGGCTATAACGTCCGCGAAGCCAAAGATGGGATGGATGCAATCCAGCAAATCAAAATCCACCGTCCCGATTTAATTTTGCTGGATGTGATGATGCCACAAATTAACGGCTTTGATGTCGCCGCCGTCCTCAAAAACGATCCGCATACCGCAGATATACCGATCATTATTTTGTCCATTATTGAAAATAAAGAACGAGGTTACCATATTGGCATCGATCGCTATCTTACCAAGCCAATTAACACCGAACAACTCCGCAGCGAAATTGGCTCGCTGCTTTCTCAAGGTACTTCCAGTAAAAAGGTGTTAGTTGTAGATCGCAACGCATCAACTTTAAAAACCATCTCGGATGTATTGCAAACTCAAGGCTATAACGTAATTGAAGCCTCCAATCCCCAAGA
Source organism: Calothrix brevissima NIES-22 (assembly GCF_002367995.1). Lineage (GTDB taxonomy): Bacteria > Cyanobacteriota > Cyanobacteriia > Cyanobacteriales > Nostocaceae > Aulosira > Aulosira brevissima. Next base: position 1,204,706 of record NZ_AP018207.1, read on the forward strand.
ATGCATCAACAAAGCCCTCTCAGTTAAACCTGACATGATTATCATCGATGCTCTTGTCTCCCAAGAAGCTGATTTAGTGAAAACTCTCAAGTTTGAGAAAGAATTGGAAAATGTATTGTTTATTATGCTGTCCGATAATTTCCAAAACGGACGAGGAAAGGGGGATAAGGGGGACAAGGAAGACAAGGAGGACAAGGAAGACAAGGGGGATAAATAAATATTCATATCATAATGCCCAATGCCCAATGCCCAATACTTCGGCTTCGCTCAGTACAAGTGCCCAATGCCCAATACCCAAATAATATGACTCAAAAAATTTTGATTGTTGACGATGAACCCAATATCGTAACTTTAATGGAACAAGCCCTAGAAGCTCTAGAAGATGAGGGTGTAGAACTACTCACCGCCAGAAACGGGGAAGAAGCGTTAGAAAAAATTAAAACGGAAAAACCAAATTTAGTTTTTCTCGATGTAATGATGCCAAAAATGAATGGTTTAGAAGTTTGTCATACTGTGAAACACGATTTGCAAATGACTGATATTTATATCGTCATGTTAACAGCCAAAGGGCAGGAGTTTGATAAGCAAAAAGGTATTGATGTAGGTGCTGATTTATATCTGACTAAACCATTCCGCCCCAAAGAGGTGCTAGAAAAATCAATGCAGGTATTGGGTTTTTAAACACAGTTCGTCAAGACAAGCGTTTGTCTTCTGTTTTCCGCAGGTTTCTGGCGGGAAAATAGGGGCGCTTAAGCTAGAGGCTAGGGAATAGGGGCTAAATCAAGAAAACAGAATTATATGGGTTAAGAATCGGCTGTTTTTCCTGAAAATCAAAAATATAACTATAAATACTTATTATTTTGGTTCTAAATACAGCATATTTTAGGTAAATGAGGTATGCGATTCGGGGCATGGCGGTGCCAGTGCCCCTACAATCAACGATAGTTTCTACCTCACCATCTAGCAATCTGCTGTAAGTTTAAATGTAGCATCATATACCGACTTTCTAGTGAATATAGTAAACACATTACTTCGCATACAATATATTGACACAGCGTAGTCATGATGATGTCATATCAAATTGCTAATTTAAGATTTAGAAATCTAGTTTTTAGATCGTGGATATTGTGAGATTAAACTCTTATTTTGGTGCAAGTAGAAATCGGCTTTTACCTGTATTCTGCCGATATTGATGAGACAGAGCGCTATCATTCAACAGATTTTTTCCTGTCTCTGTAACCGCAGTTGACAGTCAATGATAGTGAAAATTTTGGTAATTGCTATAAAACTACAACCAGCTCGCAATCGATATGTCTACTTTCATATTAGCTGCCTTTTTGGTGAGTTTATTAACTGCTTCTGGTTATGCGGCGATCGCATATCTATTTCCAAATAACCATTCGCAAGAATAATAGAGCCAAAATGAAATTACACATTTCTGGTAAATGTCAAGTATACTTTACTTAAATTTACTACATCAGGAATGATTAAACTGTGATGTTGTCACCACCTTGCCGATTAATTACTAATCGCAAAACAGACAATCCCAAAATTATTAAAAATAATACTAATCCAATTGTACAAGCATAACTAATTTCCAAATTACTAAATGCTTGCTCATATAAATAGTAAACAATTGTTTTTGAGCGATTTAGCGGCCCGCCTTGGGTCATAATATAAACTTCTTCAAAGACTTTGGTTGCGGAAATCGCCGAAATTACCGCCACTAAAGCCAGATAAGGCTTCATTAAAGGTACAGTAATATCCCAATGTTTGCGGATACCATCTGAACCGTCAATGGCTGCGGCTTCATACACATCAGCAGGAATTGATTGTAATCCTGCTAAGTAAATTACCATGTAATAGCCTAAACCTTTCCAGACAGTCACAGCCATGACGCTGGCTAAAGAAATCGGTACGATACCAAAAATTTTCATGGGTGGATTATTATCAGTCAACCAAGGAATCCCTTCAGCCACAATCCCTAAACCTTGCAACAACTGATTCAGTAATCCCTTTTCTGCATACAGCCATTTCCAAGCAATTCCGGCAACTACCATTGAAATTACTACTGGGGTATAGTAAGCTGCTCTAAACCAAGTCATTCCTCTGAGTTTTTGGTTGACTAAAATTGCTAACCCTAAAGGCGCAATTACTAAAATTGGCACTACACCAACAAGATAAATAAAAGTATTAGTCAAAGTTTGCCAAAAAACTTTATCTCGCCACAACTTAAAAAAATTATTCATCCCTATCCATTGTGGCGGTTGAGAAATATCTTCATAACTGGTAAAACTTAGGTAAAAGGCTTGCAATGCAGGCCAAAATACTGTTAAACCTAAAATTATTAAAGCAGGTAGCAAAAATAAATAAGGAGTTAGTCGTTGTTTAATTAACAGCCAATCTTTAGCAGATAATTGATGCATAAAAGTATTTTTTTAGGTTTAAATTATCATCAAATACTCGAATTATCCAAGAAGTAGGGGATACCTGGAAAGGTGATTTTTTCGATTTTTATACTCGCTCAACCATCAACGCCAGTCTGCATGAACGTCTAAGCAGATTAATTTATATGGAAAACTCTTGAAATTGGAGATTGAGTAAATTTACTGTATTTTAATTCAGTACCAGCAGAATGATCATGCATAATTATATCTCGCGTCGGGCGTTCTTCCTTGGCGCTATGAGAGCGGGAGCGGCCGGCCTTGCCACTACGCTTGTTTCCAGTACCGGAATACTCCACAACATTGCCGACGCGCAAGGCCCATCTCAACGGCTGCGGCTCAACCTGCCGCCCTACCCCTTCTTTGACAATCTCAAAACTGTGATGAGCGAGGATCTGGAACTCCTCAATCGGCTCGTGAGTGACTACGCCCGTGAGACCCCAGCTATTTTTCAAGATCCGATTGACTTTCTCTCACGCTACGTCCCGGTGTACGTATTCGAGCAAACACTACGACCATCCGAACCTGAGGACTCTTCCCTCCCGAAGTTGCTGTGGCTGATGCACCTTGCTGGGTACTTTGGTGGCGTGTGGTTGCGTAACGCATTTATCCGTTTCCCGGTGCCGGGTTCACCAAACCCTCGTCCGGGATTTCCGCCGACACAGGCAGGGTTTAACCCGCTTGTAACGCGCATCAATACCGCGCTTACGGCATTCAACGGGAACGATGCTGGAGCGATCGCATACGCCGAGAGTAGCCTTCGGGGAGCGCAACTTCAGGGACTCACCGACAGCTACGGGTACAATGCGGGCTACCTCGACCAAATTCTCACCGGTTCAAAGCCAACAAACGCGATCGCGCCTGTAGGCTACTTCACCTACCAGGAAACCTTACTCTTTGACGGTACTTATGCTGTTGAGGAGATCCGCGCGCTCGACAAGTGGCGTAAACGCGCCCAGCAAGCGGCGAGCCGTCCTGGTAGTCGCTACGCCGAGATTGTCACTGGTACTGGTGGTGCTGATGCACTGCCAGCGATTCAGTCAATCGGGGTGGCACTGGGCAAGGCAACATGGCAGCCCCAGAACGTATTTCTCGCCATCACCAACTTCGACCAGCTTACCTATAACCTGCTCTTAGTGACTAGCGTATACTTCTTGCAGTGCATACAGGCTACTGGTCTTGCGGCTCTTGCAGCTTCGGCAGTTGGAAACGCAGATTGGGCGCGGGCTGCCGTCCGTTCCAACGCGATGACTATGCCTTACGGAGGCAGCTACAGCATCGGACTCTTCGACAACAATAGTCAGCTCCCAACGTTCACATGGTCTGACGACTAACTTTCAGTAGTGGCTGCGGCTTCCGCTTTTCGTTCGCGTCCGTCACACTTCCCAGCAGTCATCGAGAAATAATAGGCACTAAGTAGACGCCTAAGTCAGGAAGTCACGCCCTAATTTGATTATTTGACAGTAAAAAGGATTTTTATGCAGGTTGCAAGTGCTACTAACGGATGGATAAATACAATTGACTCGGAAAAACCAGAAATCATCACCAAAGCGCAAAATTTGCTGATTAATAACATATATTGCACTTTATCTACTTGTTCTCCAGCAGGTGAACCTTGGGCATCGCCTGTATTTTTTGCTTATGATGAGCACTGGTATATATACTGGATTTCGGCTATTGTCTCCCAACATTCACAAAATATTTATCATAATTCTGGGCGGGTTGCGATCGCTCTTTTTAATTCCAGCGTGGCTCAAGGTTCGGCTGAAGGTGTATATTTGTCTGGTGCTGCGGCTGAAATAAATGCAGACGATATTCAAAAAACGATGAAATTGCTAGAAAAACGAGCCAATAAGCAACTTAATCGCACTGTGGCAGATTATTTACATGATTCCCCCCGCAGAATTTATCAATTCCAACCTCAACAGGTATGGTTAACAGGTAATCGCCTAGCCGTTGGTAATCAATTAGTCGATACTAAGATTGAGATCAGCTTATCCAGCTTTTTGAACTCTAAACCACATCTCTAAAAATTAATACAGTTGGCATTGCTCACCCTACAAGCATATTTCAGGTAAATAAGGTATGCGCTTCCCCCTACAATCAAAGATTATCTGTACTCCTAACAAATTACGAATTACGAATTACGAATTATCAATTGCTTCCTTCCAGTAATTTTGGTGCTTTTGTGCTAGAACCGTATAGTTCGACAAATCTTTTAAACAGCAACATAGTTTGATGGTTGGAAGCTAAACTAAGATGAAATAAACGCTCAATATTTTTTTCGTAGAGATTACGTAAATAAGGTAAGTCTTCAAACAAAGTTAAACAGGAAGCAAAATGCAATAAAACTTGCAGTATTGGTTTCGGCCAGTCTAAATCGCTGTAAATTTCTATAAATAGATGATGCTCTCGCTGAGATAGAGGTAATGCATAAAACATCACCGTGATTTTTTTACCATTATAGACGGGAATACTTAGTTCAATGGTATAGGGCGTATGTAAAATTAAATCTACCTCAACTATTGGCTGTCGCCAAATTCTTAAGGCGTTTAAGGGCGAGTCTAATACTGTTTGAAATTTAATTGTACCACCGCCATCTGTCTTCTGGAATGAGCTAATATTAATTACTCTTAAATTATTCAGACTAAACTTGTGGATTGTTTCTAAATGCTTTAAGTTCAATAAATGATAAATCTGGCATAAATAAGGCACTGGTAAAATATATTCCTGACTGATCATGTGCCGCTTTTTCAACTCAAAATGATTATCTTGAGTCAGGCAAAGGTATCCATCAATATTCTGTGAATCCGTTTCTGGTCTTAAATACAGCCAACTCAAAAAGAAGAATGAAGCTGTAAATAACTGGAATACTTCTAAAGCAGAGATATAACCATCAGCAAAAGCGGCAAAGCTTCTATCGGTGATGCCAAAAAGCCATGAGGGAATTCCCGCTAGCCAAACACCATTTTTAAGTCTGGCTATAAAAAGTGCTAGTTCAAATTCTAGATTATGCGGATTGTTTTTGGTAATTTTCGTATCCTTTAGGGGAGAATTTATAGGCATTTTAAATTTAAGTTTTAGATATTTCTAATTACGGATATTCTAGCTAGAGATAAAGCTTGAACCCTCTATCTTTAGCTGGAAATGCAGGAAGGAAGATGTTTAAGACTATTTGTTTGTGAGGCTGCACAAAAATATACTTTTTTTAAACGCAAAGGTACGCTAAGGTTAGCGCAAAGGTACGCAGGGTTTTATGGTTCTATATTTTTGCAGGTAATTGGATATAAGTAGGTAATTTTGTAGGTTTATAAATTGAATGGATGAATAATCAAAGGAGGTATATCTATAAGTTGTTTGCTAGATAATAAAGAGTAAATTTGAATACAGTTTCAGGGGTAAAGAATTGTAGTGAAAGTAACAGTAAATTTACAGGCTGTAGATGAGAAAAGAAGAAATAGCCGATAGTTGTTGCTTTTGAGAGAGTTAGATACTGTTAGAGGTTGACAATTAAATAGCGATTCGCCTGTTGCTAACCTGATTTCAGCGACATGACTATTTCTAGCCCAACCTATAGAATTACTGCCTCGAAGGCTGTATGATTTTTAATTATTTTGAGAAAAATTCCCCTAAACCCGGCAGCAATGACTATCCGCCATGCAAATGAAGATGATTTACCTACTATTGTAGCAATTTACAATGCTGCAATTCCTAGCCGCATGGCCAGCGCTGATTTAGAGCCGGTATCGGTAGAAAGTCGCCTGAATTGGTTTCGGGGGCGATCGCCTTCTCATAGACCGCTCTGGGTGGTAGAAGAAGACGGTATAATTGCCGGATGGTTGAGTTTTCAATCTTTCTACGGGCGACCAGCTTACAATAAGACTGCTGAAATTAGCATTTACATTAAACCAGACTTTCAAAAATGTGGATTAGGGCGAAAACTCTTAACACAAGCTATTGAACAAAGCCCTAATTTAGGTTTAAAAACTTTAATTAGCTTTATTTTTGCCCATAATCAGCCGAGTTTAAAATTATTTACCAACTTCGGCTTTCAACCTTGGGGACATTTACCCAATATCGCCGAACTTGATGGTGTTGAACGCGATTTAGTAATTATGGGCTTGCGCGTGAGTGATTAAAAATGGGCATTGGGCATGGGAGACAAAGAGGATAATATCTACAAATGACAATTGTCTTTCTTGTACAGACAAGGGTTCATCGCGTCTCTAACAAATGACTAGGAACTAAATTATGTCATGGATGGAATTAAGCCTCGATACCACAAATGAGGCGGTGGATTGGGTATGTACGCTATTGGCTAAAAATAATTTTACTAGCGACGTTCATATAAAGAAGTACACAGAAGTTGAGAGTGGGGAAATTGCACCAGACTGGGCATTTACTATCAGTTTATACTTACCCAATGATGTTTATGCAGATATCCAAGGCTCAGAAATCGCTCAATTACTCTCGCCATTACAGCGCACGGGAATGGCTACTCATTTGCAGCTAGCTGTGGTAGAAGACAAACCAGCAGATACAGAAGTTGCAAGTTTGCTGATACATCGGATTGGGGAAAGGTTTGTTGTTGTATCTGCTGAGACAAATTATACTTGTCAAGCTGAGGAAATTACTTTAAGACTTAAACCCAGTTTGGCTTTTGGTAGTGGTTTACATCCAGCAACGATACTGAGCCTCAAATTACTTGAACGTTATGTTACCCCAGGGATGCGGGTTCTAGATTTGGGTTCGGGTTCCGGGATTTTGACTGTAGCGATCGCCAAATTGGGGGCAAATGTTTTAGCTTTAGATAATGACACCCTTGCTGTGACAGCAACTCAAGACGCTGTATTACGTAATAATGTAGAGCAACAAGTCACCGTCACCGAAGGTAGTTTAGGATGTGGTAGCGACTTAGGACATTGGTTAGGGGGAGATTCTATTCAGAATGTACCTACAGTTACCGCGACAAGTCAATTTAACTTAATCGTTGCTAATATTCCCGGTAGATTTCATATTGCTTTAGCTGCTGATTACCAAAAAGCGCTACATATCACTGATATCAATGATGGATTAGTAATTTTAGCGGGTTTTACTGATGATTATGAGGAAGATTTAGCTGTAACCTTCACTGATTTAGGATTTGAATATGTCGATTGTGAGCGACAAAATGAATGGGTAGCACTAGCCTATAGATTGAAATCAACAAAAAATTCTCAGATTTTAACTCTGACAACTGGCAAAGTAACTTTTTGATTCAGATTTTAACTCTGACAACTGGCAAAGTAACTTTTTGACTCAGATTTTCACTCTTACGACTGGCAAAGTAACTTTCTGACTCAGATTTTCACTCTTACGACTGGCAAAGTAACTTTCTGACTCAGATTTTCACTTAAAAAATCATATCACGGCATTTAAAAACTTATTTCCGCAAAAATACGCCATTTTATGGTTTTTACTGCTATCCATCCCTAAAAACTTGTGTAGGTTTACTGTGGCTAGTGTATTTACTTTTTGATTATGGTAATAGTGTCAAAAGAACTCAGTATAAAACACAATCAGGGTTCAATCTATTCAAATAGGAAAATTGTATGGCGCAGCGCAAGCGTAACTCCCCTGCACTCATCAAAGCTGAACGACGGATAGAAGGAATGCAATTGATCGATTCTCACTTAGACTTGGGTAAAGGTTTGTCAGTTATTAATTACAACACGAAAATTCTTGATTTGCGAGACAAGTTAACGGCATACAATCAAGCGAGAGCAATGGTTAATATCACGCTGAATGCATTATTAGAAGCAGAACGCGATATCAACATTTATTCTGAGAAAATGCTGCTGAGTATTGCCTCTGTCTATGGCAAAAATAGCGATGAGTACGGGATGGCTGGGGGAACGCGCAGATCCGATCGCAAAAAATCACGTATGGAGACAAACCAAACCGATACATCAGCAGAATAATTGTCTCAGCTGTATGACTTACGGTAGATACTATGATGAAAACTAACTCTCTTTTGATAGAGAGAAATTCTGAGTATTTACCTGATAATAATCTTGTGTGTAATACATCATCTTAGGGCTTGAAGTCACTCCAATCAATTCTGGGGTGACATTTTTATAGTGCAATAATTTAAATTTATCTAGGGTTAATATCTGAATTTTTACCAAACACATCAATATATTATAGAGGGTAAGGCATTGCCTTACCCCTACAATTTGTAACATTTTTTCTGGTTATTATTTACCTTGTTTAGATTTAACCAGAAGATTCTGTAAGATACTCAGTATCATCAAAATATAACTACTGAAAATAGCTATACTTAAAGTCTGAAATGTAGGTAAATGATGTGCTTTAACTAATTTTTCCAGCACAATTTTTGCTGCAATACTAAAAACTAAGCTACCTATAAAAGCTATGATGTTCTTAATCAAAGCATTTTCCTAAAGTATTAGATGCAGACTTTATTAATTAATAAAATATATGTTATATAAAGACTGTGATTGACGTTACTTAATAACTTAAATAAAATTTTATTTAGATTTAATTGAAATTTTAATTTCAGATAAGTAGATCGGCGTAATTAAATATATAGCAAATTGCCCGTTGGTGAGGTACAAATTATCGTTGATTGTAGGGGCACTGGCACTGCCATGTCCCGAAGCGCTTTTCGGGGATGGGCGTCATTGGTGTCAACTTAAGCTAAAAATAGCCTCTGTACAAGCGTCACCCGCCTGAGAATGAATTCTCAGGCTCATAGCCAAAGTCTACTGAAGTAGACTCAAGATTTTGAGGATATGTAGGAATCTGACGATGACTTTGACTATTAGCAAGGAACTTCAGTTCCTTGCGGTAACTAGGTTTCGCGTTAAGTTGACACCAATGGTCGATGTTCCCTACAGCCTGGTCTATTTACAGGAAGATGCTGTAATATTTAAATTTAAACTGTGCTGCGAATGACTTCGCTAATAGTTTGACTAACTAAGGGATTATCCCAATAGCTACCATGTGCATCCCCACCCCATAATAATGGTAATAATTTCTGTCTGAAAGGCAAGTTGAATACATTACCTTTATCGGTGATCACATCTTGGATGTCTACATAGTCTTTGCTACTGTCTAAAAGTATGGGCTTGAGTCCTTCTAAGGGGTAAGCAATGGGATCGCCGGGATGAGCAAAGTTACGCCAAGCTAGGGGTTTTTGTCGCAAGTTATGTAAATTGGCTAACAGGGTGCTGAGTTCGGGTGTGAGATCGTGAGTACTAACACCGTTAACGTTACCGCTAATATTCAGCAGACTAAATAATGCTAATGGTGAACCCAGTGTGTGAATACTAGCGATGGGAATTCCGGTTTGAGGATTGGGATCTATCCCAAAAAGAATGTTACGCAATGATTTGACGCTGTTGCGCACCGACTCATCTAGAATGGGATCTTCCCAACGACGAGCGAAGAGAATGTCAAATAAGATAACTGTACCCCAACTATGGGTAATGAGATGTAAGCGATCGCTTGTTTGCACATTTGTCAGTTGACTCAAAGCTTGCTGTTGAAACCTTTGCACTACCTGTGTACCTACATGGCGACTTAAGTAAAGTGCTGCATCCCCGACAAACTCTAGTATTTGTTCTGTACGAAAATCTCTAAACCAAAATTCATTCCACTTTGAAGAAGCTTCGATTCTGGTGACTAATTCCTGTTGTGCGGGTAAATTTAAATCTCCCCAGAAAAAGAAAATTGGCTTTATCGTCCGCGATTTATCGGTAATTGACTCCTGAATGCCTTTTACTAGGCGCTGACATAATCCTTCAAATACCTTTTGATCGTAAACTTTGACCCCATGCACAAACAAAATATAATCGGTTGGCATTTTACTAGTCCTCACAACGACTGTATATAGAATCCAACTTGCGAGCTAAAAAATGCGGATGCGATCGCAAAATATCACAAAATGGGGCATGGGGCATGGAGCATGAGGCAAAGCAAAGACGCGATGAATCGCGTCTCTACAATTGTCCCCCACCCTGAAAACAGTGGGTTTTCCCTCCGACTTTCTGTAAACTGTTGAAACTGGCTGTTTTGCAAAAGAATGTCCTATGGCGAATTTTTTATTAGAAGTTGGTACAGAAGAACTACCCGCAGGTTTTCTCGGTGGGGCGTTGGCACAATGGAGATCGCTAATTCCGCAAAGTTTGGCTACAAATAGTTTAACTAGCGATGCTGTGGAAGTTTACGGTACTCCCCGGCGATTGGCGGTATTAATCAAGGGTTTACCTTCCCAGCAACCAGACAGGGAGGAGGAAATTAAAGGCCCTCCCGCCCAAGCTGCTTTTAAAGATGGACAACCCACACCCGCAGCTTTGGGTTTTGCGAAAAAACAAGGTGTGGAAATCGCCGCCCTACAAATTCGCCCCACAGATAAAGGGGATTTTGTTTTTGTTAACAAAAGTATTCCCGGACGACCGGTAGCGGAAATCTTAACAGAATTGGTTCCTCAATGGATTTTGGGGTTAGAAGGTAAGCGATTAATGCGCTGGGGTGATGGGGATATGCGATTTTCGCGCCCGATTCGCTGGCTGGTGGCGTTGTTGGATGCGGCGGTATTGCCGATTGAGTTGGTGAATGCTTCTAAGGTGGTGAAAAGCGATCGCATTTCTCGCGGTCATCGTGTCTTACATCCAGAAACGGTCACAATTTCCCAAGCTACAGATTATGTTACCACGCTTCGCTTGGCTTCTGTGGTAGTTAATGCCGAGGAACGCGCGAAAACAATTCAAGAACAAGTCCAGGTATCAGCCGCTAATTTAAGTGGAACTACGGAAATTTACCCGGATTTATTAGCGGAAGTTACGAACTTAGTTGAGTATCCCTCAACAGTTGTGGGTAATTTTGAAGCCGAATTTTTGAACTTACCTACTGAGGTGATTACCACTGTGATGGTAAGTCACCAGCGTTATTTCCCAGTTTTCCAGGATGAAAAGCAGCAAGCATTATTACCTAATTTCATCACAATTTCTAACGGCGATCCCAGCAAAGCCGATATTATTGCGGTGGGTAATGAAAGGGTAATTAGAGCCAGACTGGCAGATGGGCAATTTTTCTACAAAACCGATTTAGCCAAGCCTTTAGAAAGCTTTTTACCACAGTTAGAAAAAGTCACTTTTCAAGAAGATTTAGGTTCCCTGCGGCTGAAGGTAGAACGCATCGTTAAAATCGCCGCCCAAATCGCCAGCCAGCTACAATTACCAGAAAATCAAAGGCAACATATCCAAAGAGCCGCCTTACTCTGTAAAGCTGACCTAGTAACCCAAATGGTTTATGAATTCCCCGAATTACAGGGAGTAATAGGCGAAAAGTATGCTTTAGCTAGTGGAGAAACGCCAGAAGTAGCCAAAGCGATTTTTGAGCATTATTTACCCAGGGGAGCCGATGATATTTTACCTGCAACTCTTACCGGGCAAATTGTGGGTTTAGCCGATAGATTAGATACTTTAGTCAGTATTTTTGGCTTAGGTTTAATTCCTAGCGGTTCCTCCGATCCCTTTGCTTTACGGCGAGCGGCAAATGCGGTAATTAATATTACCTGGGCAGCAAATTTAGGGATTAATTTAGCTGATTTACTAGAGCAAATCACCACAGATTTTGTTGCTAAGTATGACAAAGATAAAAGCCAATTAATCGCCAATCTGCGAGAATTTTTCTTACAGCGTATCCGTACCTTATTGCAAGAAGAAAAACAGATAGATTACGACTTAGTCAATGCAGTTTTAGGCGAGAATGACACCGAATATACCGAACGAGCATTGCAGGATTTATTAGATGTCCGCGATCGCGCTTTATACCTGCAACAAATTCGCCGTGATGGTACTTTAGATACCATCTATGAAACTGTTAACCGTTCCACACGTTTAGCGGCGCAAGGAGATTTAGATACAGAACAATTAGACCCCACATCCTTAGTCCGTGAGGAACTCTTCCAAAAGTCTTCTGAAGCAGCTTTTTACAAAGCCTTAGTCGAATTAGTCCCCCAAACACAAGCCGCCGCGCGATCGCGTAATTATCAACTGTTAGTCACAGCCTTAGGGAAAATTGCTCCTACTGTGAGTAGCTTTTTTGATGGTGCAGATAGTGTTTTAGTTATGGATTCCGATCCAGCAATTAAACGCAACCGGTTAAATTTGTTAGGACTGCTGCGCAATCACGCCCGTGTTTTAGCTGACTTTGGTGCGATCGTCAAAAATTTGTAGTCAAAATGTACCAAAACTAGGTGTAATTTTTGCCTAGAAACGCTACCATTATTAATGCTTAACCAGGGAACGGTGCTATACACAATCTATGCCTAGAGCCTCTATCATTGGATTAGGAAAATCCGGGATTGCTGCGGCGAGATTGTTGCAAAGGGAAGGCTGGGAGGTGGAGCTAAACGATCGCAACACCTCCGAAACCCTCCTTAAACAACAACAAGAACTTGCTACAGAAAACATCACAGTAAAACTAGGGCATTCCCTAGAATTAAATGATGTCGATTTACCGCAATTAATAGTTGTTAGTCCTGGTGTTCCCTGGGATATTCCGGTATTAATTAAAGCCAGAGATCATGGTATTGAAACTATCGGCGAAATGGAACTGGCTTGGCGATATTTGCAAACTAAACCTTGGGTAGGTATTACTGGTACAAATGGTAAAACTACCACCACAGCTTTAATCGCCGCCATTTTTCAAGCTGCTGGCTTAGACGCTCCCGCTTGCGGTAACATTGGCTACGCTGCCTGTGAAGTAGCTTTAGCGGAAAAATTACCAGATTGGGTAATTGGCGAAATCAGCAGTTATCAAATTGAATCTTCCATTACCCTAGCGCCTCGCATTGGCGTCTGGACAACATTCACCCCAGATCACCTCAGCCGCCACAAAACTTTAGAAAATTACTACAACATCAAAGCCAAATTATTGCACAATTCCCAATTGCAAGTATTTAATGGTGATGATGCCTACTTAAACAAAGTCGGCTTAAGTCAATGGCCTGATGCCTATTGGACAAGCGTTAAAGGTAAAGAATACCTCATCAGCGACAAAGGCTTTTATATAGAAGATGGCTGGGTATTCGAGAAATTAACCGCCACAGCCACACCCCAACCGATTGTTGAAGTCTCCGCCTTGCGCATGGTGGGAGAACATAACCAGCAAAACCTCCTCATGGCTGTTGCAGCAGCGCGGTTAGGAGAAATCGAAATTGAGGCAATTTCTCGCGCCGTGAGTGAATTTCCCGGCGTTCCCCATCGCTTAGAACATATCTGCACTTGGGAAGGAATTGATTTTATCAACGACAGCAAAGCCACCAACTACGACGCCGCCGAAGTTGGTTTAGCATCTGTGCAAAGTCCGGCAATTTTGATTGCTGGTGGTGAAGCCAAAGCCGGCGATGATACAGGCTGGTTAGCCAAAATTCAAACCCAAGCCGCCGCCGTGCTATTAATTGGGAACGCCGCCCCAGCCTTTGCTCAAAGGTTGCAAGAGGTAGGTTATGATAATTACGAAATTGTCGAAACAATGGAAAATGCCGTCCCTAAATCGGCAGAATTAGCGCAGAAATATCAAGCTTCAGTAGTTTTACTCTCTCCTGCTTGTGCTAGTTTTGACCAATATCCCAACTTTGAAGTACGCGGCGAACATTTCCGTCAGCTTTGTTTAGATTGGGTAGGTAATCGTTAGCAACTCTTAGGGGGACTTTGATTCTTTTCACAAAAATCTTGATTCAAATCTAAGAGGATGTTTTAAAAGTCCTTTCGTTGGTATCAAAAAGTTTTAGATCCCCCTAAATCCCCCTTACAAAGCAGGGCTGTTTCGTTCCCTAAAATGGATAAAATTGCAAGATACAAAGAGACAAAAATTGAGAACAAGCACACAATGTTAGCCAAAAATTTTTGCGCCTTCTACCCAAAATAGGTGATTTTTCTTTGCGTCTTTGCGCCTTTGCGTGAGATTATCCTCTTGACAAATTTCCAACACCAGCGAATGAAACAGCCCTGCTTAAAAAGGGGGGTAGGGGGGATCGATTAGTATCTAAAATCACAGCCAACAACTTTTCAAACAACCTCTAATGGTTTGTAATTATTTCCCCCCTGTAACCTATTTGTATCAAACTGAAAGTGAAACGGTATTAGGGGGGATCGAAAAGTTACCGACTGCGAAAACCTTGTTGTCCATTTACCGGATCAAACAACACATCGTATTTATCAAAAAATCCAATTCCCGGATTCACAAATACCGGATTTCCCGCCTTAGGGTTAATATTCACGCTCCACACATTAAATCCGTCGCGATTTCCTGGTTTGACGCTGTAGTCAAAAATTCCCGGAATTGTCACCTTTACAGCATTCTCTGGACGCAATCTTCCAGGTTTGAGCTTACCCATAAGTACAGCAGATTGTAATTCTGTCGCAGCGTTAATTACTCCTGTATCCGCAACCATAATACTATTGCAGGCATTTTTTACAGCAGTCCCAGCAATAGTTAAACAAACTCCATTCAGTTGCGAGTTCCATCTATTACCCGGTACATCATTAATCGTAGGTTGTTGACTTAAGGGAACCATCCGAAAACCTTCGCGATTATTAGCGGTTAAACCCAGAATTAAATTACCGTTATTTTTCCCGCCACCATTACCACTAATAATCAATCCGCTACTGAGATTTCCTGGGAGTTTCCGCAAAGGATTATAGGGAAGTGCAGTTTCGCCATAGTTGACGCCAATAATACCAGAAAATGCTGCACCACTTTTTGCAGAACAATTTGGTTTTTGCGGCAGACATTGACGACTGGTAACAATTTGTACAGGGATAGGTTCATCTGTCGGAATCAAACCAATCTGCATAATCGTGTAAGCTAATTCACCTTCTAAAACAGTGCCATCACTGAGAACTTCTTTAATGATTTGACCTGTTCTATTGATAGGCGAATTACCGAGAAATCCCGCCGGAACTCTCAACCCAGCAGAATTTGTATCGATTAACACCCGTTTTGGTTGACCACCAGCAACAGATACTTCCATAAAATAACCGCGTCCCCGTTGCCCCAGGGAACCTTTAGTATATAAAGGAACAGATATAGTATTAAAGCTAGGCTTACGCGCAATCACCTGGGAAGTATCGCGCACAACCGGATTGGGGAATATTTCTTGAAAACCTGCTTGGCGTTGGGCGACTGGTTCTTGTCCATAATCCCACAGACTTTCATAATAGAAAAAAGTCACACCTAAACCCCGTTGTTGTGCTGCCCGTACTTGAGATTGAATTTGTTGTATAGAAACTGGGCGATTTCTCAAACCTGTCATAATACCAACACCAGTTGGAATTAATTGTTGAGTTTCGATAATTTCTGGGCTGGTGAGTTTACTATTAAAACTATCCAAATCGTTACGATAAAGCTGGACAATTAACTCATCAACTACACCCAACCTTACCCAGTTCAGCCAATCTTGGAGTTGATATTTATAAGCAAAATCGTAGTAATTGGGAGATACAGAGAAAATTGCATTAGGTTTTCTCGCTTTCACTGCTCGATTTAGCTGCATCATAAAAGCAGTGATTTTATCTGTACGCCATTGCTTCCAAGCTTGGGCGTGGGGATTTGGTGGCGGTGGGCTACCAGTTTCTTGAGTATACAAGTTAATTGTGTATTTATCGTAGCCAAAATCAACCGGTAAACTCATGTGGTCGTCAAATTGAATACCATCAGCGTTATACTGGGTGATGATTTCTAATACCAAATCAGTAATAAACTGTTGCACTTCTGGGTGAAAGGGATTCAGCCAAGCGACTTCACCCGCAGCAGTAATAGAAGTTTGGGTTCCATCTTGCTTTTGTGTCAGCCAATCGGGATGAATTGTGGCGAGTTCGGAAGTTAGGGGAGCCATAAAACCAAACTCAAACCAAGGAATAGCGAGTACTCCTTGACTACGGGCTTGATTCACAATGTCTGCAATTATGTCTTGCCCTTCTTTACCTTTAAAATAAAAGGGAATACCTGCGCGTCGAGCTACAGCGCTAGGATATTTTGTATAACCATCATTCCAAACGAGGGGATAAATGGTGTTAAAGTTCAAGCGACGTAGTTCTGCAATGGTGTTTTGCAGTTTCGCGCGATCGCTCAAAATGTCAAAATCATTATTAGTTAACCATACCCCGCGAATTTCTTGCTGGGGTGACGGCGAAATTTGCGCTGCTACTGGGGTGAGGTGATTTAACAGCAATACTGTAGTCAAGGATAATGCAAAGAGAATCAACAGCGATCGCTTAATTAAGCGCGAAAGTCTATAAATAAAAGCAAATTGCATAATAAAAGACATTAGCTTACTTAGCAAGCTAAAAATTTTTATACCTTTATTGCGAATGTAATTTACCATTATCATCTAAATCAGCTTGCTAAAAATTCCCGACAATCCAAACATAAAATTACTGCATCAGATTTTCTGATGCAGTAGAGCTTAGTGAGATAATTGACGCCATCAACAGGTAATTAGTGCCAAAATCTCCTACTTTTGTCAACTTCGTCGTCAACAACTAGAAAAATTGATATGGATAAATTTGGTAGTTCCTTACAGCTTGAAACTAGCGTTGACGGTTGACTGTTGACGGTTGACTGTTGACTGTTGACGCTTGAAGATTTTCATACCCTCCTTGTCTCCCTTGTCTCTCTTATCCCCCTTCCTCCTATGTTTACAGTTCTTCCCAAGCAAATAGCATCGATGCAAACCCGTGATGGTATACGCTTAGATGCAGATATTTACCGTCCCGATGGGGAGGGGGAGTTTCCGATATTATTAATGAGACAACCTTATGGTAGAGCGATCGCATCTACTGTGGTATATGCTCATCCTACTTGGTATGCAGCCCAAGGTTACATCGTCGTGATTCAAGATGTCCGGGGAAGGGGCAGTTCTGAGGGAGAATTTAAATTATTTAGTCATGAAATTACCGACGGTGAAGACACGGTAAATTGGGCGGCGAGTCTTCCCCAAAGTAATGGCAAGGTGGGGATGTATGGCTTTTCCTATCAAGGAATGACGCAACTATATGCCGCAGTCAACCAACCAGCCGCTTTAAAAACAATATGTCCGGCAATGATTGGCTATGATTTATATGCAGATTGGGCTTATGAAGGCGGCGCATTCTGTTTGCAAACAAATCTAGCATGGGCAATTCAATTAGCAACGGAAACCGCCCGATTGCGTCAAGATAAAGTAGCCTATCAAGCATTATTTGCTCTTTCTCGTAATCTTCCTGTAAATAATCCCGAAATTCTCCAATCTCTCGCCCCAGAATCTTTTTATCACGATTGGCTAGGTAATTCTCAAGCTGACGCAGCTTACTGGCAAGAACTTTCACCCAAACGCCATTTACAATCTGTTGATTTGCCCATGTTCCACATTGGCGGCTGGTTTGATACTTACCTGCGCGGAACTCTACATTTATATGACGATATGGCAGCCCGTAGCACGCCGCAACATCTCTTAGTCGGGCCTTGGGCGCATTTACCTTGGGGTCGAAAAGTTGGTGATGCTGACTTCGGATTGAACGCAGCTAGCCCTGTAGATATAATGCAAATTCGCTGGTTCAATCAATTTCTTAAAGATATAGATACAGGTTTACTGCAAGAAGAACCTGTTTGCTTATTTGAAATGGGAAGTAATATTTGGCGCAATTTTCCTAGCTTAAAAGTATCAAACCAAAAATTCTATTACTTGTCAACCACTGGTTTAGCCAGCATCCGCGAAGATTCAGGAAGCCTCACCCCCAATCGTCAATCTCATAGCCAAAATTCCGATGTATTAGTTCACGATCCTTGGCGACCGGTTCCCACTTTAGGCGGTCATGCAGCGATACCAGCCGGAGTATTTGAGCGATCGCATTTAGATTTACGTTCTGATGTATTAACCTACACTACCGAACCCCTTGCAGCAGACTTACACATAGCCGGAAATATCATCCTAGAAATATTTTGTAGCGCCGATCAAGCAAGTTACGATTTATGCGCCATCCTCTCTGAAGTTCATCCTGATGGAAAGGTATATAATTTAACCCAAGGTTATATACATTGTCCCGTCGGCACAAATCCCGCACCGTTGAAAATGCAACTGCAAGCGACTTGTGCCCGTATCCCTCAAGGTCATGCTTTGCGCTTGAGTTTGAGTGCAGCTTGTTTTCCCGCCTACCCCATGAACTCTGGAACTGGCGCAGTAATTAATAGCGAAGGTTTGTTGAATGCTCAAATTATTACCTTAACCGTTCTTTGTGGAGGTGAGGCGAATTCTCAACTTTTATTACCTGTAGTTGCGCCTAGCTAGGGGCTAGGAAAGGGGGACAAGGAGGATAAGGAAGACAAGGAAGAAAATTGTACAGATGCGACGAATCGCGTCTCTGTCTAATAACTAATAACATTATGCTAATTAAAACCAAGCAATTTCAAATATCGCCTAAAGAATTAAGAGGAATTATTGCCGTTGATTATTATAAACGGATGAAGCTTTTCTTAATTCTGTTCTCAGTTTTGGCGGTTATAAATATTATCTTGTCTATCATCCAGCAAAAATTTAGTTGGTGGTTATTATATTTCTTGGGCTTTCTGGCTTATATGCTCTCTGTACCTTATTGGATAAAGCTACAAGGGCGAACTTCTGCCTTAAATTTTCAAAGCAGATATTGCGAAATGGATGAAAATTTTATCGCCATATTTTTTGAAGATGGTAGTATCACCAAGCTGAGATATGAGCATTTTGTGAAAGTAGTCAAAAAAGGCGAATTTTACTTTTTATATATGACAAAAGTGCAATTTCACTATTTACCTATAGCCGCTTTTGAATCAGAAAAAGATATGCACAGATTTGATTTATTTTTAGAAGGTAAACAGTTAATTAAATTATGGTGATGGGCATTGGGCACTGAAAATGACAAATAACAATTGTACAGACGCGATAAATCGCGTCTCTAACAAATGACTATTGACTATCTTCTGGATCGCAACGAATTTCAACCATGAAACCATCAGGATCGTAAAAATAGACACCTCTACCAGTAGGACGAGTAACAGGGCCGTGTGCGATCGCAATTTGATTATCTTTGATTACTGCTACAGCTTGATCGAATAATTGCGGCTCAATATCAAAAGCTAAATGATAAGCTCTAGTAAAAGTCTTCTCTGGATTGGGATCTGGTGGTGATAATTCTGATTCGCCAAATAAATCAATAATTGTACCATCGGGAGTAATAAAATTAGCTACTTTCCCGGCGGCGACAAGTTCAACTAAGGTGGCGGGTACTTCATCACCTGTGAGTTCGTGCAGTCCTAAAATAGTCCCGTAAAAATGTCGGGAAGCTTGCATATCCTTAACGTTGAGTGCAATGTGGTGTACTTTCCGTAAAACGCCTGGAGCCAGGACACTTTTTGTACAAGAGTTAGATAGCATGGCAGAATCAATTTTCTCTAGTTATTGACAATTAATATCTTCAACTTCTAGTAAGTCGCAATTTTCTCAGCACGCCGTCAACGTCCTATAAACATCATATCTTTTATCTAAAATTGGTGTCCTGCCAATATCTTGAACTTTTTCAATTGCATCTTCTAAAGACTTAAGGTTTTTAGAGGATACTAAGGAAAGACTACTTCTTAATATATCAAATGCCACTTCTCTGGCAACTTGCTCAACTACCTCATTGGAGCAGAAATTATTTAAGTTAACAAAGTTAATTATATCTTCTCTGATGATCTTGCCGAACTTATTCTTAAATTCACGCTTTTGTCTCAAACTTTCAGAGAAAAGATTGGCTTTGACTGCAATTTTCTCAATAATGTCAGCATTATAGAAAGGTACACCCAAGACATTCGATTCATGTCCAACAACAAATACAATGCGACTTCCATTTTTAGTTACTCTGGAAAGTTCTCGCAAAGTATCAGCCATATCTATGCAATACTGGACTACAGTATAAAACCGATTACCTCTATTTGCTCTATTAGAACCAATTTCCGATCTGGCTATTTTCAATAAATCCCATCCTAATATTTCAGCAGATTTGCGGTAGTTCTGATGATAGTTAAATACATTTATATAGGGTGGTGAAGTTACAACAAAATCTACTATATTGTTGACTAATGGTAGAGAACGTGCATCAGCTAAACCTACCTTGATTTGCTTCTCCGAGAATGGCAGCTTGTCAATCAAATTTGCCAAATCAGCAAATTTAGATTGGATAAATTCATTAGTTATCTGATTGTTGGCAACATCAAGAAGAATGATTAAAGCATCAAATACTTTTTTTTCTGGATTATCTAAATCATTTCTGATCCTGTTTAACTTTTGTGGTAAATCAAGTAATTGACAACCATCTGCAAAAATTCTCAAGGGAAACTCTCTATCAATCAAAGTTCTAACTTTTTTAAGAGATTCCTTTCTTTGAGATTCATTGATAAGTTCATAGGTTTGGCTCAGAATCCAAGCTGCTGGATTAATTTCAAAACCATATGCTTCAAGGGAAAAAAACCCAGCCTCAAGTAGAACAGTTCCACTACCAGCAAAAGGATCGAGAATAACTGAGTTAGGTAGGCAGTACGAGCTGAAGATAACTTCAACCAGTTGTGGCGAAAACTGACCACGCCAAGCAAATAAGTTAGATCTAGTTTTGTCAACAATGTCCAACTTGTCTTGGGGAATTGGCTGATCAAAATCCTGCAACTGTCACCCTTCCTTGCTTTTAACCTATGCTGGTGAAACTCAGTTGTAGTTTAGCATCCCTGCGATGATCATGCGATCGCACCCGGAAAACCTGATTTTCTCGTTTAAGCGAGGGGTCACACCCTCTGTTTGCTAGCAGCGTCCTCAGAGCGGTGCGATGTTCTCATTCAACTATTTAACAGGCACTCCTCAACTACAATATATATAGACTTTGTTGAGATTTGTATCGTTGGGGATTAGCTGTCATGGCTCCCGCCGTTTTAATTGAAAATCTGCAAAAGCGCTATGGCACGGTTGAAGCCGTCAAAGATGTCACCTTGACTGTAGAATCAGGAGAAATCTTTGGATTGCTTGGCCCCAATGGCGCTGGCAAAACTACTACTCTGCGTGCTTTGTGTACGCTCACCACCCCAGATGCTGGCAAAATCGAAGTATCTGGAATTTCGGTGTTAGCTAACCCCAAAGTAGCCAGACAAAAGCTTGGTTATGTGGCTCAAGAAGTCGCTTTAGATAAGGTGCTGACTGGTAGAGAATTGCTACAACTGCAAGCTGCACTTTATCACCTCCCCAAAGCGATCGCGAAACAGCGAATTGAGACAGTATTAGATTTACTCAATTTGCAAGAATACGCTAATAAAAAAACAGGAACTTATTCAGGCGGGTTACGCAAACGCCTAGATTTAGCGGCAGGATTGCTTCACGCCCCAGATGTGTTGGTGTTAGATGAACCAACAGTAGGGCTGGATATCGAAAGCCGCTTCATCGTCTGGGAGTTTTTGCGGAAGTTACGCGCCTCCGGAACCACAGTATTAATTACTAGCCATTATTTAGAAGAAATTGACGCCCTAGCCGATCGCGTGGCGATTATCGATCGCGGTGTGGTAATTGCATCTGGTACGCCATCACAATTAAAAGATCGCGTCGGAGGCGATCGCATCACTTTGCGCATCCGCGAATTCTCCCCCATCGAAGAAGCCGAAACAGCCAAACACCTGCTGCAAGCTTTGCCATTAGTGCAAGAAGTAATTATTAACAGCGCTCAAGGTAATTCCCTAAACTTAGTGGTAACACCGCAAAATGACGCCCTAATTACCATTCAACAAGCCCTAAATACAGCAGGCTTACCCATTTTCGGCATAGCTCAATCTCGCCCCAGCTTGGATGATGTCTACCTCGCCGCCACCGGACGCACCTTAATGGATGCAGAACTCGCAGCCGTAGCCAATCGCGATCCGAAAGCCGAGAAAAAGCAGAATATGAGATAAAGACTGGAAGGAAGACAAGGAGGACAAGGAGGACAAGAAATTTTAGATTTTAGATTTTGGATTTTAGATTGAATTCCAATCCAAAATCGTAAATCCAAAATCTAAAATTGTTTCCAATCCCCCATGCCCAATGCCCCACGCCCAATGCCCCATCCCCTAATAATTATGAGCGTTACTCCTAAATCTGAGATAAATTGGCAACCAGCCACATCACCGCAAGGTTACGCGGATGCTAAACCTAATTTCTTTGGCGAACTAGTCCAAGAAACTTTAGCTTTAACTCGTCGCTTGTTTATTCAATTGCAACGCCGTCCCTCAACTTTGGCTGCGGGAATTGTTCAGCCTGTAATGTGGCTAGTGCTGTTTGGCGCATTATTCCAAAATGCTCCTAAAGGACTTTTTGGCAGTACGACAAATTACGGTCAATTTTTAGCTGCTGGTGTAATTGTTTTTACAGCCTTTGCTGGAGCCTTAAACGCGGGATTGCCTGTAATGTTTGACCGCGAGTTTGGCTTTTTAAATCGCTTACTGGTAGCGCCTTTAGCATCGCGGTTCTCGATTGTCTTTGCTTCCGCAATTTTTATTATCAGCCAAAGTTTACTGCAAGCGGCGGTAATTGTAGGTGCAGCCGCATTTTTAGGCGCAGGCTTACCCGATGTAGCTGGGTTAGGTGCGATCGCCTTAATTGTCTTTCTCCTGGCTTTGGGTGTCACCGCCATATCTCTCGGCTTGGCTTTTGCCCTCCCAGGACACATTGAACTCATCGCCGTAATTTTTGTCACCAACCTACCGCTATTATTTGCCAGTACCGCTTTAGCACCATTATCCTTCATGCCCCAGTGGTTGCAGGTAGTTGCCACTCTTAACCCTCTGAGTTACGCTATTGAACCAATCCGCTATCTGTATCTTCATAGCAATTGGGGATTAGGTAGCGTAGTCATGCAAGCTCCTTGGGGTGCTGTTACCTTTGGTGGCGCTTTACTAATATTGCTGGGCTTCGCTGTCGTCGCTTTATTAAGTATTCAACCCCAACTAAGACGAACTCTTGCTTAATATATAAGCATGATTCACTTGCAATAACTTTAGGGTAAAAACCTCATGCAAAAAATGTTTCTCACCCTGACAAAAATCGCCCTTGCGACAGTCGCAGGCGTTAGCTTTTCCGCTTTTGCGATCGCTCAACCTACCTTCGCTCAACTTGGTACAACTGATTCCACTACCAGCGATCCGAGTCAGAATAATAGCGATCCATTCTCGCGTAACGGTGGTACAGAGTTCAACATGTTTAACCTGATACATCAGGCAAATTTTGGCACGTTGAATTGGAATGCCGAACAGCAAAACCAACAATTAGACGAAGCCGCTCTCCTCTTTAGAAAAAGACAACAACAAGCAATTCAAAATGGCGGTAACGTAGGCACTGCATCCCAAAATTCACCGATTATCAGACTGCCAGAAAATACAGTACAGCCCTTAGTACCTGCAAAAAACTAAAGGAATCCCAAAACATCAATCACTCACTAATTAGGGGCACAGAATAGAGAAAATTTTTGTGTTTGACAAAAATTTTTCTCTACCGTGCCCCGAAAATTTGGGTATTTTCTAATGGAAAATTGTTATAGCCCTAAAGTAGCTAAAACATCACTGGCGTGAGTGGCTGTATTCACGCTGGCGTCAACATGAATAATTTTGCCATCGGGGCCAATGACATAGGTTACACGTTTAGCGTAACCACCACCATCAACATCAAAAGCCGTAATTAGACTTTTATCTGTGTCAGCCAGTAAAGGAAAATTCAGATTATATTTGCTAGTGAATGCTTGATGAGAAGCTTCATCATCTGCACTCACTCCCAGCACTACAACATCCTTACCTTGATACTCCGCTTGGGCATCCCGGAAGCTACAAGCTTGTTTGGTACAGCCAGGGGTATCATCTTTAGGGTAAAAATATAGAACTACTGTCTTACCAGTAAAATCAGATAAAGAGACAGTGTTGCCGTTAGTATCTTTGGCGGTAAAAGCAGGTGCATCGGTACCGACTGCTAGAGGCATAATGAACCTTCCCTGTTTGAGATTGTTGGGGCATTTGAAATTTTACAATAATTTACAATAATTAAGTTAATTACTAGTCAAAAGTCCATAGTCAAAAGTCCATAGTCAAAAGTCTATAGTTCACAGCCGACAATTTCTTGACTGTTGACTGTTGACCGTTGACCGTTGACCGTTGACTGTTGACCTTTGCCCATCACACAATCCCAAAATTCAAAATGCCTGCTGCTAATTATCCAACCCCAAAAACCTTTGCTTATCCTCAAACTACTGTAGAACGTGCCGAGCGATCGCTGATTTGTTCTCCCTTCAATCCAGCTTTATTGGCGGCAATGCAACAAAAAAGCGTATCATTAAGTGCGATCGCTCAAAATAATGGCATCAAAAATAACTACAGCAAACGTTTTTTATCAGAATTAGCCTGCGATAACGCCTTAGATTGGCTAATTCAAGTAGGTGTATTGCGCCGCGAAGTTGATGGACAAGGAATCACAGACAGTTATCGCCTCACACCACTAGGTCAAAAATTAGCCGAAAAATACCAAAATCAAACTTGGCCTAATCCTTCATTTAGCGATCGCTTACAAAATGCGATCGCCCGTTGGTTAAGATTACCTTTCTAGATTAAAAATCCTCATGGCAGAAGAATATTGTTGACGGTTGACGGTTGACAGTTGACAGTTGACTGTTGACTCTTACCCAATGCCCCATGCCCCATGCCCCATCCCCCAATCAAAAAGTTAGCATCAGCAACTAAAAGGGAACAATATATACGCAAGCATCGACCCCATTTATAAAGCCTTTATCATTAGCCTCTAATTGAGTGCGTACAGTGAAGGTACGGATTAACCAATAGATATGGGGTAACAGAGGATATCATCAGCACTAAGGTATACTCTGGTGTTAGTGACTCAACACCTCTATCTTCCTTGCTGATATCAACTCCCTGGCTTGTTAAATGTTGACAAGTGAATTGTCAAATTACCGTTCAACCTACAAATTCTGCCCCTTATATTGCAAAACCGAAAGTCATTATGAAATCAATTATGGTTGTGGGGACAACATCCCATGCAGGGAAATCATTGATAACAACAGCGATTTGTCGCATTTTATCGCGGCGTGGCTGGCGAGTTGCCCCCTTTAAAGGTCAAAATATGGCTTTAAATGCTTATGTTACTGCTAGCGGTGGCGAAATTGGCTACGCCCAAGCAGTCCAAGCATGGGCGGCGGGAGTTGTCCCTTGGGTGGAAATGAATCCAATTTTACTCAAGCCCCAAGGTGATATGACCTCCCAAGTCATTCTCAAAGGTAGACCTGTAGGTAAGGTTAGTGCCGCAGATTACTACGAGCAATATTTTGAACTGGGTTGGCGCACAATTGAAGAATCCCTACAACATTTAGGCACAGAATTTGACATATTAGTTTGTGAAGGTGCTGGTAGTCCTGCGGAAATTAACCTCAAGCACCGCGATTTAACAAACATGCGGGTAGCAAAATATTTAAATGCACCCACTATACTCGTAGTTGATATTGACCGTGGCGGCGCTTTTGCCCATGTAATTGGGACTTTAGAGTTATTAGACCAGGAAGAACGAGATTTAATTAAAGGTATAGTAATTAACAAATTCCGAGGACAGCGATCGCTCTTAGAATCAGGTATACAATGGTTAGAAGAACGGACGGGTATCCCTGTAATTGGTGTGATTCCTTACTTGGAACACATGTTACCCGCAGAAGATTCTCTCAATCTATTAGAAAGAAAACCTCATAAAAGCCAAGCTGACTTAGATATCGCAGTTCTACGCTTACCCAGAATTTCTAACTTTACCGACTTTGACCCCTTAGAATCAGAACCCACCGTATCAGTAAGATATCTCAACCCCAAGCAAGAATTAGGTCATCCAGACGCCGTAATTATCCCCGGTACAAAGACCACAATTGCTGACTTGATACTGCTGCAAAAAAGCGGTATGGCAGAAGCAATCCAACATTATGCTGCTTCTGGTGGTACAGTATTAGGCATCTGCGGCGGCTACCAAATGCTAGGTCAGATGATCGCCGATCCTGAAGGTATAGAAGGACAAGCCGGTAGATACCAAGGATTAAATTTATTACCCATCAGAACTGTAATCACAGGGCAAAAAATCGCCCGTCAGCGCCAAGTTAGCTCGAATTTCCCGCAAATGGGCTTACCAGTTTACGGGTTTGAAATTCATCAAGGGCGATCGCGCATCGAACAGCAAGCAGATAACCAAGCCTATCAACCCCTGTTTGATGATGTTAACTTAGGGTTAGTGGATAGTTGTCAATCAGTGTGGGGTACTTATCTCCACGGACTATTTGACAACGGGCCTTGGCGACGCGCTTGGTTAAACCGTCTGCGTCAACAACGGGGTCTAAAATCTTTGCCTACTGGTGTTGCAAACTACCGCGAACAGCGAGAGCAAACTTTAGATTCCCTAGCCAGCGAAATTGAAAATCATTTAGACTTAACACTCTTTTTATCCTAGAGAGGTTGCTATTTCATGAGTGTTCGCGTCCAATTTTTACCAGATGATGTCACAGTTAATGCGGAAGTCGGGGAACCCCTCTTAGAAGTAGCAGATCGGGCGGGGATATTTATCCCCACTGGTTGTCTTATGGGGACTTGTCACGCTTGCACTGTGGAATTAGAAGATGGCGAAACGATCCGCGCTTGTATTACAGCCATACCACCCGGACGCGAACAATTAACCATTAATTTATTTAGCGACCCGACTTGGTAATGGTTAGTCACATCCTCCATGATTGCTATCAGTAAAAAGTCAAAAATATCTGGTATGTGAAGGCTGACAGTGTTTTAAAACAAGCACTTTAGTAGTTAATGCTACTCAACTTTTGCCCTCAATCACAGGTTATTTTGGTGTAAATATTATTTTGACAAATTATACCAATTTGAAGAATGATCGCTACAAATGTAGGTTGGGTTGAGGAACGTAGACGCGGAGAGGCTTCCCGTAGGGTAACCCAACACCCCAAAGCCTTTGTAATAGCCAAATAGAGAAAGACTTTCTAGCATTTGATAACTCAATGAAATCTTAAAAAAAATGCCAAAAAAGATTCGAGAACTCAAACAAATGCTTCTCCAGGCTGGTTTCACAGAACTACCTGGAAAAGGAAGTCATACTAACTGGATACATCCCCTATATCATGGAAAAGTCACAATTTCAGGCAAAGATGGATCAGATGCTAAACGCTACCAAGAAAAGGAAGTGAAACAAGCTATTGAGTCAGTAGAGGGTAACAGCCAAAATGAGTAAACTTAAATACCAGATGGTGATTCAGTGGTCTGAAGAAGATGATTGCTTTTTGGTAGGATTTCCTGATTTTCCAGGACAACGCTGGCGGACTCATGGAGATACTTACGAGTCAGCAGTAACAAATGGAATTGAAGCATTAGAGTCTCTAATTATTGCTTATGAAGCGGCTGGCGATCCGCTTCCAGAACCAGCATTTTATAACGCTGCATAAAATTATCTTTTTAGGGCATATTCTCGAAATCTTTCCAAATCAGCTTGAATTGTCGATTCTACCGCCCGCCCCAAAAATAAATTATCCATGATTTTGCCAATAATCCCCGGAATGGCATAGGAAACACTGAGCTTAACAATACTACTATTGTGGCGATCGTAAAAGCGAATCGCCCCTTGATTTGGTAAGCCATCAATCGATTCCCACTGAATAATTTGATTGGGAATTACTTTGAGAATCCGGGATTTCCAGCTAAAATCTAAACCGCCAGTACTCAGTTTCCAAATAGATATATCTGGATCTTCTGGCGATATCTTCACCGAATCAATCCACTTCATCCATTTTGGCATTTGTTCCAAGTCAGACCAGAGACTCCAGACAAAATCTATCGGAGCCTCTACTTCTACCTGTACGCTATGCTCTAACCAGTCTGACATTTTTCTTCCTCTGCAGTTGGTTACTTTTTCACATTCTCCAGAATTGCTTTTGCCGCCCGCCGCCCGGAAATTGTGGCTCCTTCCATACTATCGATATAATCTTGCTGGGTGTAACTTCCAGCCAAGAAGAAATTAGGTACAGGTGTCTTTTGATCGGGACGGTAGAGATCCATTCCTGGTGCTTCGCGGTAGAGAGATTGCGCTAGTTTGACTACGTTGTACCAAGTCATATTTAACTCCCGCGATGAGGGGAACAGTTCATGTACTTGTTGGAGTACGTGCTGGGCGATCGCTTCGTTGTTTTGTTTAATAAACGGATCTCCCGGTGTCAGTACTAACTGTAACAATGAACCCTGCCCTGGACGATAATAATCAGCAGGGCTAGTCAGCGCTAAATCCGCAAAACAAGAAAAATCAGCATCGGCGGTATAAAGCAAATTATCTATACCCACTGCTTGATTTAGCTGTTTGCGTTTTTCCTCATCTTGCAGTTCTGTCACCCAGCCATCAAACCTCAGTTGGACTGTGGCTACGGGTACGGCATCTAATTTATAAATATTGTCAAATTCTGACCATTTTCGCCACTCTTGGGGAATAATTCGCTGAATTCCTGGCACATCACAAGCAAAGACATAGGCGTCAGCTGTAATTACTTCTTCTTGCTCGCCTTGAGCTACAACAATACCAGTGACGCGGGTTTCTTGGTCTGATTGTGCAAATTGAATTTCCCGCACTTGACGCCGGGTATAAACTTGAGTCCCCCTAGCCGCTAAATATTCCAAGATTGGCTTATGTAGGTACTCATGGGGCGAACCTTCCAGCATCCGCAATATAGAAGCCTCAGTTCTCACAGCAAAGAACTGGAAGATTGTCAACATACAACGAGCAGAAATATTTTCGCAATCAATAAAGCCTAAGGCGTAGGCGATGGGGTTCCACATCCGCTTAATGCTACCTTGACTGCCACCATGACGGCGAAACCAATCAGCAAAGCTAATTTTATCTAAATCGCGAATGTTTTTCATCGCCCCGTCAAAGTCTACTAAACCCCTAACTATGGGGCTAGTGCCTAAGGCGATCGCATTTTGTAATTTATCTTGTAGTGATAGTTGGGAAGTCGTGAAAAATGCCTTTAAGCCATTAAAAGGCGCACCTGTGAAGAAACGAAAATCTAAAGCACCTGTGCGCCCTCCTTTGTTGATAAAAGTGTGGGTATGTTCTTTTAGGCGTAAGTTATCTAAGGCCCCCACTTTGCCCATTAAGTCAAACAGTTGATAGTAGCAGCCAAAAAATACATGCAACCCCATTTCTATGTGGTTACCATCGCTATCTACCCAACTGCCAACTTTTCCACCCACAAACGGACGGGACTCAAAAATCTGCACTTCACAGCCAGCATCTGCTAAATCAACAGCAGTTGCTAGCCCTGCTAGTCCCGCACCTACGATTGCAACGCGCATTCCGTCGTCCCTTTTCAGTTTCTTTACAGATTGTAACTGGCATGGTGTCGGAATTTGCTACTGACATTTTGTTAATTAGCATTTCAGGGAATAGAAGTGTTTGATTACACAATCTCATTGTCCAGCAGTCCTAAGTGATGAGTCATACCTCATCCATCCCTCAAACTAAAGGATTAACTAACTCAGCACTTACTCGGTAAATACTGAATCAATATCAGTATTTCCCGCATTTTGGCAAACACTTCCTCACTGCTGGTTTATTTATTGTCTTCTGCGGTAGATAAACCTCTGATCAGTTCCCGAATTACATCGGTTGCTGGTCTACCAGTCTGCTGACAATATTGTTCCAGCTTCTCAGCTTCCTGTGCTGCAAGATTAACTGTTATACGTTTGACGGCCCACTTTTTATTTGTCATTATCATGTTATTTGCTATCTATTAACATCATTAAGAACATCTAATTAAAGAATAAAAAGAAAATATTCTTATAATTAGTGTCAGTAAACCAGGTATGCCATTAGTAAGAAAAAACCAGTTTTCTCAAAAGTTGTTCATTTTCCAATAAAATATAAAAGGCAGATTTGATTGTTTGCTGTTGTGACAGGAAAAATAGCGCACACTTGCCGTTGAAGAAAGTGATAGCGGCAAAAGTAACTTGGCTAAGTTTGGCGATTAAATTTTTGCAATCAAAAGGCTTTCATACTTTTATCTAAATCAAAATTTCCTCAATTTTTCTTTAACAAAAGCATATCGCCAACTCTTGAGAATCAATTCATAAACAAGTGTGGAAAAAACATAATACCATAACATCTCACATTCAAGTTTGTGGAAATCATGATTTTTAAACGCAGCCTTGGTAAAGATGTTTGATCTGGAGACTTGCTGTGCGATCGCGCCTGATAGACTCCACACACCAGCTAACCTGTAATATCAGAAAGTGTTGTCACTGTCATCTTGTGATTGTCAACCTGGTTCATACTCAGAACTAAATATGTCTATGATTGCCAAAGTTTAGTCTTGTTAGTGTTTCATATCTCTACTAAATTTGCGCTTGTCATCGCGTAGAACTTTAATACCTCCTGCTCGATTAGATAGTTTTCGTTACATTAACCTTTGTATAAAATTATGGAGACTTGAGCTAAAATATTGATTTTCCTCCTGTTTAAGAATTAATAATTGCCAAAAGCCACATTTTTTCCTATTTTAGGAAGTGAGTATTCTTTAGTAGATACTAAGAATTTGTCCCAAATAAATGGGATGAAAAATTCTCATTCTCTTAGAAAAAATTTAGGCTAAAACTTGTTTCTTGCAAAGACTGTCCAAACCCGATTTACTTGGTTAAGCATATCTTCATTCCAGATGATTTATCTAGATATCAAAGTCTTGGGAAACTGTTATGTACTAAGCCATGATGCAACTAACCATCTCTGTATAAAAAATATTGTACACCTCAATATTTTTTGGGTGCATTTATTATAGCCATTATTGCTAAAATTTAAATAATCTTTATGCTCACGATAGATAACAGTATTTCTTGGGTTTATAAAATAATTACAAAGTCAGATTTGTCAATCTAAATTTTCAGTAAATTAAATTGACAATTTACACAATCCTGTACAATAAGAAATCAGACATTCAAGCAATTATGCTAGATTTTAACTATTCCTAGCAATACTATAAAAAGCGTAAATGTGATTATTTATACTCTATTTATAAGTGCAAATAGTTAATAGGAAAACTTCAGCATACCGTGACTTCATAAAGTTTTCAGGAAGTAGAATCTAGAAAATAGGCACTAGGAATTAGGAGTAGGAAACTTCTCACTCAAAAAATACCCCATCGCCTTGTAGATAAGGGAGCAGGGGAGAGAAAATAAAAAACTCCATCTTCTTGCGGATGGAGTTTAGGAGCGTGGTAGGCGGGATTCATGAGCTATTCTCGTTAATCCTTGTAGGGGTGGGTTTATTTGGATCTTTGTTAATAAATGAGGATATCGGTGAACCCGCCCCTACAAAGACATCTAAAAACTACCCACAATATACAAGGTTGGGTTGAGGAATGTAGACGCAGAAGGGCTTCCCGTAGGGTAATCGAACACCCCAACGCCTTGTATAGCTGTAGTCAGATAGATTAGGACATCAACCTAAGATAAAACCCTGACAATAAAAGGCTTTTAAGTCTGTCAACTGTCAACAGTCAACTGTCAACAGCTATATATGTTGGGTTTCACTTCGTTCTACCCAACCTACGCCTCTGATAGAGGAAGCGCATAAAAATTAAGGTTGTCAACAATCTACAGCCAATGGTAAACACCATATTGACTATTGACTATTGACAACCTCAACTGGAAATTAAATCCTATTTTGATAAATTCCGCAGAAAACTGCTTTCTAGCTCTTCTTGACTTGGCTTAGGGTAGATTCATCGATGTCGGCTGTGGTTGTGCCGAAATTGGGATGATGACAGGTGCAGGAGTATCTGGGGTAGCTTGGGGTGCTTGTGGTTGATTTGGCTTTTCTGTATTTGTAGTAGTTGATAAAGCCGCAGGCGTAGATGGTTTACTGGCTTGAGCAGTCTGAGGCGCTAACATTTGGGCAATTTGTACCATTAACACGCCAAGTTTTTCGGCTTGGGCAATGTTTCCTTGGTCTTCGTATTCTTTACGAGCACGTTTGAAGGCGCTGTTAGCTTGTTTAATCTGACCTTGATTATATAAAGTCACCCCTAAATTGTAGAAAGCTACAGCATTTTTGGGATTCTGACGAATAGCTTGTTGGTAAACTGCGATCGCTTCAGCTGTTTGCCCATTCATAGCCATCAAGCTGCCCAAATTATTGTAAGTGCTGGGATTGCTAGGATCTCGTTGCAGAGCTTGTTGATAAGCCGCGATCGCTTCTGGAAGTAAACCTTGATCTTGCAGGGCGATCGCTAAATTAAAGTAAGCATTGGCATTACTACCATCAAGATTAATTGCTTCTTGGTAAGCGGCGATCGCGTCTGGGATTTGTCCTTGTTCGTAAAGTGCCAAACCTAAATTATATTGAGCGGCTGGCATTTTGGCATCGATGACCAAACTGCGACGATAAGCAGTAATCGCCGCTTCTCTTTGACCTTGTTTATGTAAAGCTAAACCTAAATTGTAATGAGCATCAGCATAATTAGGATTGAGGCGAATTGCTTCTGCATATTCTTGAATCGCAACATCCAAGCGGTTTTGCTCTAAGAGAATATTGCCTAAATAATTTCTGGCGATCGCTAATTTAGAGTCGCGCCGTAAAGCTTTACGGAAAGCATCTTCTGCACCCTGTAAGTCTTGGCGGTTATAGCGGGTGACGCCCTGCTGGAAAAAACTGGCTGCATCCAGATCCTTACTCACAACGTTCTGAGCCAAGAGTTTGCTTCCGGGTAAATTAATTATGGTTGGTGCAGCCAATACCAAAAATGCCACAGAAGTGGACAGCAACTGCCGGTGCAGTGCTACTTGAGACAAACTACGAAACCACTGGGGAAGTTGATGTTGTTTAAACATGAGTGGTAGGCCTTTACTTGTTGTTTAGATCCTTAAATTTAAAGTACCCACCACAACATGAAAAATTAACAGTCAAAAATAAAAAGTTTAAATTTGTCTTGGGGAATTTAAATTTATGACTGCTTCCGGCAAAATTAACATCGCATCACCAAAGGAATAAAAACGATATCGAGAGGCGATCGCTTCTTGGTAAACATCTAATAATCTTTGTCTGCCAATTAAAGCGCTCACCAACATTAATAAACTAGAGCGTGGTAGATGAAAATTAGTTATTAAACCTTCTACTACCTGCCATTTGTAACCAGGGTAGATAAATAAGTCAGTTTTCCCACAAAATGGTTGTAAACTTCCCGATTGGGCTGCGCCTTCTAAAGCGCGTACTGCTGTTGTCCCTACAGCAATAATTCGCCCGCCTGCGGCTTTCGTCGCGCGAATCTGCTCGACTGTAGAAGCGGGAACTTCAATCCATTCTTCATGCATTTGGTGGCTGGTGACATCTTCCACTTCTACCGGGCGAAATGTCCCCACGCCCACATGCAAGGTAATAAAAGCTTGATTAATTCCGCGATCGCGCAATTTTTCCAGTAATTCTGGCGTAAAGTGTAACCCGGCTGTTGGTGCCGCGATCGCTCCTGGATGTTTGGCATACACTGTCTGATACTGTTCGTCGTCAGCTTCCGAGGCGGTAATGTAAGGCGGTAACGGAACTTCACCAAATACATCTAAAACTTGTACCAGAGAAACTTCCTCTGGTAACTCAAATTGCAATAACCTTCCGCCTGTGGCTGGATCTGTTTCTAAGACGGTAGCTGTTAGGGATGAAGGGGATGAGGGGGAAATGGCTGCTTTAGCTTCTGCTTCTCTTGGTTCAAAAATAATTTGCGATCCCCGTTTAAAGCGTTTTCCCGGTTTGACTAAAGCTAACCAACAGTTATGTCGCCGCTCTTCTAGCAGTAAAACCTCTACTTCTGCACCCGTAGATTTACGGCCATATAGACGAGCGGGTATAACTCTACTGTTATTCATTACCAGTAAATCCCCGGATTGTAAAATTTCTGGTAACTCTCTAAAAATATGGTGTATACTTCGGGAATTTATTACCAGTAGGCGAGAGCTATCTCTTGGCACAACTGGATTTTGGGCGATTAGTTCGGGCGGCAGTTCGTAATCGTAACCCGCTAATGAACAGTCTAATTCCACATTTGTTACTTCTGGATTTAAAGGTTGGTTGATGTTGTTTGGTGTTACTTGATGCTTCATAGCGATTTATTTTGCTTTCCTGGAAGTCGGGAGTAAGTTTTCCTGATTTAGGTAAATATCGGGAATAGCTGCTCAATTTCATTCCTAAATATTAAGTATTAATACTAATCCGTAACACGGAAACCCCAAGATAAAAATTGGGTAAACCTCCCTATCTAAAAACGGGGGCTTTTACCCTACCGGAAACATGGATTTATTGAGGAATATAGATATGTAGGATTGGCTTTGATCCCAAGCACCAACATGGAATACTTGTATTACCTGGCAAATGCCAGTCTAACTCTGAGGGTCGTACAATACCTGCACGGCAGACCCCAGATGCCTGTTTCTTTCGTTACCGTGATTCACCAAATAGATGGCTGGGTGGTAAGGATCAAACTCAAAGGTCAAGTTTCCCCCCAAGTTGATGGTGACTTCCGGGCTTTCCTGAATGAATTAGGAATTAGCTACGAGCCACCAATGCGGGTACAAATGGCACTTTGGAGTTTAGAAGCAGGGCAATGTCCTGTAGACGTGATGCGTCGCTACCAAGTAGCCATAGTTTCTCATGGTAGTCCAGAACGAGAAGAAATTGAGGCATTCCGCCAACAGTTTGTTCGTGGATTAGGCTACTGTCCCGAAACCTTGGCATGAGTTTCGCAAGCCATGAGGCTTTACCACAAAATAGATTAATCCGCAAGTAGGGTCACGGCATTTGCAAGAATCCCGTCTATATAGATATCTTATATAAGCCGTGCCCTACTGTTGGAGAATTCAAGAAATATTGTCATGCAATAGAGTCGAAAGCAGCGACAATGTATTCTTGCAGTTGGAATTCGTAACCAGCAACTAATGAACTAGCTAGAGGTTTCTGGGTACTGTTTGTTTGAGAGACATTGTTTGCTACTGCTTGACAGGAGACAATAGCAACATCAAATCTACAAGGGTAATCGGCTTTTTCGGGATACTGAGCTAAAAACATTTCCGCAGTACGCCACAGTTTTGTTTGCTTTTTGACGGTGATAGCGTTTCTCCCGCCAAAATCCCAATTACCTAGACTACGAGTTTTCACTTCGACAAATGCCAAGGTTGAGTTTTGAGTAGCTCTGCCATCATCATATTGAGCAATAATATCAATTTCTCCCCATCGGCAAAAAAAGCGCCGATGGAGAATTAACCAACCTGTAGATTGCAGCCATTGTGCTACTAGGTCTTCACCTAAGTGCCCAATGTCGGGATAATGAGATGCAGGAGGGTTGGTCATTGGTTAAAAATATGATGCAGAAATTTACGGTGCGAATTTGGACAACTGTATTTAGTGTATTGCTGTGGGGATTAGTTGGCATCACAGCAATTGTAGGTGTTGCGCCTACGGCTTTGGCATTGGAATACAATAAGGAAATTTTGATAGGAGCGGATTTCGCTGGTAGAGATTTAACAGACTCTAGTTTTACTAAAGCTAATCTTAAACAAAGCAACTTTAGTAATGCTAATTTGAGTGGTGTTAGTTTCTTTGCTGCAAATTTGGAATCAGCTAATTTTGAGAGAGCTAATCTGAGCAATGCTACTTTAGATTCTGCTCGCTTCATTAAAGCCAATTTAACCAATGCGCTATTAGAAGGTGCTTTTGCGGCGAATGCGAAATTCGATGGCGCGATTGTTGATGGCGCAGATTTTACGGATGTGTTGCTGCGTCCCGATGAGCAGAAAAAATTATGTAAGGTGGCTAAGGGTACTAATCCGACTACAGGAAGGGATACAAGAGATACGTTATTTTGCCCTTAGTGGATGATTTTAATAATTACACTCACACATAGTACAACTGAGTCTATTGACTGTTGACTGTCAACGGTTAACAGTCAACAACCCTTCATGTCAGATTTCACAAATCAAAAAGCAGATTGCTATAATGACTCAACTTTAAGATTTTTCTGTTTTCTGCATTTGTTTCTCTTCTTGGCGCAAAATAAACATATAGAATGCACCAAAAATTAAGATGCCAAATACGCCAAAAGAATAGGAAGCATTGCCACCATGCCAACTATGAAAAGCCGCTTCATTTGTACCTACCATCACGGCTAATATGGCAATTCTAATGGCATTGAGAAAAAAGCCTAAAAACATAGCAAACAGCGAGACAAATAACCGCTTGTTTTTTGCTATGGGGAACATGACTAAGGCAATAATTGATATACCTAAAAGATAATTTATTGTATCTATACCAGAACAGCCAGGAACTACTTTGACACTCCCTGTTGATAGATGAATATATACTCCATTTAGGGTAACATCAAAACCTAAATACCACAAAATTAGACTAGCAAATTTAGCACTATAAGGGGAAATATCTAAAAATAAAGCAGCCAAAACGCTAGGTATTTCTAGAAAAAATAAAATAATAAATGCTTCCCAATATTGCTTTACACCCTTAAAGCCAGAGGCTAATAAACCTACACCAATAGCTGAAGCTAAGGGTAAAAGACGAATAGTATATCCTAAATGATGACTGGTACTTTGCCATAGTACCCAACTAATTATCAGCCAACCAACAACACTGGAGAAAACATCACTTTCAAAGTTGAATGTATGGCGTTTATCCCATAAAATCGAACCGATCGCAAATAAAAATAACAGACTCATGCCTAAATGTCCGACATCATGAGCTTTCCAAACTAAGGTAAGACAAACTGCGGCTAGCCCAGCAGCAATGCTTGCAAGCCAGAATGGTTCTGTTTTCAGGATTTGAGATGGTTTGAGATGAGTGATATTCATTGTCAGGTTGAGTTGGCGAATGTCGGTTGAAATACAAAAATATTCGCCCTAAGTTTGTAGCTTATGGGCGTTTTGAATTGGTGATGCTCCCGGAATAACTAACTGTAAATCTATGAATATGATTGAGTTTTGGTTATTTTAAATGTGATTTATATGTCTTAATGTAATCAAGATTTAAGTATAAGAACGGATATTAAATAAATTCTTTATAAAGAAGAGGTAGAAATATATGAATTTTTAGTGAAAGGATTTGGGATTGGGGCATGGGGCATTGGGTAAAGGCTTGACATTAAGTTTTATTGCTCAAATGCGCCAGCTTTATCATTTACATATATTGAGTAGTCATTTTTATATTTTTAGTAAAGAGAAATAGCGATCGCTTTCTCATTGATCGAAATCAAGTACTCATTTTTTTGTTTTAAGTAAGCAAAAAGCTATTTTGCCTTCTCGTTAAGCCTTTTCGCCTACTCATTATTGTGTTTTCCGCAAGTGAAATACCATTTCACCTACTCATTAAGCCTTATCGCTTACTCGTTTCGGTAAATCACGCACTCATTTTGGTGTTTTCCGCAGATAAAAAGCTTTATCGCTGACTCGTTTTGGTGTATTCCGCAGGTAAAAAGGTTTGGAACAAAGAATGCGACAGATGGTAGGCGCATAGCAATGCCATGCCCTCTAGAATATATTGATGTTGCGAAGATATTATTTAAATTGGTATGACACCTAAGTTTTTCACAGATTTGTTTAGGTTCTCATCCCATTTAAATAAAAACACTAATATATATAGATTTCGCTTTGGGGCACGGCAGTGCCGATGCCCCTACAATTAATGGGTGTGATTCTTTCTAGTCATACGTGTCAACTTAAGTTCAAATGCTTACCCCACAAGCCTTTCACCCCACCCCTTTTTCCCCTCCCCGTTTACGGGGAGGGGATGTTTTGGCTTTAGACAAAACTGGGGTGGGGTAACGCGGATCTTGATGGTAGGCGCTTTGATGCAAAATCAAGTCCTGATGAGGGTTTCGCGTTAAGTTGACACCAATGGATTCTGGTTTCAGGGTATGGCAGTGCCAATGCCCTACAATTAAACTGTAACCGCCGCCTGAGAATTAACAGTGATACAAGCATGAACTAAGGGTAACAAGGGGCCGATTTGTTCTTGTCCGTTGACTGCTAAGTCGCTATGACATAAGTAAACTTTCTCGGATACACGGGAAAGTAAATCGGTTAAAATTCTTTGTAATCTTTGTTCTTCGGCTGATTTTTCATCTTCTGCTGTCCAAGGCGTACCTAATCTTCCTTGTAAAAATAAGGGCGCGCCATATAATGTGGCTGCACCACCTTTCGCCCAGAGTGGGGAACTCGCATCTAACCAAAAATGCCAACGATGAAATCTCCGGCTAGAACGGTATTGGAAGATGGTAGCTAATGTAACAGCTTTTCTTGCGGGGCCGATAGGGCGTAAAGGATAGGGGTTGGCGGTAATTGTACCCCGGCGCAGTAGTTGGATAAATTCGGCAATGGTGGATTCAACAGGGCTGAGTGGGGGTAATTTACTTTGGCTTTGGTGCAGTCTGGTGTTAATTTCCCAGTAATGTTGGGCGGTTTCTAATAATTCCCGCAAGGCTGCTAGTTGATCATAGGGGGGGTTATTGTCTTTACAGAGAAAGTCTTGAATTGCTAAGTATAGTAGGGAAATTGGACTAGGAATTAATCGCTGTTCTTGTTGCGATCGCTGTTTTTCAATCCATTGTAAGATTTCATTGTAGGCGGTAGTCGCTGCATAGCCAATGCGATCCCAGCGTTCAAAGGTGGTGACAGGTAGCAAATTTGGGCGTTCTGGGTGGGGTTCAAAGCAGTAATCGGCGATTAAGCCAGCGCGTACCGGATCGATATCTGTGCTGAGTTCGCTGGAATCTATTGGTTTTTGTCTGCGGCTTAATACCACCAGCATCTCAGCTACCGCATCTCGGTCTACTAAGCGTCCTAAACCGGGATAAACTAACGCCAGCATGGTGAGTAATGCCCTAATTGCAGGCGAACTAATCAAGGGGCGTTGATCGTTGAGGGCTTCTACGGGGATATTTTGTTTGTTGAGGATTTCAATTAAAGTATAACGGGCGATCGCATCTAAACCGGGTGCAATTACAGCTACTTCTTCCGGTTCTACTTCCCCGGATTTAATCGCATTGATGATTATCTCCGCAGTTTGCCGCAATAAATGGGCGCGGGATGTGGTTTGAATTGACTGTACTGTTTCTGGTAAGCTCAACATTACCATTGGTTGGGTGGCTAATTCCACCATTGAGCTAGCTAAGTTAATGGCTAAGGATTCTCGCGGCGGGCTGATTAAAGATTCCACCTGACAACGCTTGGCTAATTCTGCTAAATATTCGGGATCTGCGCCTAATCCCAAACGTACTGCACCTTCAGGATTGTAGCTAAACGCGCCTACAGCCCCTTGATTTAATAAGAACTCAAATAAATTGCGGGCGATCGCGGGATAATCATCAACATCATCGGCTAATACTGCTTGGTAGCGCTTGGCTAAATGCTGTTGATATTGTGGATTGGGTAAGAGATGGTGATTGTAGAGTTCGCTAATAATGCCATAGGTGAGTAATCCTCTGTGTAAGCACCAATCGCGCCAGTCTAGCAGCAAAGAGGCGAGAAATTCCGGCTCTAAATTAATTGGGTTATCTGCCAATCCCCTTGCTAAAATTTCGGATATGCGATCGCATTTTTCACCGCTATATGCTGCTAATTGTAATAAATCGAGAATTCGCCGCACTAGTCGGTACTCGCTCATACCCGACAATTTTAAAATTTCTGCGTCTAAATGCGATCGCCACAATTTAGTCGCTAGTTCCTGTTCAGTTTCTGGGCGCAACCTCACCGGAAATTGGGCGTTTAGCTGTAACGACTGTATCAGCAAAGGCCAAAATAAAATCACTTCATCCTGAAAGAATCCTAAAGGTGTCTTCGCCCTTACCGGAAATTTACCCAATGTCGCAGTAACAATTCTATCTCCCAATTCTCTGCGGTTATCATCGTTAGCAGCTAATAGCAAAACTCCCGGTTCAGTTTGTCGAAGTTCCCAGCTTTTCTGTACAGAGTTGCCTTTTCTTTTATTTTTGTGGTTAGTATAAAATGAGTCAATAGCCTGATGATGATTTTGTAACCAGCTGCATAACTGCCCAACTAAACGAGCAGTTTTACCACTACGGCTACCACCAACAATCCAAAGCGAATCTAAAGCCACAAACCCTCTCCTTGTAGATTTGTTAGTATACTTCGTGCGTTAATTTAAGGTTAAGAATCACCAAATCATGCTGGATGATTGCCAACGATGAAAAACTCTGTTTTTGGTCAAAAAATTTACTCGTTTTTATTAGGGCTTTACCGATGGTACTTACGTACCCCAGAGCGTTCCTTAGATGAGGCTTACAACGCAGCCTTAAAAATAAAAGACTTAGAAGATAAACATTTTAATGGTAATAAAATAGACCCTAATTCACC
Source organism: Calothrix brevissima NIES-22 (assembly GCF_002367995.1). Taxonomy (GTDB): domain Bacteria; phylum Cyanobacteriota; class Cyanobacteriia; order Cyanobacteriales; family Nostocaceae; genus Aulosira; species Aulosira brevissima. The sequence goes on from NZ_AP018207.1 coordinate 1,245,655, forward strand.
CATGTACAGTAGCAATGTCATGGATTATTTTCAAGCCGATCTGAAGCAGCAATTAAAAATTGCTCGGATGCGACTGACAGAGTTTAAAAGTAGCCGTTGGTTTTTAAACGAAGCTAATCAAAAAGCTGCTCAGGAAGCAGGTGTAGAATATCCAGAACTGTCATTAATTTTAGAAAAGCTCAGATTCATTGACCAAATTACCTCCAAATATACCTTTAATGAAACCGAGCCAAGCTCTTTAGTTGTTGTTGATAAACCTCCCCAGAGTAAAACTGATTTAACAATTAATCAACCAGTAACGCCAAAGATAGCGAATAATGGTGCTAAGAAACCCCAGGGAAAAGCGAATACAACAGGTATATTACCCAGGTCAATTTTAAGTACCATCACTCGATTACAAGTTGAATTAGACCCTAATTCTGAACAAGATGTAGTTCAAAATTTTCGCCAAGCTCAACGCCGCACAATCATCTCTATTAGGTTTCTTTTATTACTAGTTATTGTACCACTTTTAAGTCACCAATTAGCCAAAGCTTTGGTGGTGGGGCCGCTAGTAGAAAAATTTAGAGATTCAGAAACAGTGCAAATTTTTCTGAATGCGGAAATGGAAGAAGAAGCATTATTAGAGTTAGAAAGATTTGAAGAAAGAATTAAATTTCAAAGTTTAATTAGCAACGCACCACCCCTATCATCTGAAGAAGTAGAAACTCAGATGCATGAGAAAGCCGGCGAACTGGCTGAGGAATTCAAAGAAGAAAGCGCTAATGCAATAAAAAATGTATTTTCTGATATGTTTTCTGTAGGTGCTTTTATTTGGCTGTTGTTAGTCAGTAAACCTTCTATCGCTATTATCAAAGAATTTTTCGACAATGTAGTTTATGGTTTAAGTGATAGCGCCAAGGCATTTATTATCATTTTGTTTACCGATATATTTGTCGGATTTCACTCCCCGCATGGTTGGGAAGTAATTTTAGAAGGTTTATCACGCCATTGGGGACTACCAGCAAATCGTGATTTTATCTTCTTATTTATTGCCACATTTCCAGTGATTTTAGATACGATTTTCAAATACTGGATTTTCCGCTACCTGAACCGAATTTCACCTTCTGCAGTGGCAACATATCATAATATGAATGAGTAAAGGGCATGGGGCATGGGGCATGGAAGGAGGACAAGGGAGACAAGGGGGACAAGGAAGACAAGGGGGACAATTGTAGAGACGCGATGAATCGCGTCTCTGAGCAATGTATTTTTGTTACGCCGACTTAGTTTAAATGAAATTTAAATTTATTTATCTGACTAGTTTACCTGTTGTAATTTTAATCTTATTAGTCAGAATTCCTTCGTTGGGATATCGACCATTAAGTGCGCCAGAATGTCAACTTAAAAAGTGGCATTTACCAGGATTATTTAATAACAAAAATACCCAAAAAACGCCTGTATTAATAGCGCGATCGCCTGTTACTTGTTGTGCTGAGGATCGCTCTTGTGTTGATGAGGCGATATATCAAGGCGAAAATGGTAAAGTTGGGGATAAAAAGGCGCTGTTAAATTCTATCGATCGCAGTTTACGCTATCTGCAAACAGCTAGAGCAGATGCGGCTTATGAGAATTATCAAGTACCAGGAATCACACGCGATCGCGTTTACAAAAGTTTGCTGCGCTTTCGTCAATTGATACTCACAACTAAATCTGCAACTGAACTACATCAGGCGATCGCCAAAGAATTTGTCTATTATCAGTCAATTGGTAGAGATAGTAAAGGTTCTGTGTTATTCACCGCCTATTACGAACCAATGTATACTGCAAGTCGCGTACCCACAGCAGAATACCGCTATCCGGTTTACAAAGCACCTCCCGATTTAGCTTCCTGGAGTTTACCCCACCCGACGCGCCTAGAACTCGAAGGTGCAGATGGTTTACAAGGTTCCAAGGGGAAATTGCGGGGATTAGAGTTATTTTGGTTTCGCGATCGCCTCGAACCATACATGGTACAAATTCAAGGTTCAGCCAAACTGCAATTAACTGATGGTACAAAAACCAGCATCGGTTATGCAGGTAATATCGCCTATAACTACAAAAGCATAGGACGAGAACTGGCGAATGATGGGAAATTACCCTTAGAAGGGATGACTATGCCCATAATTCTCGATTATTTTCACAAGTATCCCCAAGAATTAAACGTATATATTCCTCGCGATCCCAGCTTTGTCTTTTTTCAAGAAACCAAAAACGCCCCAGCACAAGGTTCAATCGGACAACCAATCACCGCCGAACGTTCAATTGCTACAGATAAATCTTTAATGCCCCCCGGTGCTTTAGCATTAATTAGGGCTGATTTTCCCTTTGCTGATGAGAAAGGTAAATTAGAGCATCGAGTCGTCAGTCGTTACGTACTCGATCAAGATACAGGCGGTGCAATTAAAGGTGCAGGAAGGGTAGATTATTTTTTAGGTACAGGTAAATTAGCAGGCGATCGCGCTGGTGTCACAGTCGGTAATGGACAATTATTTTATTTACTACTGAAACCGCCAAAATAAATTTTTACTTGCATTTTAGCTGATGATATTGTATGTATTAGCTACCAAAATTTGCATACTAAGTATTTAAAAAAAAATCACATAATCATCATAATAAGTATTTCTTGCTAATTGATTTATTCCCTAAACTTTGGAACCAAATAAATAATTTCGCGTCATACCAATTTAAACGCATTTGCAAAATCGCTCACCGAAAAAGAGATGTATTTAACTAAATGCGTTCATTTTGCTTATGGTATTCATTATTTGATTATTCTATATTAGGGGTTATAAAGTGCTAAAAATTTTGGTGGATGCAGATTTAATTTTAGAAGCTTTAATGAATCGCCAGAACTGTGTTGAAGATGTTGGTAAATTATTAGATATAATTCATCCTTTAATTCACGTATATATTACAGATGTTGGCTGGCAGAAAATCTACAACTATATTAGTTGTTTACAAAATCCAAAAGTTGCCAAATTAGTTGTGAATTGTTTGCAACAAAAAATCGAAATTTGCCCAATTGATAATCGCATTTTACAACAAGCTAGATCATCAACTCTCAAAGATTTTGAATCTGCTGTTGAATTAGCCTGTGTCAGTCATCGTCACTTACATGCAATTGTCACCCATAAACGCGAAAACTTTGCCGATGCGCCCAATAAGTTTTACATTTGGTCAACAGCAGATTTATGGGTAAGAGCCAATTTAGAACTTAAATATACATCTACCGAAAAGTTGATTCAGTAATCAAAATTGCCAATTTGTTAATCCTCATTGTTGCTATAAGTTTATATAATTAGCCTGCTCATGCAGGCTTTTTTATTGAGCAATAGGCTTCTAAATTGCGGGCTGTAATACTAAATAATACCAATTGGAAAAAAGAATGCGACAGATTGTAGGGGCACTGGCACTGCCATGCCCTCTAGAATATTTTGATGTGTCGCAAAGATTATTTGAATTGGTATAATTAAAAATTCTTAATTTTAAATTAAGAATTCTAGATATCGCCATGCTTTGAGCATGTCTATCTGTAGCATTGTTTTTTAAACTATAATTTCTGCTCTTACAAAGCATCGGTATACCCTGATTAAGGTAGCATTGACAAAACATAGTGGAAACTAACCGACGCACACAAGAAAGCGAATTCATTATTGAAATCAATCGCCTCAAGTAAGTGTTGCGGCAAACGCTATCACTGATGGATCGCGTCAGGAAAACAGGCTGACAATATCGCTCTCTCTCCCGAAAAATAATTATCTTTATTTCTCCGGTTCCGATGATATGATACTTTTTAACTACCTTGAACTCTTGCTTATAAATGTATTTTGGTGGGCAGCATCCCAATTTTGACGCAATACCCTTCTAGGGTATTGCTATAACAACAAAGCCTGCCTTCGCAGGCTATCAAACTTTTAGCAAAAGAAGGCAGGCTTCGTATTTCTAGCCCCACCCTTATAGGGTGAGGGCGTTTTTGCACATTTGGGATGCTCCCTTTTGGTGATTAAAGATTTTTTGCCTTAATTTGCCTTAAATAGTTTTGGCAACACAACTTTGTAATTAACCAGGAGAACATTATCATGGCTTCTGAAAATGTCGTTAAATTTGGTGACACATTTTATCTCAAACACGAGATTAGCGGACAATACCTTGCTAGTGTTGATCGCGGACGACACAATTGGCCGCAGTTGAGCAATACAGGAAAAGTAGAACTTCAACTAGTTGGCGGTAAGGGAGATGTTGATACTAACAGTTATATTAAAATCAGAACGACAGAGCAAGTAACATTCAATAATGATATTTTGGGAGCTTTTGCAGATAGCCGTGATTGTTACTATTATAAAGATGAATATGATAACGCTAAACAAGGCTGGCGAATTACCAAAGCTTCTGGTGATGCAGGTAAGATTTATTATGGCGATCGCGTTCGCATTACCAACATCTTCTATAGTAATCAAAGGCTAGCTCTCGATAAAAAGCATCCCGGTTATATAACTACCGTAGAAAATGCTGGTGATTGTTGGATATTAGAGCCTGTTTTCGTGCAATCTGTTGCCGAGCCGCCTTCTTCTACTAATGTTCAACCTATTAGCTCTAAGTCTCTGACTGTATTTAGTTGGTCAGTTGCTTCCGGCGATCCAACTCCAACTGGTGTCATTCTCTGGACTCGTGTAAATCCAAAAGAATATGACAAAAATATTCCTCTTGAATATGAGGTTGCTAGTGATGAGTCTTTTCAAAAAATTATCTGCAAAAACAATATTTCTGCCTCAGATTTTGATGAGAAAACAGACTATACAGTTCATATAAACCTTCACGATCAGCTTAAACCTGATAATTATTATTTCTATCGTTTTACATACAAGGGCATAACTAGTCCAATTGGTCGTTGCAGAACATTGCCTCCTCTTGATAAAAAACTGAACAAACTTACTTTGGCAGTTTTAACCTGCAACGATTACAGCACAGGCTACTTTAATGCTTTCTATAAATTAGCCGAAGAAAAAGTAGATTTTGTCATTCATTTAGGTGACTTTATTTACGAGTATCCACAATATCCACCTGGTTATGGCGATATTGTTCGTAAAGACCTGACTCTAGAAAATCAGCAATACCCATATAAAGATCCAGCCAATTGTGACAGAGCAACCTCACTGCAACATTTCCGGCATATTTATCAGACATACCGTCAAGATCCCGCTCTCCAAAAAGCAATGGAACAACATACTTGGATCATTGCTCTCGACGATCACGAAATTGCCGACAATTGCTATTGGGATTATGAAAATAACACGATGGGTATAAGTGCTGGCGAGTCACAGCCACTCCATCCAATTTATGAAAATCTTGGGAAAGACACCCCGGCGGCCAGGTCAGCTATGCTTGAACTGTATAAAAATGCAACTCAAGCTTGGCGAGAATATGTTCCAGCTCTATTCCCAAAAGTAGATGCTTCTAAATCCGACGAGTACCGTTACAAGCTTTATAGAGAATTCCGTTTTGGTTCATTGGTAGATTTCTTCTTAACTGACAGCCGTAGCTTTAGGAATAAACCGAGTATAGAACCTAACTCTAAAGCAAGTATGTTGGGTAAAGAGCAAAAAAATTGGTTAATTAATGGTGTTAATAATTCAACAGCTTCTTGGCGAGTATGGGGTAATCAAACCTTCCTAGCTACAGCATTGGCAAATGAGTTAATCGGAGAAATTGACGATTGGCATGGGTTTAAGGCGGAACGAAAAGAAATATTAAAGTCGATCAAGGATAAAGAAACTTTAAAAAATGGAACAGATCGCAACAGTCGGTTTGTGGTTTTTACAGGAGATATGCACACATCTGTTGTCGCTTATTTAAAAACTGAAACTGAATCATTGCAGAGTGCTTTGGTATCTGGAATTCTGAATACATTTCAGCCTGGGGTTTCAGATTTAAAATCAGGCACCTCAAACCTAGCATCAGGAGCTTCTAATTTACTGTCAGGAGATTTAAAAGGAGCGGTGACAGACGCGGGTGAAGGAGTATTTAATTTAGGTAAAGGGGCATTAAATTTAGGATTAGGAGGGTTGAAAGCAGGAGCAGAGGTACTCTCAGAGATAGGCTCGGGAATTATAAATCCCAAAGAAACAGCACAGAATGTTGTCGGCACAGTAACAAATAGTTTTAATTATGACTACAGCAAATTAGCTGGTGTAGAATTCATGACTCCCTCAGTGACTTCACCAGGAATCTCAGAAGGTATTCTTAAACAATTGGAAAGCAGTCTACCTGTTGATATTCTGGGAATTTTGGAAAAATTATCTCTTTCTACAGACAATAGCGTGCATCAGCAACATAGTTGGCAGCATAAGTTTGTTACAGGCAGTTTAATTAAGAGTTTAAGCCCACACATTGAACATTATGATTCACGAGTCAATGGATATGCAATTGCTGAATTTACTCCTGAACAATTAACTTGGAAAGTCTACAGAGTTGACAGGACAGACCACGATAAAATTCAAGGACGTAATGTATCTACAAAACGTGCAAAAAAAGAGCTTGTTCAATCAGTGAAGTACGATCCAAATGGGATTAAACTAACAGACTCTCTTGGATGAAATCGGGGAGCATCCCAAATGTGCAAAAACGCCCTCACCCTATAAGGGTGGGGCTAGAAATACGAAGCCTGCCTTCGCAGGCTATCAAACTTTTAGCAAAAGAAGGCAGGCTTTGTTGGTATAGCAATACCCTTCTAGGGTATTGCGTCAAAATTGGGATGCTCCCTGAAATCGAGATTATCCCAAAATCTCCTCCCACTCTAATTGAGATAGGGGTTCGACAATTAATTCGATGTCAAAACAATGACTAGCAGCAGCCATTAAAGCTGTCATAATTACCTCCACAGTTAAACTGGGAGGTAATTGCACTTGTGTCCAAGATTCTGCACCAAATATTTGGGTAAACAGTTCCGCATCTTGGTGTAAGCGGATAGAACCATGTTGTAAAATTGCTCCACCACGCCGCAGTTGAGCGCTACCAATGAGTTTTGCACCGTTAGGTAAGATTAAATCTGCGCCTGTAGCGGTACCAAAACAGTTAGGGTTGTGAATATAACCGCGTCCAGCCGTACCATATTGCAATTCTACGCCGAGCGATCGCCAACCTTGAATCAAAAACTGACAAATTTTTTGGTATGCTTGCAGGCGATTCCCATTTAATCCCGATGTGACTACAGCGTAAGTTAAATCACCTTGGTGTAAAACTGCTCTCCCACCAGTAGGGCGACGGATTATATCTAGTTTTTCACCTTGGAAAATGATATTATCCCAAAATTGGGGATATTCGCGTTGATGATAGCCCAAAGAAATAGCAGCTGGCGACCAAGTGTAAAATCGCAGAGTTGGAGGGTGTTTTCCTGACTGGTGCTGTGCTAACAACCAAGAATCAATAGCCATTTGCACATTACCAGCAGCTTTGAGCAAAGGAATTAGTCGCCAAACCTGCTTGCTATACATCAGAATTATTTAAAGAGCAGCAAATTTAGATTGTAAAGCTTCATCGTTATCATCCGCGATCGTGGCGACAATGGTAATTAATCGCGAGACTTCCCCTGGCGAAATTTCTGCTAAGGTACGAGTAGAAATTACTACTACTTGGCTTTCAATAATCCCAAAACGCGCTTCGAGAGTGCTTGTACAGTTTAATTCTAATAAATACCGTAATAATTGCGGTTCATCTTTTACAGGTAACTTCAGCACAGCCGACCAAACAGTTATGGTATCTTCATCACTAGTACCACTGAGTTGGACAAATACTTCCACACTGCCGTATTTAAACTTCCACAGATAATTACCATCTGGGTTGCGGCTAACCATTGCGCTGTCATCTTGTTCCAAGCTATCAATGACATTTTCAATTACTTCTACATGGTTAATCGTCGCCGTTTCCACAATCAAATCGTTAACTTCGTTGCTGGTTAAGGTTTCTTGGTAGCTTGTCATACAGATTTTTTCCTGAAAATAGTTAATGTGTTATTTCCACCTACTTTTTGACACTCCACCGCCCTATAAGGGCGGGGATTCTACATTCAACGACTCGCCATTAGACAGCAGGCTCGCGCCAACCGCCCAAGAGGGCAAATCTCCTGTAGCGTAAGTTCCCGTGTGCCCCATGGTACTGAGTCCTAGTCTCAAAATGTTAATAGCTGCATTGATATCCCTGTCTTCGGTGTATCCACAATGAGGACAAACATGAGTCCTGATAGACAGAGATTTTTTCACTTTCTCGCCACAGTTAGAGCAGTTTTGGCTTGTATTGTGGGGAGGGACTGCAACAGTCACCTTTCCATATTTATGTCCAAAATATTCCAACCAACTGCGGAAAGTGTACCAACCAGCATCGCTAATTGATTTAGCTAGATGTCGATTCTTAACCAGCCCTTTGACATTTAAATCTTCGTAGGCTACCAAATCATTAGATTGGATGACGGAGTATGCCAACTTTTTGCAATACTCTTTTCGCTGCCTACTTACTTTTAAATGTTTACGAGCATATCTGATTCTTGCTTTATGGTAATTGTTTGATTGCCGTTGTTTGGCTTTGTTTCTTTCCTTGCTGAACTTCTTGGACTTTTTGCGGTTAGCGCGATTAAGTTGCTTTTGAGATTTGCGGTGGAACTGCGGGGATTGCTCGACATTGCCTTTATTGTCAGCTATGAAGTATTTTAATCCCAAATCAAGACCCACTATTTGATTAGTCGGTTGACTTTCTACCCTGACATCAATATCTATTGCAAACTGCGCGTAATACCCATCAGCACGACGCACCAATCGGACACGTTTAATCTGTTTGATGTCATAGTAATTAAGGTCGTAGGTTCCCTTTAATTTCAGAGTTCCGATTCCTTTGTTGTCTGAGAAAGTTATGGCTTTTCTGGTATCAGAAAGCTTCCATCCAGATGATTTATATTCAACTGAACGGCAGTTTTTTTTAAACTTCGGAAAACCCTTTTTACCTTTAACTTTTTTCTTGCAGTTATTGTAAAACCGAGCTATCGCGCTCCAAGAACGTTCAGCAGCAGATTGTCTAGCCATTGAGTTAAGTTCATCGGCAAAGGGAAACTCAGCAGCTAACACTGCACAATACTTATTCAATGCGTACTTATCTACTTTTGATTCTTTGTTATCCATCCAGTAGCGCAAGCACTTATTTTGAATGAATTGGCTAGTACGAATTGCTTCATCTATTGCTTGATATTGCTTGTCTTTCCCTTTCACCTTAAACTCGTAAACAATCATGCCATCGACCAATTAACCACATACTTATGCTAACACAAAAAGCATAAAGCAGTCCTAGAAGCGGCGCACTGAAGCTCTGCCGAAGTGAACGGGGTTTTAAACCCAAATTTTCGATAACGCCAAAAGCAGCTAGTTTGAGCTTCCTAAAGTGATAGTCTGGTTTTCAGCCAGATCAATTTTGACTAGAGACACCTAGAAAAAGCGAGTCTATGTCCTCCATTTCCCAAACTGTGCAAAATCGCGATATTCGTCAGTTAGGTATTAATCCCAATCACTGGTATGTAGTTGCTCGCAGTAGTGAAGTCACAAATAAACCTATAGGTGTGGTACTTTGGCAACAGGCGATCGCACTTTATCGAGATAATCAGGGCACAATCCACGCTTTAGAAGACCGTTGCCCCCATCGCCAAGTTAAACTCAGTCATGGGCAGGTTGTTGGTAGTGAATTAGAATGTGCCTATCATGGATGGCGCTTTGACTCATCCGGTGAATGTGCAGCAGTTCCCTACCTCGCAGAGAATCAAAAACTACCCAGTTGTAAAATTCGTTCTTACCCAGTCAAAGAACAAGACGGTTTTATCTGGCTATTTCTGGGAGATAAAACACCAACAGTAGAACCCCTGGGTTTACCAGAGTGGGATCACCTTAATTATATTGCCACCGTTTCAATTATTAATTGTCAGGCTCATTATTCTTATTTAATTGAAAACCTGATGGATATGTATCACGGGCATTTACATCAGGATTTACAAGCCTGGGCTGAAGCAGCTTTACAAGACATCGATGAAGATAATCATCGCGTAGATGCCCATTACACAGCCCAAAGTTATTATAAAATCGATAAAATTTGGTCTATCTCCCAATTATTTTTTCCCGCGTTGCGTCGCTTACATCCCGAACCCTTAGATGTAAGTTATATTTATCCTCACTGGGCGTCAAAACTAGGGCAAGATTTTAAAATTTACTGCTTACTTTGTCCCATCAACGAAACCCAAACCAAAGCTTATTTAATACACTTCACATCATTAAATGCTTTTTGGCGGTTACACAAATTACCAATTTGGTTTCGCCGTTTTGTTAAAAATAGCTTATTTGGTGCAGCCCAAAAACTACTTGATGGTTTAGTAGTTCAAGATGTCAAAATGATTGAAGAAGAACAGCAAGCCTATTTACAACATCCCGATAGACGCAACTATGAGTTAAACCGAGCTTTAGTCAGCGTGCAAAAATTGATGCGCAGCCAGTTTGAGCATAATTTATAGAGCTTTGCGGGCTAACACCAATTCAAGATGAAGATGCATATAATTTAGCCTGCGTAGGCAGGCTTTGTTAGTTTAGCTCCAGGCTTCCAGCCTGAGAGCGTTAACGCACAACTTCACAGAAAATTGCCATAACACCCCACCATAAAAATATTCTACCCTCAATGCCCCATGCCCAATGCCCCATGCCCACTTTAAGATTAATGATTATTTTCCGATAAAAACCTGGCTGGTACTGTTTAATTAGAGGCAAAATAGTTACTAGTATCCCCCCAAACTCCAGTATGAGCTATTGCCTCAATCCCGATTGCCAAAATCCGACTTTTAACCCAGAGGATACAAAATTTTGCCTAATTTGCGGTACTAATCTCCTATTGGATAATCGCTATCGAGCGACTAAGTTACTTGGTGCTGGCGGAATGGGGCGAAATTTCTTAGCGGTGGATGAACGTACCCCATCGAAAAAGCGCTGTGTAATTAAGCAGTTCTTCCCAGCAGTACAGATTGTTAATAACCCCACTGCATACCAAAAAGCGGTGGAACTGTTTAACCGGGAAGCTGCAACCTTAGATACACTGGGGGATAAGTCTAGTAAAATTCCGCGACTGTTAGCAAACATCGAACAAGACAAACGTTTGTATTTTGTCCAGGAATTTATCGACGGACAGAATTTACTTCAGGAGTTACAACAACAGGAAACTTATACTGAAGAGCAAATTTGGCAACTCTTGACAGAATTGCTACCAACTTTAAAGTTTATCCACGAGCATGATGTCATACACCGAGATATTAAACCAGAGAATATCATGCGTCGGCGCGATCGCGAACTCATATTGATTGACTTTGGGATCTCTAAAGAACTTAGCGGTACTGTAATGTCTATTGGTACCACTGTGGGAACTGTAGGATATGCGCCACCAGAACAAATGACCTATGGCGAATCCTATTCAGCAAGTGATATTTATGCTTTAGGTGCAACTTGTATTCATCTGCTCACTGGTTCTTTTCCCAATTTACTTTACAATCCTCAACAGCAACGCTGGACATGGCGAGATGTGATGGCTGCACAAGGAAAAACTGTCAGTCATCAACTAGGGCAGATTTTAGATAAAATGCTGCAACAAGATATCCGCCAACGCTATCCAACAGCAGATGCAGTTTTAGCAGATTTACAAGTAAATCAAGTAAATCCCACCATCACCGTAACCACACCAATCAATATAGAACCCTCACTTCCATCACCAAAAAACAATTACAAGTTCCTAGCAGGAATCGGGATTTTAATAACTCTAGTTCTGGGTGTTATCGGTTATAAGTTATTGCAACTTTCCACCCAACCACAATTAACAAATACTCCCCCATTACAAACTTCAAATTCTACTTCTCCTGCTACTGGCTCACTTACTACAGCAACCCAATATTATGAGCGCGGTAACGAACTACGTAAAGAAGGCAATAATGAAGGAGCCTTAGAACAATATAACAAAGCAATTGAGCTTGACCCTAAATATCTTGCTGCTTACAACAATCGCGGTAACGTCCGCGATGATTTAGGTGATAAAAAAGGCGCTATAGAAGACTATAATAAATCCCTTGACCTTAATCCTAAATATGCTCTTGCATACTACAATCGGGCAAGAATTCGCAATGACTTAGGCGAAAAGCAAAATGCTTTACAAGATTATAATCAATCAATCGAGCTTGACCCAAAATATGGTTTTGCATATTACGGTCGGGGTCTAGTTTACAATGACTTAGGGGATAAACCAAGTGCGCTTAAAGATTATGATAAAGCCATTGAACTCAACCCCAAATATTCTGCTGCTTACTATGCCAGGGGTAATGTACGCGATGATTTAGGTGATAAAAAAGGTGCAATTTTAGATTATAATCAAGCCATTGAGCTTAATCCTGAATATACTTTCGCTTTTTATACTAGGGCTAATGTGCGTAATGACTTAGGCGATAAAAAAAGCGCTCTCCTAGACTACGATAAAGCCCTGGAACTTAACCCTAAATATGTAGATGCATATAACAATCGCGGGATAGTCCGTGAGGACTTAGGAGATAACTCAGGCGCTTTCCAGGACTATAACAAAGCGATTGAGCTTGATGATAAATATGCTAATGCTTACTACAATCGAGCTAATCTTTATAAAAAGTCAGGCGACAAACAAAATGCGATTAAAGATTACAACTTAGCGGCTAGCCTCTATCAAGCACAGGGGAATACCAAATATTATCAATACTCTCTCGATCACATCAAAAAATTATCACAGTAACTTAAGTAAGTATTACCAGTGACTAATAGACTTCTTGCATAAATATTTTGGCTTTGTTGAGTATGAGTGTGAAAAGCTCACGCAAAGTCGCATTCTACGGATTCGTTCCCGCAGGGTAGGTGCAAAGAAGACGGAAAGAATAAAGACTTTTGCACGAAGTCTAATAACAAATGACAAATGACAAATGACCAATGACTATTAAATTATTAATAGCACCTACCTCTATTTAGGTAGGTGCTATATCTTTCATATAATTCCAGGGATAAATAATATCTAAATATCTAGCTAACTAGACTCCCTGGGGGTTACTAATAATTAATTCAGAATCTAAGGTTCTATGGTTTCTATGCAGCGCTGCTGCGGTTCAACAAGTTCCACAAGAAAACGGCGATAATTGCGCCAATAACCGCAACTATGATACCAGGAATGCTGAGACTTGAAGCGGCTAATGCCAACCTTCCCGTAGTAAAGAATACAGCCAAACTACCGCCAATAAATGCACCGATGATTCCCAGTATGATAGTTCCAAGGACTCCACCACCTTGATGACCGGGATAAATAGCTTTTGCGATCGCACCAGCAATCAGTCCTAAAAGTAGCCAAGCAATAATGTTCATTGTTCTGATTGAATAACGTTTGTTTACCAACAATCAAACATTAACAATTTTCCTACTAGTAACTAATCTGCCATTAGCCTTATTTAGCTATATATCTAAAGAATCAGAACATCCTTTCTTTATCTTTTCTGTATCTCTACTATATCTTTCGATATAAGCCTTAAATTCACTAGAGAAAAATTTGAAGAAAAAGCTCCTAGTAGGTCTAAGACTAGGGGCTTATAAAATTATTGCTTGGTAATAGTAGTATATGTATTTATGGTTACGCCTCTCCTCTACTTTAAGAATTAAGCTCTTGTATTTCTAAAGTATTGTTAACCTGCTTTACTAGGGAATTTTAAATAAATATATCTTGACAGAAACTCTGACGAGCTATGGCTTCAGCATCAATACTATAATTACTGAAATTGTAAAAAAATTAAATTAATGGCTCAATAATTTGCTAAACTCCAACCTTTGGAGAGCAAATAGTGCATTGGGAATGGGGAGATTGGTGAAGTGGCTCAAGAGGAACGGGTACGTAACAGCGAACAAATTAACTCCAAGGACTTTTCTTGGTTCTATTGGTTTACCTTGCCAATCTACCCATTTGGTAATCGTCGGACAATCCGCAAAGAAGTAGTTAAAGATACAATCTGGACTTTTGACCAAATACAGGGAATTTTCTATGTAGTTGTGCCCATTCGTATGACTGTGGTAAAGCTAGAAGCTGGGGGACTTCTGGTATATGCTCCTGTTGCACCTACCGCCGAATGTATCCGGTTAGTAAATGAGTTGGTTGCAGAACATGGAGAAGTTAAGTATATTATTCTGCCAACTATCTCTGGATTAGAACATAAAGTTTTTGTCGGCCCCTTTGCCAGATGCTTTCCGCAAGCACAGGTGTTTGTTGCTCCCAGTCAGTGGAGTTTCCCTTTAAATTTACCACTGAGTTGGTTGGGGTTACCGACAAAAAGAACGCAAATACTCCCAGCAGATAGCCAAAAAGCACCTTTTGCTGATGAGTTTGATTATGCCATTCTCGGCCCGATTAATTTAGGCCCAGGAAAATTTGCAGAGGTGGCATTCTTCCACAAGCGATCGCACACTTTATTACTTACAGATACTATACTATCTGTACCTGAAGAACCACCTGCGATCGTCCAATTAGATCCCTATCCTTTACTCTTCCATGCTAAGGAGAGCGCCGGCGATATTGTTGTCGATAATCAAGCTAACCGTCGTCAAGGTTGGCAACGGATATCATTATTTGCTTTATACTTTCAACCAAGCGTACTGGATGTCATTAGCTTTGCTCAAACATTGCGCGATGCCATAAAAGCCCCAGAACGTTCTCAAAAAGCTTATTTTGGCTTATATCCCTTTAAATGGCAGTCAGATTGGCAACGCTCATTTGCTGCTTTACGTGGTGATGGTAGGTTATTTGTAGCGCCTATATTACAGACACTCATTCTCAACCGCGCACCCAAAGAAACGATTAATTGGGCGAATAAAGTCGCAAGTTGGAATTTTCACTGGATTATTCCCTGTCACTTCGATTCACCCATCAAGGCAGAGCCATATCAGTTCCGTCAAGCATTTTCTTTCTTAGAACAGCAACCAGCTGTCAGTGCAGGCTTATTTAACAGTAATAGTTACCCTTTACCTCAAGAAGATTTTAAAGTACTTCAGGAGATTGATATTAATCTCAACAAGTTGAAAATTGTTCCTCCACCACAAGATAAGGTGTAAAAATAACTACCTGCACTTTGCTGATATTTATCTGAATTCTCTGCAAAAATTATGAGCGATAAATTATTTTTGTATCGGAGTGAGTAATTTTCTGGGAAATTTTGTCAGCATCCTTACTCTATCCTCTAAATTCCCTCAGAACACTATATTGCTGCTTGAGCATCTTCGCCAAACGTCTCTAGGATATTCCTGACAGGAAATAGCCTGAAATCGAGGACTTATTAAATAATCAACTAGTGATTATATAGTCATGTTTATCTGAAATGTTTACTTATCATTCATGAAGACAAGCACAATTATAATTTTCCATATATTTGATAAATTGGCATAAATTTTATTTTTGATAAATTAAATAAATGAATCATTTTTTGAGTAGCCGAACTGATGGAAAATGCCTATAATAGCTAGCATTTTCCACCAATAGCTCAGGCTGTAAGAAGATTTCCCAATTTCCCCGTCAGCCAGTATTTCAAAAAATTAATAATTATTTAATTTTATGAGAGTGAAGCGTCTTCTGGATTATGGATTTATTGATATGTAGTGAGTATATAAGGAGCGCAATTTACAGATAATTATGCTGATGTAACACAGTTAAACCATATATATATATTCGTAAATTTTCTAATATTAATAGCCGCCGATGTGAGTTATTAATAAAATCTATCTATAGACTGATGAAAATCGGAACATTCATATTAGCAAGCAGGTCAAAGTTTTCCTGTTGAGACTGTATTGAATTTGCAGAATATGCACAAGCTCGCTTTGTGCCTTGAAGTCCTATAAATGGGATTTCATTCTAACTCAAACTAGCAGCAAAATATAGGTATGTATACTCATGGTCAATTTATCAGTTCGCAATTCTCACAACAATCAAGCACTGAATGAAGCTACAGACTGGAACGTTATTGAAACAGAATTCAATCCCGCGCAGCTACACCACAAAGAAACCGTTTTTACCCTGAGTAATGGTTACTTGGGAACGCGGGGTAGTTTTGAAGAAGGATATCCACAAGATTCAGCCGCCACACTTATACATGGGTTATATGACAAAGTAGCGATCGCCTATACTGAACTAGTGAACTGTCCAAGCTGGTTGCCATTAACGATCAAAGTGGCAGGCGATCGCTTTACAATGGACAGTGGCGAAATCATCTACTACGAACGGCGGCTTGACTTACGTTTAGGCATACTCAGCCGCGATGTGCGTTGGCGTTCTCCCCAAGGACATACATTAGATTTTCATTTTGAGCGCTTCGCTAGTTTAGCAGATCGACATGTATTAGCAATTCGCGCTCAGGTAACATCTTTAGACTTTGAAGGCGAAGTTTCCTTTGAAACCAGTTTCGATCCCACACCCCAAACCCAAGGCGTACCCCATTGGAAAACCCTCAATCAAGGTGGTTTAGAGCGGATTATTTGGCTGTATAACCAAACTATCCATTCCGAAATTCAGTTAGGGATGGCAGCTAAATTGGTAGTGGAAGGTGAAAATGCACCACCAATTAATTTAGCAAATGCTGATACTGCTCCCACCCTCACCACAACTTTCCACGTCGTACCCGGAAAAAGTGTGAGTGTAGAAAAAATTATTACCCTATTTACCTCACGAGAAATTGAAACTCCCATCGCCGCAGCGCTGCAAAGATTAGCCGACGAACCGCGTTATTCAACCTTGCTAGCCGCTCACATTGCCGCTTGGGAACAGGTATGGCAAGACAGTGACATTATAATAGAAGGCGATCGCCAAGCCCAGTTAAGTGTCCGTTACAACTTATTTCAATTATTAGCTGTAGCACCGCGTCAAGATGACCATGTAAGTATTCCGCCTAAAACCCTTTCTGGTTTTGCTTATCGCGGACATATATTTTGGGATACAGAAATTTTTATACTTCCCTTCCTCACCTTAACTCAACCAGCTTTAGCGCGAAACTTGCTCACCTATCGCTACCACACCTTACCAGGAGCTAGACGCAAAGCTCAAGAAGCAGGTTATCAAGGAGCCATGTTTGCTTGGGAAAGTGCGGATACTGGTGATGAAGTTACACCCCGTTGGGTTCCCCATGCTAGCGGTAACGGCGAACTCGTGAGAATTTGGTGCGGTGATATTGAAGTTCATATCAACACCGATGTTGCTTATGCTGCTTGGCATTATTGGCAAACTACAGGCGATGACGATTGGATGCGAGATTATGGTGCAGAAATTATTTTAGATACCGCAGTTTTCTGGCAAAGTCGCGCAATTTGGAATGCAGAGCGGCAAAGCTACGATATTTTAGACGTAATTGGCCCCGATGAAAACCACGATCGCGTCAATAATAATGCCTTCACCAATGTCATGGTACAGTGGCACTTACAATCAGCTTTGGCGCTTTGGGACTGGCTCAAGCAAGCCTATCCGGAAAAATCTAGTCAATTAGCCCAACAACTCAAGTTAACCATAGAGCGTCTGCATCAATGGACGGAAATTCAAGAACTTCTATATGTAAATCAAGACGAAGTTACTGGTTTAATTGAGCAGTTTGAAGGCTTTTTCCAGCTAGAAGATGTAAATCTGGCAGATTATGAACCCCGAACTCAATCTTTACAAGGTTTATTGGGAATCGAGGCGACAAATCAAAAGCAGATTCTCAAACAGCCAGATGTATTAATGCTGCTGTATTTACTTCGAGAGCGTTACGACTACAAAACCTTAGCGATTAACTGGGATTATTACAGCAAACGCACCGACCATAGCTATGGTTCATCTCTCGGCCCCGCTATCCATGCTATCTTAGCCTGCGATTTAAACCAACCCACCCACGCTTATACACATTTTCTCCGTTCAGCCTTGGTAGACTTAGAAGATGTAAGGCGTAATGCAGCTGAAGGAATTCACGCCGCCAGTGCTGGAGGTGTATGGCAAGCCGTGGTATTTGGGTTTGGCGGCATTCGCATGACAAAATTAGGCCCTGTCGCCTGTCCTAATTTGCCTCCAACTTGGGAACGTTTGAAATTCCGGCTGCAATGGCGCAACGAGTGGTATGACTTCGATTTGCGACAAAATACAGACATGGAAATTGACAATCCGCCAGCAGATGTCAATCTGCAACCCGCACACCCCCAAATTAAAGGTGTCATCTTTGACTTAGATGGAGTGTTAACCGATACATCTGAGTTGCACTATTTAGGGTGGAAGCGAGTAGCCGACGAAGAAGGCATTCCTTTTGATCGAGAAGCCAACGATGCTATCAGAGGATTACCCAGACGAGAAACCCTAATGCAAATTTTAGGCGATCGCACCGCCACAGAAGCGCAAATTCAAGACATGATGGAGCGCAAAAACAGCTACTTCCTCGAATTAATCGAGAAAATTACCGCAGATGATTTACTCCCTGGAGTCGCCAATCTCCTGCAAGAACTGCGGAATGTCGGCATTAAAATCGCTTTAGGTTCATCTAGTAAAAATGCTCAGACAGTAATTCACCGCTTAGGCGTTAAAGATAAATTTGATGCCATAGCCGATGGTTACAGCGTCACCCAACCCAAACCCGCACCAGACTTATTCTTATTTGCCGCGCAACAAATTGGCATTTCTCCATCACATTGTATTGTCATCGAAGATGCGATCGCCGGAGTAGAAGCCGCCAAAGCCGCAGGTATGTGGTCTGTAGGACTAGGGCCAGTCGAGCGATTAGGTAAAGCTAATGTTGTATTACCCAGTTTAGACAGAGTAACTTGGTCAGACCTACACCAGCGCATAGCCAACAGCCAAGAACTAGCTGTCTTAAGTAGAAGCTAAGATTGAAAGATTCGCTTTTCTCCAATTTTCCCATCCTGTATCAGGGTGGGATTTTTTTATTTTTGGAAATACAGGAAGACAAGGAGGACAAGGGGGACAACGAAGACAAGGGAAGGGGGACAACGAAGACAAATGACCATTGACCATTGACTATTGACTATTGACCCATGCCCTATTATTAACAAATGTAACAATATTGCCATCAAAACGTTTTACCGTCTTGACAAGCCAGAAGAGAGCCGATAACGTAATATACATACCCGGGTAAGGCCGTTAAAGAAATATGCAAACGCAAACTAAGCAAAAAGTTACTTTGTATCTATCGCCTGAATTGCACAGGAGGCTGAAAATTCGTTCAGCAGTTGATTCTGAACCCATGTCAGATCTGGCAGAACGCGCATTATTTTTCTACCTTTCTAATTCAGAATTAGTAGAAGAAATAGAAGCTTCTGTATATGGCAGAACTCATAGAGTATATTCCTGCCCCGAATGTGCAAGTTCATTGGTATTAAGAGAAGGGGAACTAATTACCTTAAATAATCAACCAGGGGTAATTGGTCAAGATGATATTTCCATTGATGAAATGGATAAAGAAAAAACCCATCTTCTGGGTGAGGAAGAACTAGTTCCTTGTTAGCTATGAATTATGAAGAATTAAATTCATAATTCTATTTTCATCACCAGCAAAACGATGTCTGTACTGTACTAAGGTCTCAAGTAGGTCGATGTATGAAAGAAGAGCTCAATATTCTAATTCAAGCTCAATACCCTTTAATCTACCTTGTGACCTCCGAGGAAGAGCGGGCTGAGCAGGCAATTTCCACCATCGCCCAGTCACTAAAGCCCCAACGCCGAGTATTTGTTTGGACAGTAACTCACGGCATCGTGGAGTATGGTCAACCTCGGAATGTCACCCAACATAACACTGTTTCACCAGAAGCAGCAATTGAGTGGATTATCCGCCATAAAGAACCTGGTTTATTTATACTTAAAGATTTACATCCATTTATAGATGCACCTGCGACAACTAGATCGTTACGTGATGCGATCGCTAATTTTAAACTTTCGTCGCATGGTTCGCCAAAAAACATTATATTAATGTCGCCGGTTCAACAAGTACCTATCGAACTGGAAAAAGAAGTTGTAGTTCTTGACTTTCAACTACCTGATATGGCTGAGTTAAATAAAGTATTAACTCACCATTTAGATCAAAATCGTGGGCGGAGGTTGACAACCGAAGCCAGAGAAAAACTTCTCAGAGCCGCCTTGGGTTTAACTAAAGATGAAGCCGAAAAAGTCTATCGCAAGGCACAGGTAACTACAGGGCGGTTGACGGAAGATGAAGTAGATATAGTTTTATCTGAGAAAAAACAGCTAATCAGACGCAATGGTATTTTAGAATACATTGAGGAAGATGAAACTATTGATGCTGTAGGTGGCTTAGAAGAATTGAAAAAGTGGCTCAAGCAACGCTCTAACGCTTTTACAGAAAAAGCGAGAGAGTATGGGCTACCCCAACCAAAAGGGATGTTAATTCTGGGAGTTCCAGGTTGTGGTAAATCGCTCATAGCGAAAACTACTTCTCGTCTTTGGGGGTTACCAATTTTACGCTTAGATATGGGTAGAGTTTACGACGGCTCAATGGTGGGTCGAAGTGAAGCCAATCTGCGTAATGCCTTGAAAACAGCAGAATCAATTTCTCCGACAATATTATTCATCGATGAATTAGATAAATCTTTTGCTGGTAGTGCTGGTTCTGGTGATTCAGATGGCGGTACTTCCAGTCGGATTTTCGGCTCTTTCCTCACCTGGATGCAAGAAAAGAAATCTCCTGTATTCGTGATGGCAACTGCTAACAGAGTAGAGCGTTTGCCGGGAGAATTCTTAAGGAAAGGTCGTTTTGATGAAATCTTCTTTGTGGATCTGCCCACACCCGAAGAACGTCAGGATATCTTTAACATTCACCTGACGAAGCGTCGTGAAGACATTTCACGATTTGATTTAGGACAACTAGCGAAAATGTCCGATGGCTTTTCTGGGGCAGAAATTGAACAAGCGATTGTAGCGGCGATGTATGAAGCTTTCGCCCAAGAACGCGAGTTCACCCAACTAGATATTATTGCTGCACTAAAGGCAACTTTACCGCTGTCTCGAACGATGCAAGAACAGGTCACAGCTTTAAGAGACTGGGCCAGACAGCGCGCCAGACCCGCAGCATCCTCCGTTGCTGAATATCAGCGAATGGAGTTCTAAAAGCTTTCCCCTGCTAATCCCAGGGGGAAAGGCTAGCAGTCCCTGCTAGCAGTGCTCGAAACAAGCCGCTTCTAATTTAAGCGCGGCTTCCCCAAAAACAAACCGTTGTCGTTCTTTCTCAATCTTCTCTTTGGAGGAAACCCAAATGTCTCACTTTAGCACTCTGCGCACCAAAATCACCGATGCAGAAATCCTCAAAGCATCCTTGCGTGACCTGGGCATCAGCGTGAAGACTGAAGCTGATGTCCGTGGTTATAATGGTCAGCGCGTACGTTCTGACATCGTTGCTGTGTTAGAAGGCGAATATGACCTGGGTTGGTCTCGCAACAGTGATGGTTCCTTTGACCTCATTGCTGACCTTTGGGGCGTAGCTAAAAAGCATAATCAAACTGAGTTGATCAACTCCATCAACCAAAAATACGCAGTTAACAAAACCTTAGCTGAAGTAAAACAGCGCGGTTTGCAAAACGCCAATGTGAAATTGGTATTGCAATAGTAATTTCTCTGCGCGTTCCCAAAGCTGCACGGGCTAACCAAGTAACTAGCGGTTAGCCCGCTTTTTTTAGGGTTATTTATTAATAGTCTTTTGTCAAACCGTCAACTTTCAACCTAAAATCCCCTGACTGATTTCAGTACAGGGGATTTTTTTATATACTAAGCCAATTTTACTCAGTCTCGCCACTTTCATGAAGAGATGAGTAAAATATTGGATATTTTCATCCAAAAATATACTTAACTAAAATCCGTTTTTTTGTATAAACTAAACCCGCGATTTCTACACGGGCAATAATCCCATGATTTCATGTCTTCGCCAAAATTTAGGGAAATTAAAGCTGCTGATTCTCTTAGCGGCTAGCTTGGGTACTACATCAATTAATTCTGTACAGGCGCAAATCGTCCCAGATAATACATTAGGTGCAGAAAGTACAAAACTGACACCAAATACTAATCTTCAGGGATTACCGACAACCTTAATTGAAGGCGGTGCGACTAGAGGTGTTAACTTATTTCAGAGTTTCTTACAATTTAATGTTGGTGAAGGACAACGAGTATATTTTGCTAATCCTACAGGAATTGAAAATATCTTCACTCGCGTCACGGGAAGCGATATCTCCAGGATTTTCGGGACATTGGGTGTAGATGGGAGAGCAAATTTATATTTTCTCAATCCCAATGGCATAATATTTGGTGCTAACGCGCGTTTAGATGTGACTGGTTCATTTTTGGCGACTACAGCTAATAGTTTTGTTTTTGACAATGGGTTGAAATTTAGCGCCAATAATCCGGAAGCAGCGCCGCTACTCACAGTCAATTTACGTCCAGGGTTGCAATTTGCGGCTAATTCATCGGGGATGATTAGCGATCGCGGAAATTTAAGCGTCGGGCAAGATTTGAGCCTAATTGCTGCTAATCTAGATTTACAAGGTAAGTTACAAGCTAGTAGAGATTTAACCCTAATTGCTCATGATACAGTTAAAGTCACAGATACAGCTAGCAATCCTGTAATTATTTCCGCAGGAGAAAAGTTAACTCTCCAAGGTAATCAAAGTATAGATATATTTGCTTTAAACCACCCTGAAAGTGGTTTATATTCTGGTGCAGATATGGTTTTACGCAGTCCTAATACTATAGCTGGAGATGCTCGCTATTGGGCTGGTGGTAATTTTCAGGTTGAGAAATTAGATGGAAATTTGGGGAATCTGTTTAGCCCTGATGACCCAATTATACGTGCTAGCGGCGATGTTAATTTTCATAGTTACCAAGGCGCTTCTTTGCATATTTTTGCGGGCGGTGCAGTGAATATTGATAGTATTAAAATCATCGGTGCAGATAAAAGTAATCCGGGAAATTCAATTGTAGAAAATGTACCTTTATCAATCAATCTTGCCAATGGGACAAATTCTGTAGCTATTAATGGTGCAAAAGAACCAACATTAGATATTCGCGCGGGAACTACTGCATTTGCAACTCCCAGTCTGACACCAAATCCGATTACTGGCGTAATTGGTATAGTTAATCCTAATGCACCAAGTTCAAGTGCCAACATTAATATTGGCAGTATCACCAATCTCAATTATTCACCAAACGGTGAACCCATCAAAGGCAAAATTCTCTTAACAAATCAGTACGCACCTAATGGATTAACTGGTAACATTACAACCAATTTGATTCAAACATTTGGCGATGTCAATATTGATTCGCGAGGTGACATTAATAGTAACGGTGTCATTGATATTTCTTTTGGAATTGATAGTAATAATAATATTCAGTTGCTTGCCGATAAAAATATTAATGTTGTTGGCAGTTTACTATCCGATTTAGGCAGTTTAGGAAATGGAAATGGCGGAAATATTACTCTTGTTAGTAAAAGTGCTGGTATTGATACTAGATTTGCCGATATAATCTCCAAAACACCTAATGGATTAGCTGGGGATGTAATTATAGAATCTCCTGGAGATATTTATCTAGGTGATATAGAAGCATCTAGTAATTTTAATAATGTAGATAGTAGCGATTCTGGTAAGTTATTTAGCAGCATCAATATCAAATCTAGCAATGGCTCTGTATATCTAAATAACTCGCATTTAGATACTAGCAATACTGGTAGCGGCTATGCAGGTAATATAAATATTACTGCTTTTCAGGAATTAAAAATTGAGAATAATAGTAATATTTCTAGTCTTGGTAATAATGGTCAAATTTCTCTGGGTAAATCCAGTTATGCTAATTTATCTCCGCAAATTTTGCATATTTTTGATTCTCGGTTAAATACGGATAATCCTAGCGAACAAGGTAGTGCTGGAAATATTAGAATTACATCTGTGAACGACATAGCTATTGCTAATAGTAATATCTATAGTAATGCTTCTATTAATGCAAGTAAGACTAATGCGGGTAATATTTATCTGGAATCTTTAGGTTCAATTTATTTGACTAATAGTCAAATTGTTAGTGATGTTACTGACGGTACAGGTAATGCTGGAAATCTCAGGCTAGATTCTGGTGCAATATCATTGCTAGGAACTATGCTGAAAACAGATAATAACGGAATAGGAGATGGGGGAAGTATAGAAATTCATGCCAGCAAACAGGATATTTCTCTGCAAAACAGTCAAGTTAATAGCGAAAGTAATAACATAGATAATAATAGTTCTGATATTTATCTTTTACCTGGTTATATTCAAATTGCTGCTAACCAAGGTTCTGTAATATTGGAAGAATCTAGATTGAATACAACAAATACTGCTGGTGGTTATGCTGGGGGTATATTGATTAATGCCTTAAATGAGATTATTTTCCAGCGAAATTCTGGTGAAACTGGCAATGTAACCCGGGGAATTGTCAGTAATGGAAATTCAGGTAATATTTTGATTGGATATTCCCCTAACGATCAATCTCTCAGCCCGAAAAAAGTAACTATTAGCAACAGTTTTTTAAGTACTAGTAATTTAGTAGGAGGTAATAATTCTGAGAATATTAAGACTAAAAATGCGGGTAATATAACAGTGCAATCTTTAGGAGAGATATCTTTAACTAGCAGTAATTTAGAAACTACGACTTATGGTTCGGGTGCGGGAGGAAGTATTAGCGTAGGAGGTAATTCACTATCTTTGAGTAATAGGAGTTCTCTTTTAGCTAATACTCTAGGAACTGGTAAAGCTGGAAGTGTAACTGTCAAGACAACGGGTGGAACAGTCTCGCTTTCCGAAAGTAGTATGAATACTGGTAGTGACGATTTAATTGCGAAAGTTACACAAAATGAACCATATAAAGAAGGACAAGGTGGCGGCGGTGATATTACTATTAACACTGCGGCTTTATTTGTAACTAAAAACTCGGTTTTAAATGCTAATACTTTTGGTGCAGAGAACAGTGGTAATCTCTATATTACAGTAGATAAAATCGTATCTTTTGCTGATAGTTCTATTATTAATGCTAGTACATATCTTCAAGGTAACGCTGGCGATATTAATATTAAAGCTCAGGAAATTTATTTTAATCATGAGGTTTTAATTCAAGCAGAAACTTTTGGCAGTGGTAAGGCTGGTAATATTGATATGACTGCTGATTTAATATCCTTAAATCAGGCTTCAAGAGTTGATGCCCAAACCTTTGGCAGTGGCAATGCAGGTAATGTAAATATCAAAACTCAATCACTGTCTTTAACAGATGGATCGAGAATTAATGGTAATACTTGTAGTAGTGGTAATGGGGGAAATATTATTATTAATCCCCTGAATTTACAGCAACAATCTACTGCGGCTGTGACTTTATCTGGTGCATCATCTCTCAATGGATTTTCTACTGGCTTGTTTGTCAATACAGAAAGCAAATTAGCAGATGCTGGTACTGGTGGCAATATTACTATTAATACTGGTAATTTATCTATTAAAAATGGTGCAGTTTTAAGCGCACCTTCTAAAAGTAGCGGTAGCGGTGGGAATATCGAGATTAATGTCAATAATTTGGAAATTACAGGTGGCGGACAAATTCTCACAAATGCTTATAGTAGCGGACAAGCTGGTGGTATTAAAATTAATGCTACTAATAATGTGGCGATCGCAGGTCAGGATTTAAGCTACAATCAACGACTGGAAGCACTAACAGAGAATTTTGATGTAATTAAAGATACTTACGGTTTTACATCCACGACAAGTGATCGCGAAATTGTCGGTATATTTGGCCCTATAAATCAATATAGCGGGCTATTCGCCAACACAGAAGCTAATTCTACAGGTAATGGCGGTACAATTAACATCGACCCGATTCAAGTCACTCTCAAAGACGAAGCGAAAATCTCTGTAGATAGTCAGGGTACAGGTGTCGCAGGTAGTATTAGCATTACCGCCAATCGTCTGACATTAGATAACCTTGCAGGTATTAGTGCTGACACCGATAGCGGTCAAGGTGGTAGTATTACACTGAATGTACAAGATTTACTGCTATTGCGGCGTCATAGTACAATCTCTACCACCGCAGGAAAACAAGGTGCGGGTGGTGATGGTGGTGCGATCGCAATTAACCTCAATAATAATAATGGCTTTATTGTCTCGCCATCTGCTGAAAATAATGATATCTCAGCTAATGCCTTTTCTGGTAGCGGTGGTGCTATTGAAATCAACGCAAAAGGGGTAATCGGTTTAGCAACCCTCACCAGATTGGAACTAGAACAGAAATTAGGTACAACCAACCCAGAAAAACTTGACCCCCAATTGCTGCAAACTAATGATATTACGGCAATTTCTCAAACTGACCCTCAATTAAATGGTGTAGTCAGTATTAATTCTCCAGAGATTGACCCCAGTAAAAGTATTATCTCACTCCCCACGAATGCAACAGACCCCTCACAGCAAATCGCCCAAAGTTGTGGGGTAGGGAATCAAAAGCTAGCGAGTACATTTACTGATGCTGGGCGTGGTGGATTACCGCCTAAGCCTGATGAATTTCTCAGTAGCGATACGCTGTGGGAGGATGTTCGTCTGCGTGCTAATTCTCCACAACAAACAGTGTCTACTGAGGCGGTAACACCCACAGCTAGTCAGGAAAAGACTGTGCTAACTCTTCCTGCAACTGGTTGGGTATTCAATAACAAAGGCGAAGTTACCCTGATTTCTCAAACACCCCAATCCTCTACTGTAGGATTCAATTCCTCTCGCTGTGCGGCTAAATAAAGTTTGTTTTCATTCCTAAAGGTAATACTTATATGGTTGCATTTACTAGCCGCCAGTTATGGCAATTATTCACTATTACGAGTTTGATATGTGCGTGGATGAACTCTGCACAGGCGCAAATTGTCCCAGATAATACATTAGGTGCAGAAAGTACAAAACTGACAACAAATACCAAAGTTCAGGGATTACCGACAACTTTGATTGAAGGTGGTGCGACTAGAGGCGTTAATTTGTTTCAGAGTTTCTTACAATTTAATATTGGTGAAGGACAACGAGTATATTTTGCTAATCCCGCAGGAATTGAAAATATCTTTACTCGCGTTACTGGAAGCGATACCTCCAAAATTTTCGGAACTTTGGGCGTAGATGGGAGAGCAAATTTATATTTTCTCAATCCCAATGGCATAATATTTGGTGCTAACGCCCATTTAGATATTCCCGGTTCATTTTTGGCGACGACAGCTAATAGTTTTGTTTTTAATAATAGCTTAAAATTTAGCGCTAATAATCCTGAAGCAGCGCCACTACTCACAGTCAATTTGCGTCCGGGGTTGCAGTTTGCGGAAAATCAATCTGCAAGTATTAGCAATCGCGGGAATTTAAATGTTGGGCAAGATTTGAGTCTAATTGCTGGTAATCTCGATTTACAAGGTCAATTAATTGCTAATTCATTGACTGGAAATAGCGGTAATATCACCCTCATCAGTCAGCAAGGCGGTATTGATGGCAGATTTTTAAATATAACTTCTTTGGCTGATAACGGATTGACGGGAAATGTTACTATTACCGCTCCAGGTGATATATATGTAGGTAATATTAAAGTCGCTAGTAATTCTAGTAATAGCCAATTTAGCAATATCAATATTAATTCAACAGGCGGTTCTGTTTATTTAAACGCATCTAATTTAAATATGCAAAATATCGGCTCTGGCTATGCAGGAGAAATAGCAATTAATGCTCGAAAAATGGTTCAAATTGATAACGCTAGTAAAGTTTTTATCACTGGGAATCTGGGTAAAATTTCGCTGGGATTTTCCGAATACCCAGACTTATCTCCTGAAAAAATCAACATTAATAACTCACAAATTAATAATAGTAACTTTGAGGCTGGTTATAATGTCGGTGATATTACAGTGAAATCCCTGGGAGAATTATTAATCGATAACAGTAAATTAGAAACTGTAACAGCTAGTTCTAGTTATGGCGGAAAGATTAATCTACAGGCTAATACAATATCTTTAGCAAATCAAAGTTCTCTGTTTGCAAATACTCTGAGTACGGGAAAAGCAGGTAGCATCAATTTGCAAACAACTGGTGGTGCAGTTTCTTTATCGGCAAGTAGTATTAATACTGGTAGTAATAAACTTAACGTAAATATCGAAAATTTAACCGATAAAGAAGGTGCTGGTGGTGGTGATATTAATATCGCTGCTAGCGATTTATTTTTAACCAATACCTCTATTTTAAATGCTAGTACCTTAGGTTCGGGAGACAGTGGGAGTATTTCTATTACAGTAGATAAAACAGCATCTTTTAGCGATAATTCTATTTTAAATGCCAGAACTTATTTGCGAGGAAATGCCGGGAATGTAAATATTACAGCCCAGGATTTGATATTTAATAATGAATCGCTGATTCAAGCTACAACTTTTGGTACTGGAAACGCCGGCAACATCAATATAATTGCACCATCATTGACTTTAAGTAATACATCGAGAATTGATGCCCAAACTTTTGGCAGTGGCAATGCAGGTAATATTAATATCAATACACAGTTGCTTTCTCTCCAAGGAGGAGCAAGAATTAATGCAGAAACTTTTGCCACTGGTAATGGTGGCAATATTACTATTAACCCTCTCAATGATGCAAGTCAAGCTAGTGCTGCTATAAATATATCTGGTTCTGCACCGTTGATTAGAACATCTAGCGGCTTTTCTGTGAATACAGAAAGCGAAAAAAATGATGCTGGTTATGGTGGTAATATTACCATAACAACTGGGACTTTATCTATTAATAATGGAGGTGTTTTAAGCGCTCCTTCTAAAAGTAGAGCTAGGGGCGGAAATATCAATATTAATGTGCATAATTTGGAGCTTACAGGCGGCGGGCAAATTATTACCAATGCCTATAGAAGTGGACAAGCTGGTAGTATCAAAATTAATGCGACTGAGAATATTAAAATTTCTGGTCAAAATTATGACTACGAACAAAAATTGAATGAGCTTAAACAACAATTAGATTTGCTAAAAGCTGTTTATGATATTTTGTTGGTTGAGAATGACCAAGATAATCAACGTATACTCGAACCAATTAATAATTTAGTGAATAAGTTGAGTAATTTTTTAGCAAATCCTAACTCAATTTTATTCCTCAACGAACTGAAGACGAGACTGGATAAATTTAAGAATAGTTTTGATTTTCAATTAGTTATCAGCGATCCAGAAATTGCTAGCTTATTGGTACCAATTAATAACTTAATTAATAATTTGGATGGATTGGAACAGATTATTAATTATGCTCCACAAATCAATGCACTCCAAGAGAGACTGAATCAACTTAAATATACCTACGATTTCGTTGTACCCACAAGCGATGGCGAAGTCAGGCGTATACTCGGCCCCATAAATCAATATAGCGGTCTATTTGCCAATACAGAAGCCAACTCTACAGGTAATGGCGGTACGATTAACATCGACCCGATTCAAGTTACCCTCAAAGATGAGGCGAAAATCTCTGTAGATAGTCAAGGTACAGGTGTCGCAGGTAGTATTAGCATTACAGCTAATCGTTTAACATTGGATAACCTTGCAGGTATTAGTGCTGACACCGATAGCGGTCAAGGTGGTAGTATTGCACTGAATGTACAAGATTTACTGCTATTGCGGCGTCATAGTACAATCTCTACCACCGCAGGAAAACAAGGCGCGGGTGGTGATGGTGGTGCGATCGCAATTAACCTCAATAATAATAATGGCTTTATTGTCTCACCATCTGCTGAAAATAATGATATCTCAGCTAATGCCTTTTCTGGTAGCGGTGGTGCGATCGCTATCAACGCTAAAGGGGTAATTGGTTTAGCAACCCTCACCAGATTGGAACTCGAACAGAAATTAGGTACAACCAACCCAGAAAAACTTGACCCCCAATTGCTGCAAACTAATGATATTACGGCAATTTCTCAAACTGACCCTCAATTAAACGGTGTAGTCAGTATTAATTCTCCAGAGATTGACCCTAGTAAAAGTATTATCTCACTCCCCACAAATGCAACAGACCCATCACAGCAAATCGCCCAAAGTTGTGGGGTAGGGAATCAAAAGCTAGCGAGTACATTTACTGATGCTGGGCGTGGTGGATTACCGCCTAAGCCTGATGAATTTCTCAGTAGCGATACGCTGTGGGAGGATGTTCGTCTGCGTGCTAATTCTCCACAACAAACAGTGTCTACTGAGGCGGTAACACCCACAGCTAGTCAGGAAAAGACTGTGTTAACTCTTCCTGCGACTGGTTGGGTATTCAATAATAAAGGCGAAGTTACCCTGATTTCTCAAACACCCCAATCTTCTACTGTAGGATTCAATTCCTCTCGCTGTGGGGTTAAGTAGAAAGCACAATAGTCAGTCCAGATTTACGCAAAAGTTCCTCAGACTCCTCTCTGTGTACTCTGTGTTCTCTGCGGTTTTTGTAAACATTTATGAATTGACCAAGTGCTACTTGTAGCCGTTTTAACTTTCATCGCATACAACTTGTGTATAGTCGCTTACTTATACAGCAATTAGGTTCATACCAATTCCAGAAAAAAATGAGACAGATGCGTAGGTTGGGTTGAACGAAGTGAAACCCAACATATACAAGGCTTTGGGTTGTTGGGTTTCGTTCCTCAGCCCAACCTACATTCACATCATATTTTTTGTGAAATGGTATCAGTAAGGATTACAACGCTGTGAACGAAATCAGTTTTTTAAGGAACCGCCAAGACGCCAAGACGCCAAGGATAAAAAGAGAAGAATTAGAAGGAAGAAAAGGCAAAGTAATGCCTAACTGAATTGTATTTAGTTGAAATATGCAGAATACCTGAAAAACCTGAATCTTCTCCATTGAGAAGCACTATATATATGTATGCATCACAAAAAAAACAAATTAAAAATCGCAGAAATTGGCTGATATTTATATTCTTACTCTTTAATTTTTTTATCCCTAAATCGTTAGCACAAACTTCTACCAAGCCACCAATACAAGATATCAATCGTCAAATTGAACAACCGACTACACCCACTCCTACATTACCCAGACTACCAAAGTTAGAGGAGTTATTTCCAACTTCACCTATTCCTAATCCGCCGATTGAGGAAAATGTTCCGCCAGATTTAGCGGGAAAAATTCAGGTAACTCAATTTGAGGTGGTGGGTAGTACTGTTTTTAGTCAAGCAGAATTAGATGCAGTTCTCAAAGAATTTATCAATAAACCTATCACTTTTCCTCAACTATTAGAAGCAGCAGATAAAATTACCGAACTTTATACTCAAGGTTGTCAAGCAGAAAATAAAAATACAGATTTACCCTGTTATGTGAATTCAGGTGCATATATTCCAGCTAACCAAACTTTTAAAGTTGAGGGTGGTGTAGTTAAAATTCAAGTTTTGGAAGGGAGTTTAGAAACTATTGAAATTCGCGGTACAAACAGGCTAAATCCTGATTATGTGAGAAGTCGCCTTGCTTTAGCTACAGGTAAGCCTTTGAATTTAAAAAAGTTAATGCAAGCTTTGCAACTTTTACAATTAGATCCATTAATCAAAAATATCTCGGCGGAATTGGGTAATGGGATAAATCCAGGTGCGAGTATTTTATCTGTGAAAGTTGCGGAAGCTAAAACATTTACAGTACAGGTTAGTTTAGATAATAAACGTACACCGGGTATTGGGAGTTTAGAACGACAAATTCAACTAAATCAAGCAAATTTTTTGGGTTTGGGTGATGGCTTAAGTGTGGGTTATACAAATACTGATGGTAGTAATAGTGTAGATCTCAGCTATAGATTACCCGTCAATGCTCGCAATGGAACTGTGCAATTTAACTATAGTTATGCATCGAGTAATGTAATTGAAAAACCTTTCAATGTTTTAGATATTGAAGGAACTTCTCAAGAATATGGTATTAGTTTTCGCCAACCGTTAGTGGAAACGCCGACGACAGAATTTGCAGTTGGGGTAAGTGCGAGTCATCGAGATAGTGATGTTGGTTTTTTGCAAGCACAAATAGGCGAAAGACTTCCGTTTCCTTCTCCTGGTGTGAGTGCAGATGGAACCACAAAAGTAACTATTTTGCGATTATTTCAAGAATGGACTCAGCGTAGTAGCCAACAAGTATTAGCAGCGCGATCGCAATTTAGTTTCGGGATAGACGCATTAGGTGCGACAATCAATCAAGATGCGCCAGATGGTCAATTTTTTACCTGGCGAGGACAAGCGCAATGGGTGAGGTTACTAGCGCCAGAAACTTTATTTTTATTGCGTACAGATTTGCAAATAGCTGATAGATATCTCTTAGCTTCTGAACAAATTGGCTTAGGAGGACAAGCAACAGTTAGAGGTTATCGTCAAGACCAAATATTAGCAGATAATGGCTTTTTAGTGACGGCAGAATTCCGTTATCCAGTATTACGAGTTCCTCAAGTTAATGGGTTATTACAAATTACGCCATTTTTTGATTTTGGCACAGCTTGGAATATTTCTCAACCGGGAAGAACTAATCTTAATCCCGATACTCTCGCTTCTACAGGAATCGGACTTTTATGGCAACAAAATAATTTAACAGCGCGTTTTGATTGGGGTATTCCTTTAGGTATTGATATTTCTAATAAAAATACATGGCAGGAAAATGGACTCTATTTTTCTGTGGTTTATACACAGGCATTTTAGTCAATGGTCAATAGTCAACAGTCAACAGTTAACAGTTAACAACATTTATGTCTCTCATTTTACTTTTAAGTAGTTTATTTATCAATTCATCGCCTAATCTGATTCAAAAAATTTCACCTATAGTTGCAGTCATTAACAATCAAGTTTCCGAGGAACAACTTAGCAACGGTAAAGGCTTATTAGATAAAGCTGTAATATCATACCAACAAGAACAATATGCACCAGCTTTGAAGATGTTTCAACAGGCTGATGTGGCATTTCAATCATCGGGAGATAAGCTGAACCAAGCATTAGCATTAAATTACCTCTCTTTAACTTATCAACAGTTAGGACAGTTAGCTGATGCACAACAGGCGACTGACGAAAGTTTACAGATATTAAAGAATAAATCTGATAGTAAAGATTATTTATCTATTCTTGCCCAAACGCTAAATACTCAAGGTCAATTACAATTAGCAAAGGGGGAAACAGAAAAAGCTTTAACTAGTTGGCAAGAAGCAAGCAATACTTATAGTAAAATTGGCGATGAAATTGGCAAGATTGGCAGTAAAATTAACCAGGCACAAGCATTACAAACATTAGGACTTTACCGTCGCGCTACTAATACCTTAGAAGAAATTAAGTTGATTTTAGATAAACAAGCAGACTCTCTTTTAAAAGTCACTGGTTTGCTGAGTCTGGGTAATACTTTACGTGTGGTGGGACATGTTGATAAATCTCTGAATATATTAACAACAAGTTGCCAAATTCAAGCAAAATTATTACAAGTAGAAACAGTTTGCAATCCTACATTATCAGCGAGTTTAAATAATACCAATACAGGAAAACCAAACCCTGAACAAGAAAAGCTGGCAGAAATTTTATTAAGTTTAGGAAATACTGCCCAAGCACAGCAAGATATTGAAGCGGCTATCCGGTTTTATGAACGTTCTGCAAGTATTTCTCAGAAGCAAACTACACAATTACAAGCAAATTTAAATCAATTACGATTGTTAATTCAATCTGGGGAAGATAAGTTTTTGTTGACGCAAGGTTTACCCCAGGAAATTATCTCGCAAATTGCTAATTTATCAACCAAAATAGAGAATTTACCCGCAAGTCGCAGTAATATTTATGCGCGGATTAATTTTGCCCAAATGCTGCTACGGTTAGCCAAAATAGGATTATTAACAAAAGATGTAATTGCCCAAAACCCCCAAAATAATTGTACATCTGCTGATTCTTTGTGTAATGCTGCTAAGATTGTGGCTACAGGTTTTCAGCAAGCGAAAACTTTAGCAGATGTGCGATCGCAAGCTTACGCTTTAGGTACATTAGGAAGTTTATACGAATACACTCAGCAATGGACGGAAGCGCGAACTTTGAC
The DNA here is from genome assembly GCF_002367995.1 of Calothrix brevissima NIES-22. GTDB lineage: Bacteria > Cyanobacteriota > Cyanobacteriia > Cyanobacteriales > Nostocaceae > Aulosira > Aulosira brevissima. Next base: position 1,279,824 of record NZ_AP018207.1, read on the forward strand.
GCAGCAAGCGCTAAAATTAGCAGAAGGGATTCAAGCTAGAGATATTGCTTACCGTTGGCAATGGCAATTAGGACGAATTCTCAGTGCTACAGGTAATCCTGAAGAAAATCAACCAGGTGCGATCGCAGCTTACGATCGCGCAGTCAAGAGTTTAAAATCTATCCGTCGTGATTTAGTCACAGTAAACCGTGATGCGCAATTTTCATTTCGCGATGAAGTAGAACCAGTGTATCGCGAGTATGTAAGCTTACTCTTACCAAAAACAGGCGAACCGAGTGCAGAGAATTTAGATAAAGCTAGAAAAGTTATTGAATCTTTACAGTTAGCAGAACTCGATAACTTTTTCCGTTCCGCTTGTTTAGATAGTAAACCCGTGGAAATTGATGAAATCGATACCCAGAAACAAACTGCGGTAATTTACCCAGTACTGTTGAGCGATCGCTTATCGATTATTCTCTCACTACCACACCAGCAAAAAAATAAATCTCTGAAATTACATACAGTTATTCTTGCGAAACAGGAATTTCAAGCACAAGTTAAAAAACTCCAGCAAGAAATATTCTTAAAAAGTCCGCGAGAATTTCTCAAAACCTCAAAGCAAATCTATGAATGGTTAATTCGCCCTATTGAAGCCGATTTAGCAAATAGTGGCGTCAAAAATATTGTTTTTGTTTTAGATGGCAACTTACAGAGTATCCCAATTTCTGCACTTTACGACCAAGAAAAAAAGCAATATTTAATTCAAAAATCATATAACATTGCGATCACCCCAGGTTTAGAATTATTACCCCCAAAAGCTGTGAGTCAAAACCGCTTACAAGCATTAATTGGGGGACTCAGTGAAGCCCGTGATAGTTTCCCTGCTATCCCTGGTGTGAAAAATGAACTTGAGCAAATAAAAGGGGTATTAGCAACTAGAGGAAATTTTATTAATGAAAATTTTACTCAGCAGAAAATAGAAGATGCAGTTCAATCATTTCCTGGGGGAATATTACACCTAGCAACACATGGTAAATTTAGTTCTAAAGCTGAAGAGACTTTTATTTTAACTTGGAACCAAAGGTTAAATGTCAATGATTTTAGTTCGGTACTCAAAACTCGTGAATCCAAGCAACAAGCTGCTATAGATTTACTAGTTCTCAGTGCTTGCGAAACCGCAGCCGGCGATAGTCGCGCCGCCTTAGGAATAGCCGGTATTGCTGTACAATCGGGGGCGCGCAGCACATTAGCAACCCTGTGGACTGTTAACGATGAAGCTACTTCAGCGTTAATGATTGAGTTTTATAAACAGATAGCGCAAAATCAAAAAAAAGCTGAAGCTTTGCGAAATGCCCAACTTCTTCTGTTATCAGGAAAGTTAAATCCTGTATTTAAACATCCATACTATTGGGCACCTTTTGTATTAGTCGGTAACTGGCAATAATTTCTCAGAAAGTCAAAGCAATTAAAGATAACTAGTACCGCTACCGAGTAAGTCAAAAGTAGACTTTTACTTCATTTACGCTGTATTGTACTAAGTTCTGAGCGGAGGTTTTCTCCACTCAGACTTTGCGCTTTGTCAGCTGTTTGCGTTTCGTAAGCTAATTTTTTACAATCGCCTTGTATGTTAGAAAGAGTGCTAAATCGTCCCAACCGCCTCAGCTTTAGTCCCAAGCAAAGAAGGATCGATCGCAATCCCTAAACCTTCAGCTACACGACGACCATATTCTACATCTGCACGGAAGAAGTGACAAATTTGCCGCTTTTGAATATCTTGTCTGGCTTGACTGAGGCTACCAATGATATTTTTCACCAGTCGTTCTTGCTGTTCTGGTTTCATTAAGCGATACAAATTCCCGGCTTGGGTGTAATCGTCGTTTCCTTGACGATGATCGTAACGATTGACTGCGACATCACCAAGGTGAGTTGATGGTTCTGCATAGGCTGGACATTGTTGTGGCGTACCCTCAACGGTATTCGGTTCATAGTTAGGCGCGCTACCGCCATTGTTTCCTAAAGCCATGAAACCATCTCGCTGATAATGCATAACTGGACATTTAGGTTGATTGACTGGGAGTTGCTGATAGTTACCACCTAAGCGGTAGCGTTGCGCGTCGGGATAAGAAAACAGACGAGCTTGCAGTACTTTGTCTGGTGAGAAGCTAATACCAGGAACTACTGCGCTGGGACTAAAAGCAGCTTGCTCAACTTCGGCGAAGTAATTCTCTGGGTTACGATTTAATTCTAAAATTCCGACTTCAATTAAGGGATATTCGGAATGTTTCCAAACTTTCGTTAAATCGAAGGGATTATCTGCATGTTTCGCGGCTTGTTCTTCTGTCATTACCTGAATACACATCCGCCATTTGGGATAGTCGCCTTGAGCGATGGCATTAAATAAATCGCGAGTCGCATGATCCGCATCTTCACCTTTAATCTGGCTCGCTTCCTCGGCGGTTAAGGTTTGATGTCCTTGTAGCGTCTTGAAGTGAAATTTACACCAAACGCGATCGCCTTGGGCATTAATTAAGCTAAAGGTGTGACTACCAAAACCATCCATGTGACGATAGGTTTTAGGAATTCCGCGATCGGAAAACAAAATTGTTACTTGATGGAGTGACTCTGGACTGAGCGACCAAAAATCCCACATTGCATTGTGGTCTTTGCAGTTAGTTTGGGGATTGCGCTTTTGAGTATGCACAAAATCGGGGAATTTTAGGGGATCGCGGATAAAGAACACAGGGGTATTATTTCCCGCAATATCCCAGTTACCTTCTTCTGTATAAAATTTGACTGCAAATCCTCTAGGGTCGCGTTCTGCATCGGCTGAACCTTTCTCGCCGCCAACTGTGGAAAACCTCAACAAGACTGGCGTTTGCTTACCAACTTCTGCAAAAAGTTTGGCTTTGCTATAGCGGGTGATGTCATTGGTAACTGTCAAGGTTCCGTAAGCCGCCGCACCTTTAGCGTGGACAACTCGCTCAGGTATCCGTTCTCTATTGAAATGAGCGAGTTTTTCAATTAAGTGGAAATCCTGAATTAATACCGGGCCACGGGGGCCAGCAGTTAGTGAGTTCTGGTTGTCAGCAACGGGGATACCATCAGCAGTGGTCAACTTTTGCGCTTCAGTCATAGGTAGAGAAATTCTCCATATAAGTTATTCAGATTACCTAAACTTAATCTTGGTCTGCAAACCAACTACATCATACTCATAACGACTTTATATTTAAATCATAGTCGTTATGACTATGAAATGCAAGTAACGTTATGTTGCATTATTGGGGGCTGGTCAACTCACTCCGAAATCAAATAGCGATCGCTCTACAACGCTTCTAGGAAAGATGACAAACAGAATATATACTGAATTTTCTGAAAGATGAGTCTGTTTTATTCTTTCTTTAAAAGCCGATAGAACTATTCAACTCTCAGTATAATGACGTAATAAAGTAATATTTTTGACAATAAATTTGGCGATGCATGGAAAAAGTGTGTTTTTTATCCGCAGATTTGTCAATTACTAATCAAAACTTCACTGAAACGAAATATTACTGCCTAAGTAAATCCCTATAATAAGACTTATAGAAATTATTTGAAAGCGCAAATTTAGTTGCAAATATATTTGCTGTTTTCAAAGCATTAACAATATTTGCATTTAACTTTCAATAGGCTTATGTTATCAGTAGCATCAGCAGTAGAAGAGTCTGTCAAAATTTTCCACAATGTTCATAATGAATATGTGGTTGCCAAAATTGTACCTATTTCTCCTAAACATATTCAAGACATTGAATTACTGTGGCTACCCCAACTGAGAAATCACAATTGTTGGGATCGAGATTTAGATATACACAAATATGTAAATAACCCAGACATTTATGAGGTTTATGTTTTGGAATACGATGCGATCGCGCAAGGTATAATTATTCTCCAAACTAATAAATGTCATTCTCGGTTAGATGTAGATAAAAATTTAATTTATGTCCACTTATTAACTGTAGCACCTTGGAACCGTGCAGCGATTCTCGGCAGAAGGAATTATAAAGGAGTGGGTACAGTTCTTTTAACATTTGCAATGTTACATAGTTTTAACTTGGGCTTTCAAGGAAGAATTGCCTTAAATACTGTTCAAGAAGCTGAAAATTTTTATCAAAAGTTGCCCTTTTTTGATGGCGGATATGATTTATTTCCATCTGGTAACGATGGCAGATATATTGGTTTAAAATATTTAGAAATGCCGGAAGAAGAAGCAGAATTAGTAATGTTAAATTTATATTTAACAAGTTATTTAAATTAGCATTTATAGCTGTTGACAGTTGACTGTTGAAAGTTGACAGACTTAAAAGCCTTTTATTGTCAGGGTTTTATCTTAGGTTGATGTCCTAATCTATCTGGCTACAGGTATATTGTACATTCAAGGGTTTAAAACCCCTTTATTGACACTGAGTAAATTTTCAGTGGTGGTTGACATTCCCAACTTAAAATATTTTGAATTTTGAATTTTGAATTTTGAATTATTAATCTGCCTCACGCCGCCGGGGTACATCATAAACCATGAAATCATGAGCCATATTAGTATTGGGAAAAATTGCTCTAGCTTCTTGTAACAAATCCTTCAATTCTATACTGTTACCTGGAGCATAACGCGGGCTGAAATGAGTCATGATTAAGCGATGTGCTTGAGCCGCTAAAGCTGTTTGTGCTGCCATTGTACTAGTGGAATGTAGCCTTTGAAACGCCATCTCTGCATCTTGATGGGCAAAAGTCGCTTCGTGAATTAACACATCTGCATCCTGTGCTAATTCCACTGCACCTTCGCAAAATACCGTATCCGTACAATAAGCAATCTTACGGCCAATCTCTGTAGGCCCGCATAATTCTTTACCATCAATTACTCGGCCATCTGTCAGCGTAACAGTTTCACCGCGCTTGAGTTGACCGTAAATCCGACCTGGGGGAATCTGTAATTCCTTCGCTTTTTCTATATCAAAGCGTCCGGCGCGGTCTTTTTCTGCTACTCGGTAGCCAAAAGCTGTAATCCGATGATGTAAAGGCCCGCAAGTAACCGTAAATTCATCATCTTCATAAATTACCCCCGGACGGACAGCATGAATTTTTACCGGGTAAGAAAAGTGTGTATGGGAGTAACGTAAAGCCGATTGGATATATTCATTTAATCCTGGCGGCCCGTAAATATCTATCTTTTCAACATTTCCCGCCAAGCCACAACTAGCTAGCAATCCCATCAAGCCAAAAATGTGGTCGCCATGCATGTGGGTAATAAAAATTCGGGATAGTTGGCTGATTCTGAGTTCACTCCGCAATAGTTGATGCTGAGTACCTTCGCCACAATCGAATAACCACAGTTCTGCCCTTTGGGGTAATCTTAAGGCAACACTGGAAACATTACGCGCTCTTGTGGGTACGCCGGAACTTGTCCCTAAAAATGTGATCTGCACAGCGTTTTTTAGTTTTCCTTTGGCTGATTTGGATACTTTATTTTATTATGGGGCATTGGGCATTGGGCATTGGGCATGGGGCATTGGGTTATCGGCGGAACTAGTGCTGCATGGCGTAAATAACCATACCATTTTATAAATTCATTTTGATAATCTAGAGTAGTGCGAGCATCTTGCTCGCTGACAAACGCGAGCAAGATGCTCGCACTACAATGGTATGCTCATTTCCGCCGACCTGTACTAGAACATTTATTACCAGTCCGCCGCGATTAGATTTAAGTATGAAATATCACAGTTAATAATGGTAAAAACGCCAGAAGAAAGCCATGCCAGCAATGCAATTTAACTGCGGGGATGGGTTCTGGTGGTGCTAAGAGCGCTTCAATTCTTTGTTCTAAGCGATCGCCTGTGGGCGAACCTAAAGCAGCACAACAAATCTCTGATAATACTGGTGTATTACTAACTACCATGAGCAGCGATTCTGCTAACACTAAGGGGTCTACTTTGCTGGCTGCATATCCATCGGCGCGGAGTTCGCGCAATACTAGCAATTCTTCCCATAAAGAGTCTGTGTTGGGTAACCAGGCAGTACAAGTACGCACCCAACCCAGCCAGAAAAACCAAAAGGTATCTCGGTAATGATAATGACCTTGTTCGTGCGCCAAAACACTTTCTAAATGTTCTGGGGAAAGTGTTTGCAGCAATCCTTGACTAACTACTAGTTCGGGATGCCAAAAACCAATTTGACCGGCGAAGAGTGCTTCTGTGTTTAAGAGGCGGATTTGTCTGTGACCAAAATTTACTAAGGGACAGTTCCGCGCAGATTGGACAGACTGCCAGCCTTGAATGGTAATTTTGATACAGAAAATGCTAAAAATTCCGAGATAACACAGAGCTAGGAGATAACTACCCCAGCCTGTATACATGCCTGCCATTTTACCTTGAGGCCCCATACAAAGGACAGCGATCGCAGTCATTAATAGTAGCAAAGGGGGGAAGAGAAATAAAAATAGCGATCGCCGCCAGCGCAGATTCCAATTACCTTGAGAACCATTCCAAGAGGATCTTAACCCCCAAGCCACTGCCACAGCAGTCAAAATCATGATTAGATGTATCATTTCCCCTCCCTAGCCTGCCTTGCGGCTTGAATGCGTTTGGCGATCGCTTCTATTTGTTCGCTGGCTGTTTCATCCAGACTATCAGCAAAAGCAGCCACGACATCGGGATTACCTACCGCCAAAAATCGCTGTAATTGCTCGTGCGCTCTAATTACTTCTGCTTGCTGTTTTGTGACTAAGGGACGCCAATAAAATGCTTTACCTTTTTTATCGCAGACTAGCCAACCTTTATCGGTAAGGCGGCGCATCACGGTGGTAACAGAGGTGTAAGCTAATTCTCGGTTGGGATCGGACAAAATGCGATCGTGTACATCTTTAACTGTCGCTGAACCCAATTCCCAAATGATTTGTAAAATTTCTGCTTCTAAAGGGCCTACAGATAGCTGTTTAGGTCGGTAGTCGGGTAATGGAGCCATATAAATTTTCCATTAGAGATGGTGGATAAGTAAGTAGATTAAACGCCCAATTCCCTTGTGAATTTGATTAGCTGAGACGGTCAACAGTCAACAGTCAACAGTCAACAGTCAACAGTCAACTGTCAACAGCCCTCACCATAGATTGTGCAACTTAAAAACACAATAGCTTATATTACAGTTCTCACAGTTAAAACCTGTGGTGGTGTTGAATCTGGTGGATAAATTAAATCTACCTGCACTCTACGTTGACTTCCAGGCGCTAGGTTTAGCTGGAGTAAAGGCTCTAAAACCTGGCCTGTTCTGTGCCATAAATGTACGTAGCGCGTTTTTTGTTGTCCTTGCTCGTCTAAATAGCGCAATCGCACCGTACCCCGGAAAAAGGGAAAATCTAAGGATGGTTGACGAAAACGCAGACCACCTTGGGATAATTTATCTTCTTTTAATGGTGTTTCTAATGTGACAGTAACTTTCTGATTTTCTTTAGTTTTATTACTTAAAGGTAAAGTGAGATTGTATTCCACTCCATAATTACCATGAGCTTCATAAGCTGTATCTGGATAGCGTACTAACATTTTTGCAGTTTGAATTTGTCCGCTACCCAATTGACCGCCGCGTAAGGTACCAATAGCATAAGAAATTGCCTCACCGCGTTGGGGAATAGTCAGAGTTTCGGCTTTAGTATTATCTGTCAGTACAGCTGGCCATTGGGAACCGCTAGAGACACCTGCTACACGCCCATAAATTAGCGCACCGCCTGTAGCATTGGGAGGAGTGGGAGTTTTATCTCTGGGGCCGGCAAAGTTACCATTATTAAGTAAAGCTTGCCATTCTGCTAATGTAGGAGAGCGATCGCTCCCATCAGGATTTTTCTTGGCATACATTGCCAAACTAGCAGCATAAACTTTACCACTACTACGCAACCGCATAAAAGTAGACCGACCATTGACAGGCTTTGCTAAATTTCTTACCTCAATGCCATGATTCAGCAATAATCGGCTTTGTCCTGGTGGAATAATCAACTTAGCCGGAAACTCTGCTTGGCGTACTCCCCGCAACACATCACTCACCGCACGCGCACCAGGCCCGGAAAAAGCTTTACCATCATTATTTTCGATGTAGGGCGCTAAAGTAGCAAAAGGCGCATCCTTTAATAAATAACTCGCTGCTTGCAGAACATCTACTGTTACAGGTTTTTTCCCAGGATTATGCAACATCACACCCAGGTAGAGAGTCTGTAAATCTTTAGGAGTGTGAGTATAATGATGGGCAAATAAATCAAAGCGTCCCTGAAACGGAAAATTTAGATGTGCGCCTGGGACTTTTTTACCATTTGGGGGAAATGTAGACAGTAAAATACCTTCTTGTTTCACCCATTCTGGGCTATTGCTATTAAATACGGGGATATTATCCAGCTTGCCAGGTAAAGGACGGACTTCACCAGCTTGCACAATTACTTGAGGTGTTGGCTTAGGTGAACTTTGAGCAACTACTTGAGAATTATTACCTTCACCATTAAAGTTAAAAACTCCGGGTCTAAAAACTTGAGTTAGTGTAATTCCTAATAAAAATAAAAAGATAAATCCAGGTAATTTATACTTAGGCTGAGGCGCTGGCATGAGTGGTGATACTTTCAGGAACTTTAATCTTTAGGATGACATTTTGTAACTACAAGTTCCTAAAAGTATATTTCTGATATTGTGAATTTTTAATGTTGATTTACGCGCTCAAATAACCACAGTGACGAGATAGTACCAACAAAATGTGCTGCAATTCCATTGATATTTGCTACTGCTACAAATACATCAAGGGCGCGAATAATTTTATAAGGATCTGTAATAGCTACTCCTGGAGGTTGGGAGATAGATTTTGCTACTAACACGCCTATAGTAGAACCAGCGCCTAAGAGATTTAAAAGCATACCAATTAAAGCGGCGATAATTCCCCAGCGAATTGCTTTCACTGTATCTGCTTTACTAGGATGAAGTGCCGGATTGATATTTCCTAAACGTTTACCGATGCGAGTATAACGAAAATCCCAATAAACGCTAAATAATAATACAAGAATTCCACATCCAGCCCAAAAAACGCCCACCCCAAGACCTGCAATTGGTTGTTCGGCAAAACCTCGACCAGTAGCAGCAAACAATAAAGTTAAGCCAGAAACCACAGCTAGTCCCAACTGTATCCAAAAAGCGATCCAGCCTGTAAGACGAATAGTATTAGCGATGCTTTGAATTTCTGGCGCGATCGCTCTTGTTTCTGATTGAGTTTGCATATTACTTTCCATCAGATTACCTCTTCCCCTACCTTAAGCATATTTCTGCAAGCTGCTCTCATACCCCCACCCCTAGACAGAATCACTACCACATCCAGAGAAATACAATCGCAACTATCTGGAATTACCCAATTATCCTTTGGCGAACCAGTTGACAATAAATGTGGTTTTTGTGACAATTTCCACGCGTGAATTACGGTTGACCGTGCCAATTTTAGATTTTAGATTGCCGATTTTAGATTTTTTTGGTTCATGCCTCACCCCTTGTGGGTGAAACAAATCCAAAATCCAAAATCTAAAATCCAAAATCCAAAATTGTTTCAATGCCCAATGCCCAATGCCCAATGCCCATTTGCAGACTGGGGAAATATCTCTGACTGAGGCGAGTAATCAAACTCAAGGATGATGAGAGAACATGGCTAAATAGCCAATATTGGACTTGAATGTATGAAATTTCGATATTTGCTAGCGATCGCAAAGGATAAAGCAGCATGATTAGATCTTGGATGGTAATAGGCGGCGTAGCTTTCGTAGTTGCTTTAGCAGCTAATTTGATTACGCCAAGCGATCGCAAATGGTTTCAGCGATTGCAACGACCCAACTGGTTAACTTTTGAAGCCGCAATTCCGATTATTTGGACTGTAATTTTTATCTGTGGTGCTTGGTCAGCTTATATTATTTGGGAAAAAAACCCAGGAAGCGACGCAACTTGGGTAATGATGGCTTTATACCTACTTCTAGAAATTGTCACTATTGCCTATACGCCTGTAATGTTTCGCCTCCGTAGCCTAAAAATCGGTACAATTCTTGGCGGTACAGGTTTCATTATCGGTTTACTATTAACCCTGGCAGTTTTAAGTACTTCCGGTTGGGCAGCTTTATTATTACTTCCCTACCTAATTTGGAGTCCCATCGGTACTTATACCACCTGGCAGATGATTAACCTCAATCCCCAAGCTGCATAATAACTAGGACAAGGAATTTTAGATTTTAGATTTTAGATTTTAGATTCAAACCCAATCCAAAATCGCAAATCCAAAATCCAAAATTGAATTGCCCAATGCCCAATCCCTTGTAATTATTTATTTTTGCGGTTACTTTTAAGGAGAAACTGTCGCCTTTTTTCCTGCTGACGTACTCTTTTATCTTCCGTAAGGCTGTCAAAACAGTAGGGGCAAGAAATACCTGCTTCATACTGAGGTGAAGTCTTATCTGCTGCGGAAATTGGGCGACCACAACTTTGGCACATCTCATAGCTGCCGCTTTCTAAGCCGTGACGCACAGCTACTCGTTCATCAAAGACAAAGCATTCTCCTTCCCACAAGCTTTCTTGGGCGGGAACTTCTTCTAAATATTTGAGAATGCCGCCTTTGAGGTGATAAACTTCGGCAAAGCCTTGAGATAGCATATAAGATGAGGCTTTTTCGCAGCGAATACCACCAGTGCAAAACATAGCTATCTTTTTATGTTTACTGGGGTCAAGGTTATGGCGGACATAATCGGGAAACTCGCGAAATGAGTGAGTTTGTGGATTTTGTGCCTTCTTAAAAGTGCCAATATTCACCTCGTAATCATTACGGGTGTCAATCACAATTACTTCGGGGTCAGAAATTAACTCATTCCATTCTTGAGGACTGACATAATTACCCACTTGTTCATTGGGGTCAACTTCCGGCAATCCTAAAGTGACAATTTCTGACTTTAAGCGTACTTTCATCCGCTCAAATGGCAAAGTCTCTGTGTAAGATTCTTTGTGTTCTAAGTCTGCCAAACGAGGATCTGAACGCAGAAATTCCAAAACTGCGTCAATCGCCTGACGAGAACCAACAATTGTGCCGTTAATGCCTTCTTGTGCTAACAAAATTGTGCCCTTAATACCTTGCTGTTGACAATAAGACAACCAAGGGTCTCGCATTTCGGCAAAATCTGGCAAACTGACGAATTTATATAGTGTTGCCACAACTAAGAGATTTTCTTGCTTCATTGCGTTTGTAAATTAACCATATTCAGGTAATATAGTAGAGGCAGCCTAATTACCTACCATTTTAATTTTACGGGGGTTTAGCTCAGTTGGTAGAGCGCCTGCTTTGCAAGCAGGATGTCAGCGGTTCGAGTCCGCTAACCTCCATATATCACCATAAATTCGCACTTATTGAACAATATAACCATTGGCACCCTATTGAGAGGGTGCTTGTTTGTTAGAATACTGCTGTATTGCTACGTATAGCTTTGAGACTTTCCGCTTGTTGCAAAATGCGATCGCTAATTCGATTACAAGCTATCTCACACAGTTCAAAAATCATCGGATCGGCAATCTCGTAAAATGCACTAGTTCCTTTAGGTTGACGAGATAACACCCCAGCCTGAGTTAATACTTTTAGATGCTTAGATAAATTTGCCTGTCCTAAACCAGTTGCATCTGCAATTTCCATAACATTCATCGGGCCTGACTTGAGACAGATCAATATCTGTAGCCGACTCACTTCTGATAGCACCTTGAAATACTCAGCCACCGCCGCCATAACTACTGGTTCAGTCTGAAATGATTTTGTTTTTAGCATAGGTAATATTTAATCAGTCAGCACAAAAATACTTTATTAATTTTCAGGGTAACTGAAAGTTTTAGCCATTTTCAAACCCTTCATAAGCGAAGGGTTAAAGCATCAGACTAAGTGTATCTTACACAGTTCATCAAACAACAAGTTAACAACTTTACTCATCAGCTTTCCTTGGATGTGCTTACCAGCAAGTAATTTTTCTCCTTGCTCGCTGACGTTTGACTTAAGTGAGTCACGGTAATCAAGTAATTTCTGGGTAGTTGAGTTGTCTGGTAATCTGCCAGTTTCTACGCCGGTAAGAACATATTGCCAGACGCTAATTCTACACAGTAATGAACCGCTAGCTTTTTCGATCAGACCATCTCCGGATTGTTCTAAAACAGTACCCATCCCCAAACGCATTTTGAATATATCGCGGCTGCGGTTGCGTTTGATGCGTTTGGTTTCCCCAGCAATTCGCCTGACGATGGTTTCGCCATTTTTGCGATCGCGTTCAGTTTTTTTGACTTCTCTTACTTCATACTCAATCACGGGTTTACCATTGACCCCTAGAAATGATTCAAATGGGTAAATCCTGGTCAACAGACGCGATCGCACTCGTAACCCAAAACCGAATTTATCAAACACGCTCATGTAAGGTTTAAATGCAGTCTCAGTAAGCATTTGTTTGATTCTGGCTTCTAAGCGCTGCTCGTAAAGTGAAATGTCACACATCCAATCAGCATGTAATTCCAGTATTGGGTTAATCTCAATTCCATACTCGCGGGCAATGGATTTTTTATAAAGATTGTCGAGCCGAGTTTTTCCGGCTGGTGAAATTTCACTCTTTCTGTTAGCCAACCATCCCCACATTGCTGGTAGTAACCCTAGCTTGGTGGAAATGCTCCTGGTGTGAGCGACTTCGGGGAACTGCCAAGAGAGAAGCTGGCGGCCATAATTGCTGATTGGCGACTGCACCCTGTTGAGATGTTCAAGTTGTTGGCACAGGTCACGAAGTTCATCAATGGGTTCTGGGCGATGCATGAGAAAATATCTCATGTTGATTTCTCCAGTTTCCAGCCGATGATCTGGATCGTGACCGTAGGCGGCCATTGCCAAAGCATCCGCAGCATCGCTCTTGTTGGGGAGATTTTTACCTCCTCGGTAACGCCTCAACTCTACATGACCCACCCACAAAATCTTAATTTCTAGCTTTTTAAGAATAGATGCCCACAACCTTGAATAGTGGTTTCCAGTAGGTTCTAGGATTGCGTAATCTGGCTTGATTTCTGTTAGATAATCTGCAAAATCAAAAGCTGATTTTTGCTTTTTTCTAGCATCAGGATTGGAGTAAAAAGCAGGATATAAACTTGATGCTTTATTCCTGGTTTTATGCCAATAAGCTTGTAATCCTCCCTTGGGGTCAACTACGATACCAAGACAATCGTCGGTCAGTTAAACTGCGCTTTATCTGATGCAGCAGTACAAGGCAAGTTGGTGGACGGAGTACAAAACTTTCTACCTTAATCTGCTTAATTTACTTATTTAGTGAGGTGATTTATGGCAGATATAATTAGCACTGTAGGAACCATTATTGATATTGCTGATGTTATTAGTGATACATTAGGTGGTGGCAGTGGTTCAGGTAGTGGTTCAGGTAGCGGAAGTAGTTCCGGTAGTGGTGGGAGAAAGGGGCCTGTTAGAGGCGCAAGGCTAGAATATGATATTCCTGCTTTAGGTGGACGGATTTTAATGAAGGAACCATTCGGTAAATGGTTTAATCTCAAACCTACTTACCCTGAGTATGGGAAGTTTAAATCCGGCCCAAATTCTGGCAAGACATTTACTAAGCGTGCTGGGTTTCGATTCAAAAGCTATCAAATTCTTTTAAAGCCAGGAACCAAAATTAAAGTACCTAAAGATAAAGCTCAAGAATCGCGTAGCGGTAAAAATAGCGGTACAGAAGACCGTCAAATGGGTATTATTCAAATTGGTGTTTCTAGTAACGTTTCTGTACATGAGCTTATTGAGTTTTTAAAAGGAAGTAATAAAGCTTCTAGTATTATTGGTTGTATTTCACCTACCCTAAGAAAATATCAATGGGGTGGTGTACTACACAGTGCCCAATAGCTCAATTTAATTGCTTAGTGCTGAGTGCTGAATTGGCACTCAGCCAAAAATCAAATGACTCGCAATTTACAGCTTCATTTAGAAGATAATTGGCGATTGCAATACAGTAGTAGTTTTCCGGCTATTAGCTTAGGTACAAATAGTCAGGGAAACCCTATTTATCAGCCAATTACAGAAATCATTGTCCCGACTATTTTTGATAAGTCAATTATTGCTGTTAGCATTACTACTACTGTGCCTGTTAGTAGAATTTGGAAGTATGCAGGCTATTTAAGCTACAGCTTAACAACTGGCTTGGGTGCTAGTTTTGTGGGCGAACGCCAAAGGTTATTTTTAGGTAAGTTTAATCTTTTATTTTTTGAGGATTTAAACGTTAACTATTTTGTTTCTATCCAGGTTCCTCAGTGGTTTATCAATGCCAATGTGGCAATTTATCAATATGAGGGCATAGATAGGACAACTTTAGAAGATGATATTCAGGCTATTAAAGCGGCTTTAGGAATATAAATTGCTTTATGAAAATAGATATTAATAATGCAATTACCATCATCACGGGTTTGATGGTAATTGTTGGTGCTATTTATCGATTGTCCCAAGTTGAAGCAAACATCAATGCCAAAATTGCAAAAGTTGAAACTAATGTTTTAACTACAATTGATGACTTGGGTGATAAAATAACAGACCAAATTCATCAAAACGAGAAACGATTAGATATTCATCTAACCGAGTGGAATGAAAAGAAAGTTTTTGTTGAGTATCGGCTTAATGGACTTGAGTCCTTGATTAAGCACAAATTTGAACGCCTCGCCGGCTGGATAAGGCAGATTGCAGAGCTATTGGGGCATCAGTTTGGCTTTCAAATTAAGGATGACAAGTTTTAAAGTTAATCTCTGGGGATTCAGTATATTAATATTTTTTGTACATCAGGCTACCCTTTGTCGCAGGCATGGGTCAAAGCTATTTTTCCATAATTAGCTGTCTGGACAAGTCTAGTCAAGTTTTCCAGAAATATTATTTATAACTTTACAGTCCCTCCACAGAGAGAATTCAAGCCTATTCCTGTGATAGAAGTTTTGCACTCGCTTCAGTAGCTACCTTTGTCATCAGAAATCAATATAAATCGAGCCTGCTACAAAATATTAGCAAACATTTTTTTTACAAAGTTACCTCAGGCAGGTTGGATTGAGGCTCGCCAAGATTGTTACCAGATTCAAACCCATCAATATCAATCAATGAATATGCTATATCAAACAAAAAGTCTGAAAAAGGTGATTACTAGCTTGATCGGCATAGCTAGCGCCAGCGCCTTCATTAGTTTGCCAGTCATTGCCCAAGCTGACTGCAATTCTCAGGCTCAAAACAATTCAAATCGCAACATTTTGACTCAAAATGGCACGCCTGCTACAACTCCTACTAGTAGTCCACAGCCTACAAATTCTCAGACTCCGGTTACCACATCGGATATAGAATTTATGAACCAAGCTGCCCAAAGTGACTTAACTGAGATTCAAACCAGTCAGCTGGCACTACAAAAGTCACAAAATAGAGATGTGCGTAACTTTGCCCAGCAGATGATTAAACAGCATACAACATCCAGTCAAAAATTAACTGCGATCGCGCAAGCTAAAGGTGTCACTCTCCCAACAGAACTTGATTCCCAAAACCAAGCCTTATTAACTAAGTTGCAAGGTTTATCTGGGAGGAATTTTGACTAAGCTTACATGCAAGCACAGACTCAAGCACATCAAAAAACACTGGCTCAATATCAAAATTATTTGCAAACAGGACTAGATGCTGATTTGAGAATGTTTGCTAGTGGAGTTGCACCGATTGTCAGACAACACTTAGAAATGGCGCAAAAGATGACAGCAAATCGCTAAAGCAATCCTTTACGGGATTTTCCTGCATCTGTCAATAATTAAGGCATCAAGTAAAAATAAGTAGTGCGAGCATCTTGCTCGCGCGGGCAAGATGCCCGCACTACAAATATTCAATTGTTCAACTTATTTTTACACGACTCCTAATAGTCAGTAGTTTGGCTACTGACTACTTTTTGATCATGAAACTTAATCCCCCGAATGCATTCGGGGGATTATTTTGAAATTTGATATCATATTACGCCTGCACCCCTAAGGTCGATCGCTAATCGTTAATTCGTTCAATTCTGGGTAAGGGTAAGGTGTCGGCTTCGCCAGAGTCATCAGTACCAGTTTTACCCGGGCCTGTCTGTTGTAATGCTTGTAATAAATCTCCAGTCTGGCTCAATAGCGCTTCTAAATCAATGCCTGCATAATTTCCTGGATAGCGGCGCAGACGATTACTGCCTTCTCCCAATAAAATTACAGCACCTCGCCAGTTTTGATTACTCAAATGATAAAGCGCTACAGCAATTTGTAAAATCCCTTGATAGAAGCTTTTGTCTGGTTCGCTGGCTTCGATCCATAAAGCTTCTAACGTGTCGTGACAGGCATAGAACTGTGCAGAATTGAACTGTTCTACACCTAGCCAAAACTCTAAGGGCATGGTCTCATTCATGCCATACTTTCTCGCACTTCTTTGATTGTTTCTAAGGTAATTTCCTGTTGATTGCCTGCAAACTCGTTATCTGAAGTTAAAAACAGCATACAATGGCATTCTTTACGTTCTCGCATCGGTACACAAGGACAGTTCCAATACGCAGCATTGACCTCAGCTTCTTTATCTTCGTAGTGACGACAGGGACATAAGGGTGAGCCAAGTTCATCTTTATGTTTGGCTAGCCCTTCGATCACTACTGCTGTTACAGAAGGTTCAGAACAGAAGTATGTTCCAGTACGCTTGGCGTATTGTTCGGAAAAATGCCGCATTGCCTCTAGGCTTTTATCGCTGGATTTTGTGTTAACTTCTGGTGAGATCATGGAATCGGCTGCTCATAATTTAAACATTTCTTTGCATTGTACATCAGCCTTAGAGGGCTATTACTGGGATATTTCCCCAAGCTGAGAAATTAAATTTGTCTCAGGTTTGCTTAAAGACTGATATTTCTGGATTGTTGGTAAGAAAAAAATTGCATTTATCAACAAGAATTAATTTTTAGCAACATATTGAAATATTGCACAAATTAAACTCCAAATATTTCATCAAACCAATGGTTTTTGTAATTGGGGTTGTAGTGCTTGGTCGCTTTGCACCATGATGCCAGAAGAATTTTGATTCACTCCTACTGGCGTTGCTGATAAAGAAGTATTCTGCCACAAAACCCAGCGACTTCCCGAACTTAAAGCAGAAATACTATCAGGATTTTCTGTCAGCCAAATTACCGGGTAGCCTTCAGGTAAAGGTGTTTGGCTATCTTCTTGGGCGTTAGTAGCGGCTAAGGCTTCTTGAATTGTGCGATCGCCTTTGATTAGACCTGTAAATGCTGTCCATAGACTTACCTGCATGTTTTGCCTTTGCGCATAAAAATATAATGAAGCAGCAGCAATTACCGCTTGTTCAAAGTTTTCTGATTCCCATTGCGATGCACTATCCAAAGCAATAATAATTTCCTGTCCACTAGTCACAATTTCTAATTCCCTTACCCGTAATTCCCCGTAGCGGGCGCTAGTACGCCAGTGAATCAGACGAATTGGATCGCCTATGCGGTAAGGACGTAGCGATCGCACTAGTCCACTAGTTTCCGTTTGCAATGGTTTACCCCGTAGATGGCTAGTATAGCTTTCTTCTTGCCCCATTTCATCAACCAAGGGGCAGTAGGACAGAGGTAAGACGCTTGGATACACAATCGCTGTGGCTGGACATTCACGCTGACGGCGACACCAAAACAATCCTAAAGGTGCGCCCGTAACTAATTCAAGTTTTTGCCAGCGATAGACACCCCGACGCTGGGTAGGTTGGTAGTACACCCAACGATAATGGCTTTGGGGCGGAATGGTTTCTATCGCCTTGGTAACTGGTTTACCTAAAACAAAGGGTAGAATATCCTCAACCTTCAGTAAATTTACTGATTGCTGTGTCTGATTGTAAATTTCGATTTCTACAGTTAATTCATCACCTGCTGATATTGGTCGGATAGGACGGCGTTTGACAGTTAACCCTACAAGCGATCGCGGCGGTAAAATAGCAGCCACAATCAACAATGCAAAACTAATTCCGCTAATCACATACAACCAACCAGCCATTGTGTTAACAGCAGCACCAAAAAAACACAATGCAATTCCTGCTAATACCCAACCACTATATGCAGGCGCACAAGCGCGGGTTTGTAACCAATTAATCATGGGTGTAGTAATTTTCATAATTCCCTTTTTAGCTTACCCATGTTGAAAATTTATAAAACCTCCGTAGTTACCTAAAGAATTGATGAAGATGACTATAAAAATAAAAATATTATCTCTATAAGTAGTAGATTAGATAATCTAAGTAAGTCTACGGTTGACTTAAACTAAATCAGTTAATCTATTCCCTTGAGATTAACTAGATATTTTGTTGTCGCCAACAATTTTATATCTTGGATTTTTCTCATATATAAAACGTGAAACAGTAAGCTAAAAAATCTCAACATCAGCAATCTAAAATCAAAAGTTTATCTTCCCAGCTAAGTTTAACCGTTGCTTATTAGCTAATCCTTGCTATGGCAAAATTATATGGACAAAGCACTGCAACTACCACCGCCACCACCTCCGCCTGTTTCACATAAACAGCAAAAAAAGGTAGTCTCGATTCAGCAAATGGTTCGCGACGCTTATATTCAGCAAGCCTCAGACATCCATATCCGCGTCGGAGAATTACCGCGATTTCGGATTCGCGGACAAATGGAGGTCTATGAATTAGGAGAATTAGTCACACCACAAATTTTTGCTGCATATTTAGACGAAATTCTCACTCCTTTAGGAAAACAACAGTTTGCTAAAACTAAAGAACTGGATACAGCCATAGTTTATCCGGGATTTATTCGCTGTCGTGTTAACTGTTTTGAAACGTTAACCGGCGGTGCTATGGTACTACGGTTAATTACCTTGCATGTGCCTAGTATTGATAACTTAGGTTTGCCGCCAATTCTCAAAAATATTATTAATAAAAAACAAGGATTAGTATTAGTTACAGGCCCCACAGGTTCAGGAAAATCGACCACAATAGCGGCAATGATTCGCTATTTAAACGAAACTGCCCAAAAGCATATTGTTACCATTGAAGACCCAATTGAATATGTGCATACATCCCAAAATTGCTTAATTAGCCAACGGGAAGTAGGTTTGCATACCCATGAATTTCATGAAGCTTTACGATCGGTGTTGCGGGAAGATCCTGATGTAATTTTAATCGGAGAAATGCGCGATCGCGTAACGGTCGATACTGCCCTCAAAGCTGCACAAACCGGTCACCTAGTTTTGGGTACACTCCACTCGCAAGACAGCATTCGCTCAATTAACCGCTTACTCAACCTCTATAAGCCTGACGAACAACCAATCATGCGGGTGCAAATAGTCGATTCCTTAGTCGCTGTGATTAATCAAAATTTGCTCGCCACAACCGATGGTGGACGCACAGCAGCAATGGAAATTTTGCTCAATACACCCACAATGCAAGATTACCTCCTCAAAGGTGAAGAAGCAGAAGCCTATGATTTGATGGAAGCTAGCAGAAAAGAAGGGATGAAAGTCATGAATGACGCCCTTTGTGAATTAATGCTAACTGGTCAAATTAGCATTGAGGATGCGTTTAGCATTACCCAAGATGTTGGCGATTTGCGTCGTCGTTCCCGCAATGAAGGCTTAGATCCATCTCATAGCACCCGTCGTGATGTGTACACAACATATAGCTACAGTTCGCAGTAAGTACAAATAATCTTCGCTTGTAGGGGCACAAGATGATGCATACGTGTCAACTTAAGCCGAAAGCTATATAGGGCAGGCGTTGTGCAAAACCCTCTCGCCCTCATCCCCTAACCCCTTCTCCCCAAGGAGAAGGGGAATAGGATCTCTAGCTCCCCTCTCCCTAGGGGAGAGGGGCTGGGGGTGAGGGCGAAACCTTTTCACCAAGCGGGTTTCGCGTTAATTTGACACCAATGAAGATGATGTGCCCTTACCAATTTCTTACTGTAGTTAATCATGTCAAATCTTGCGCTGTAACCAAGCAAAAACATCATCAACAGAGAGTGTCAAATTCAAATCTGTTAATACTGGTAATATATCTTTACCTGTTAACAAATCCGGCAAAGAATTAGGCTGATAAACTAAAATGCAGCGCTCGCTTGGGTCAATCAACCATCCTAGCTGACTGCCATTTCGCAAACAATGTAAAATATTCCCAGTGACTTTAGTTTGACTTTGAGCAGGCGAAAGAATTTCTATTACCCAAGTAGGTGCAAAATCAATACCACTGCTGATGATTTCACCATTTTCATCTAGTGGTAGATGATTGCTAGAAATTACAACCACATCAGGAACTACTGAACGATTACCAAAGGTACAACGCAATTCTGGAAAAGCTTCATAGTTACTGTCTAAACTATCAATCACAGAAACTAAACGTTTTTGCAATAAACTGTGTTTAGCCCCGCCCATAGGTTTTTGAATCGCTTCTCCGTTAATATATTCCCAAGCTGGTGACTCTTCAATATAGGGAAGTTTTAAGAACTCCTCAAGAGTCTTGCGTGCTTTGACTATAATTTTTCCTTGTGTTAACTCAATATTTGTCATAATTCGTTTTCTTAAAGCATAATTCTTCTGTTTTATTTATTGCTATAATTTTGTGCATGAAATTATTTGGCTTTGCAAACTAGTAGTTCACCACATTAATTCTGTGTGGTAAGTTTCTTCTTCTTTTCTCTTCCTTCGCGCACTTCGCGTCTTAGCGGTTCGTTTTTTACCAATCATATTTAATGGGACAGACCACTAGTAAATATTAGTCTAATTAACTACGAGTAAATTAACACAAAATTTTATGAAAATAAAATCAATTATTCATCCTGCAGAAGAAGGTGGTTATTGGGCTGAAGTTCCAGCGCTACCCGGTTGTATTACTGAGGGTGAAACGATGGAAGAGGTATTAATTAATCTAAAAGATGCAATTGAAGGATGGTTGGAAGTTGCGAATAGTAGTCACCAAGTAGAATCAAATGCTCAAATTGTTGAGATTGCGGTATGAAATCAAGATTTAAAAATCGGAACATTAAGAGCATTGATGGAAATCGCCGATATAACGGAAGAAGATTTGACTTAATTTATTTGGAACGCTGTTTTACCCAACTCCGAAAAGCTTTAAGCGTTGCATTTCTACCTGCGGTTTTACTGTTTTCCAGATATTGAGGAATCACTTCAATCAAAGGTAAATTTGGAAAATTTAAACTTGACTGCGACTCTACATAACTTCCATCTTCCAACAGATTAATTTGCAATATACCTTTTTCAAAACGCCACAACTCAGGCACTTTTAAAGCTTGATAAATATCAGGATGGGTACGAGAAGTAATATCAATTTCCAAGGCTAAATCTGGCGGTGGATCGACTATTAAATCTATACGCTTTTTCCCACGAATTAAAGCTTCATTTGTGATATAAAAACACTGATCAGGTTCTATACCCTGAGCCATAAATTGATTTTTGAATGTGGTAGAACCAAGACATCTAAATTCAATATCTAATTCTTCTAATAGTGCTTTAACTAAATCACTGATAATTTCTTTATCATCTTCATGTTCTGGCAATGGTGCCATAATTTCTAATAAACCCCTATCATAAGCAATTCGCGCTGCACGATGCTCGCCCAATTCTTCAATAATTGTTTCTAATTCTTGCCAAGTCACATCTTGCAATAATACTCTTTGTCCTGGTGGTATATGTATGCGCTTTAACTCCAATAACATCTTTTTTGCTCCTTACAGCTTTACAGTTATGTGGCGTTATTTATGCTGATTCTACTTGAACAACAATATTTCACGAACAAAATAAAAAGCCCGCAAGCTGCGGGCTTTGTCAATTAATCAAGTAAGGGACTTACAAAAAATAAATTACCCAAATTCCGTAGTGCGAGCATCTTGCTCGCTTTTGAACACTAGCGAGCGAGACGCTCGCACTACAAATTTATTGGGTATTTAAAAAATTGGATGTCCTTAACTTAACTTAACGTTTTACCAACTTCTTCGACATCTTCCGCAAGCGAATCGATTGAGGTGTAACTTCTACCAATTCATCCGGGCCGATATACTCTAAAGCACGTTCCAAACTCATATCTACTGGTGCTTGTAACTGCACTAATTCATCACCACCAGCAGCGCGGTGGTTGGTAAGCTGCTTGGTTTTGCAGATATTCAGTTCTAAGTCTTGAGGACGATTGTGTTCTCCCACAATCATACCTTTATAAACTTTAGTACCAGGAGTAATGAAGAATACGCCTCTATCTTCAGCGTTTCTCATCGCATAGAAGGTAGAAACACCTTCTTCAAAGGAGATGAGAACGCCTTTGTTACGGGCTTCAATATCGCCAGAAAGCTGGCGGTAATCCAAGAAGCTGTGGTTCATGATACCTTCGCCACGGGTCATCCGCATGAATTCGCCACGGAAACCAATCAAACCACGGGCGGGGATAACAAACTCTAGCTGGGTGCGTTCGTTACTACCGGGTTGCATATCTTGCATTTCACCCTTGCGTTGTCCTAAGCGTTCGATACAGCTACCAACTGCGTCTGCGGGGACATCGAGAACTAAAAGTTCATAGGGTTCGCAAGGTTGTCCGTTGACTTCCCGGTAAATTACCTGTGGCTGAGATACTTGAAACTCATAGCCTTCTCGGCGCATGGTTTCAATTAAAATACCCAGGTGGAGTTCTCCACGACCAGACACGAGGAATTTATCAGGAGAATCGGTTTCTTCCACACGCAAAGCTACGTTAGTTTCTAATTCTCGCAGTAAGCGATCGCGTACTTGGCGCGATGTTACCAATTTACCTTCTTGACCTGCAAATGGTGAATCATTCACCCAGAAGGTCATCTGTAAGGTAGGTTCATCTACCTTAATTAGTGGTAAAGCTTGGGGTTCGTTAGGATCTGTAATTGTTTCCCCAATATTGGCGTCAGCAAAACCAGCCACAGCCACAATATAACCTGCGGATGCTTCTTCCATATCCACCCGCTTCAAGCCTTCAAAGCCCATCAACTTGGTGATTTTAGCCTTGACAATTGCGCCACTTTCTGTTACTAAAGCTGCTTGCTGTCCGGCGCGAATCACACCATTGTGAATTCTGCCAATGACAATCCGTCCTAGATATTCAGAATAATCTAAGGTTGTGACTTGCAATTGCAGAGGCTTGTTAACATCACCTACTGGGGGTGGTACATGGCGGAGGATAGCTTCAAATAGCGGTTGCATATCCACTGGTTCCGCATCCAAGTCGTCTTTGGCATAACCAGCCAAGCCAGAAGCGAATAAATAGGGGAAATCGCACTGATCTTCATCTGCGCCTAATTCTAGGAACAGATCTAATACTTTATCAATTGCGCCGTAGGGGTCGGCTTGGGGACGGTCAATCTTATTGACGACAACAATGGGGCGCAGTCCTTTTTCTAAAGCCTTTTTCAACACAAAGCGTGTTTGCGGCATCGGGCCTTCATTGGCATCGACAATCAGGATACAACCATCAACCATGCCAAGTACACGTTCGACTTCACCACCGAAGTCAGCGTGACCAGGGGTATCAACAATATTGATTAGGGTTTCTTTGTAACGAACTGCTGTGTTTTTCGAGAGAATGGTAATTCCCCGTTCCCGTTCCAAGGCGTTGGAATCCATGACGCAATCCGGAACGTCTTCACCTTCTCGGAAGATGCCGGATTGTTTGAGGAGTGCATCAACCAGGGTGGTTTTGCCGTGGTCTACGTGGGCAATAATGGCGACGTTACGAATTGGGAGCGTCATAGAAACTTTTTGTGAACTCTAGAGGGGGTTTTCAGATGTACATCGTAAATGTTATGATGCTAGGCTGTTTTAACAGAATTGAGGATAAAGTACAAACTCTGTAAAGAAGCTTTAACAATTCTAGCTTAATCGTCACAATTCCGGGGACTTTTTTAGCCATTACTTTAAATTTCAACTTGGCAACAACCATACTGAGAAACAATAATTACAGTTGTGCCAATATTGACTTAGTAATTGACTGATAATTTGTGACTATGCTTTGGAAATCAGGACAGCAGTTGCAGGGTGGTAAGTATAAGATTGAACATGAATTAGGCGAGGGTGGCTTTGGTATCACTTACCGCGCTAGCAGTCATAATGGTTCCGACGTTGTCATTAAAACTTTGAATGAAAAAGTGCAACGCCGTCCCGATTTTGCCAGGTTTCAGCAAGATTTTGTCAATGAGGCGATAAAACTAGCTAAATGCAGTCATCCTCATATTGTGCAGATAGATGAGGTAATCCATGAGGATAACCTGTGGTGCATTGTTATGGAATACATTGATGGCGAAAATTTAGCCCATAAAATTGAGAATCAAGGTATTTTACCAGAGGCTGAAGCTTTAGCATATATTCGCCAGATTGGTGAGGCGCTAACTGTAGTGCATAATCACGGCTTGCTGCATCGGGATGTGAAACCGCAAAATATTATGTTGCGTGCCAATAAATCAGAAGCCGTATTAATTGATTTTGGCATAGCGCGGGAGTTTTCTCAGAATTTGACTCAGACTCATACGCAAATGCTAGCTGATGGTTTTGCGCCAATTGAGCAATATGATAAGCGAGCAAAACGGGGTGCTTTTACAGATGTTTATGCTTTGGCGGCTACATTGTATTGTTTGGTAACGGGAGAAGTACCAACAATGGCTCCAATCAGAGCAATTGGTACGCCGTTAGAAGAACCAAAAAGTATAAATTCTAGTATCAGCGATAAAGTTAATCAGGCAATTCTTAAGGGTATGGAGGTGAAGCTAGAAAATCGCCCTCAGTCAATTCAGGAGTGGTTAGCATTATTTATACTAAATGATGATGCTTATCAAAGTTTCACAGAAATGCTTGGAACATGGTATGGCGATTTTGGAAGTGGTAAAGCTACGCTCTCGATAACTCGCCAGTCTGGGGATTTCTTTGATGGAACTTTAATTTATGAACATTGGTGGAACGGGACAGCTAGGATTGCTATCACTGGCAAATTGAACTCTAAAACAAATGCCGTCACAATACAAGAAACTAAAATATTATCAGGCTACTGGAGAATAGGAAAAAATTACGGCAAGTTATCATCTAATTTCTTAGAAATATCAGGTCATGGAAAAGATAGCAAAGGCTCATATTCATGGTCATTTAAAAAAGTTAGTTAGATACATAATTTTGCATTTTATGAATAAAATTAGAGATTTTTTTTGATTTATCAAGAGTGTATGGCTTTACCTATATAGTTGAGATAACCGAAATATGCTGGATTTATTAGATTTTTTCCAAAAAATACGTTTTTTCACAAAATCTTTACATCAGAGTGATTTAATATGTCTAAAGAACCTTGGCTAGCCGTAAACTTATCAAAAATACTTCCTGGGCTAGGACAAATATATTCAGGAAAAAAAGTTCAGGGATATTTTCTTATATTTATTTATATTGCTTTATATATAACTGCATTGTGGCTTATACTCAGTTCTGAAGGTAATATAATAATCGGCTTTGGTCTTTTAGTAAGTCTTTTTTGTGTCTGGGTGTGGAATATTTTCGATGCTTATAATGCAGCAAAAAATCGAAATACTCTAGAATTCGAGGAACTACGCAGACAAAGTAAAGATCCTTGGCTGGCTATGTTCCTGTCACAGCTATTTTTTGGCATCGGTCACTTCTATATTGGTAAGTGGTTATTTGGCATATTCGCAGTTATCTTGATAATTGTTTCTTCAGGTATATCAAGATTTCTCCCAGCGATTATTTATGCTGTGATTTCATATCTAGCGTATGTGTTTTCCCCAGTGCATCGTCAAAGCTCAAAAAAATGGGCATTAATCATCGCAATACTGATAGCAATATCAGGTTTATTAGCTGTAGGCACTGCATTTTTTCTGAGAACATATTTAGCTGAAGCTAGATGGATACCTTCAGGCGCTATGGAACCAACTCTGCACGGTACTCCAAACCAATGGGAGGCAGATAAGGTTATTGTTAATAAGCTTAACTATCGCTTTCAAAATCCTCAACGTGGAGACATTATAGTTTTTGCACCTACCGAAGCCTTACAAAAGGAAGGATACCAGGATGCGTTTATTAAGCGTATTGTTGGGCTACCTGGTGAAAAAGTAGAATTGAAGAATGGGCAGGTTTATATTAACAACCAAGCTTTACCAGAAAACAAGTACTTGAGTTCTAATCAGAGAACTTTAATTGATGTTTGTACATCAGGATCAGCGCAACCTTACTTAGCAAAAACAGTTACTATACCACCTACATCCTATCTAGCTCTAGGTGATAATCGCAATAGTTCCTACGATGGACGTTGCTGGGGAGTTGTACCTCGTGAATTGATTATTGGTAAAGTCAGCAAAAGATTTTTTCCTTTTAACCGCATTGGCATTATTGAATAGTCAGGCTTGGCGATTACAATAACTTTTTTAATAGCAACGTAAATCCAGGTACAACATCTTCACCACTCAAAGTGGCTGTGGCTGGATATTGAGTAATTGAACCATCTTGGCGATAAACTAAAGCTTGCTGATTTTGACGATCAATTAACCAGCCTAAGCGGACACCGTTAGCAATATACTCTGCCATCTTGGCTTTGAGTTTTTCTAAGCTGTCATTTTGGGAACGAATTTCAATCACGAAATCTGGTGCTAAGTTGATAAACTGATCTTCTTGCTCATCCCAACCGATGGGTAAGCGTCCTTTAGCAACAAAAGCAGCATCAGGAGAACGCACAGCCGTATTTGGTAATCTAAAACCTGTACTGGCACTAAAAACTTCGCCTAAATCCTGACTTTCTACCCAATTTAATAGATAAGCTCCGGCTTTGATTTCGCGATTGCCAGAAATTCCTCCCGTAGGTGGCATAGTATCTATAGTTCCATCAGCATTGCGCTCAAACCGCAGTTCTGGGTTTTGCGAACTCATCTGCATTAATTCTCTATCTGTAACCTGATACAAAGATTGCCAGGTTACGATTTCGCTGTTCATGATGCTTTCACATTATGGGATAAAAGAGCGATCGCTACAGAGAACTAGAACTTTTACAGACAGATTCCCCTCACCATGAAGGTTGAAGAATGAAGCAAGAAAAATTTTCTACTTCAGACTTCAGGCTTCATACTTATTTACGCAGAACTGTAACGACTGTAACAGTCGTTTTTTTGCTAGCGGAACATACTACTTACTGAAGTATCCTCGTGAATTCGCCAGATGGTTTCTCCGAGTAGATTAGCCACTGAAAGCACTACCAGTTGCGGAAAACGATTGCTTTCTGGAATAGGAATCGTGTTAGTGACGATTACTTCCTCAAACAAGCCACTAAGAGACAACCGCTCAACAGCTGGCGGGGAAAATACTGCATGAGTCGCACAGGCGTATACCTGACGCGCTCCTTCTTCACGCAGTAATTTTGCACCCTCAGAAATTGTGCCCCCAGTGTCGATCATATCGTCCACTAAAACAGCAGTTTTACCCTTAACATCACCAATTACATTCATTACTTCGGCGACGTTGTGAGCCTGACGACGTTTATCAATAATCGCCAAGGGAGCATCACCCAGCTTTTTGGCAAATGCTCTAGCTCTGGCTACACCACCAACATCAGGAGAAACGACCACAATATCTGATAGCTGTTTACTTACCAGATAATCTAGTAACACTGGCGAACCATAAACATGATCGAAAGGTATGTCGAAGTAACCCTGAATCTGAGCTGAGTGTAAGTCCATTGCCAAAACACGGTTGGCTCCTGCTTGAGTGATTAGGTTAGCAACCAATTTCGCAGTAATGGATTCTCTTCCTGCTGTTTTGCGATCGGCCCGCGCATAACCATAATAAGGAATTACTGCTGTTACCTGGCGTGCAGAAGCTCGCCGACAGGCATCAATCATAATCAGCAATTCCATTAAATGATCGTTAACGGGCTGACAAGTCGGCTGGATGAGATAGACATCACAACCCCGG
Source organism: Calothrix brevissima NIES-22 (assembly GCF_002367995.1). Taxonomy (GTDB): domain Bacteria; phylum Cyanobacteriota; class Cyanobacteriia; order Cyanobacteriales; family Nostocaceae; genus Aulosira; species Aulosira brevissima. The sequence goes on from NZ_AP018207.1 coordinate 1,307,828, forward strand.
ATAGACTCCTGGATTTGAATATAGAGTTCGCCGTCCGCAAACCTTTTTCGGATCATGGGGCCTAAGTCCATGCCCAGGTAGCGAGCGACTTCTTGAGACAGTTGTAAATTGGCAGAGCCAGAAAACAGCCGCAGGCGATTATTTTCAGTTATTCCTGTTGCAACTGGCTGCACTTTAGATAAAGTTGCAGAACTGAGCACAGCAGATCCTCGATGTGCATTCATGGCAATCTTAACATCAGCAATTTAGCAAATTTAACCGGAATCGTGTAAAAAAATATCTGTAAAAGTTAAAACATTTCTCCCGAAAATTATGATTTGCTAATTTTTAACTAAGTTTGGTAAACAAACTACTGATAGCTTAACTGAACAACAACTTTATTAACTAGAGCTATTGTTCGGATTTTTGCTTGAAATCAGAAAAATCTCAAATCTCAGATTTTTGCAGGGGAGATTGTTAGTTATACCTACATATTTAGGGAATATGGTACATAATTTTTACATTTCTAACCCACTTACTCCGAGATATTCTAGAGTCGAATATGAATAATTCAACACTTAAGTAGCAGCTAATGATCCTATGATACTAACTGCAAAAGCAAACAAAAATTTTAGTTATCAGGATTTACACACAAAACCTGTATGCCTATCTGTTTACCGTTAGCTAGGGTACCACAGTTAAGGCAAAGTTAAAGAGAGAAATTAGTAAAGGAAATTTTTTGTCATCAGTCTTACAGATGATATTTAAGGCGGTTGCTTGAGGATTGTTTATATCCCAGGTATCAGGTACTGACAAAGAGAGTGTAACAATAAAGTTGAGCTAGTCTGATTTTTTGTTGGCAGATTTTCGCGAAAATGCCTAAATATGATGGCAGTGGACATATTTGCCCATGAGGTAGGGTAGAATATCGCCGCAAGTAAATATCGTCAAGCCTGAAACCTATCTTGACAGAACACTTATCCCATAATTATGCAACCACCGATTACAGTTGGCACTATCTTACAAAATCGTTATCGCATTATTCAGATTCTCGGACAAGGGGGATTTGCTAGAACTTATTTAGTAGAAGATCAAAGACGGTTTAATGAACTTTGCGCCATCAAAGAATTAACTCCCACGACTGTGGGAACTTCGATGTGGGAGAAGACGCAAGAACTGTTTCAGCGAGAAGCGGCGATTTTATATCAAATCGAACATCCCCAAGTTCCCAAATTCCGCGAAAGATTTGAGCAAGACCAGCGCTTGTTTTTGGTGGAAGATTATATTGCAGGTAAAACTTATCGGAATATACTCTCAGAACGTCAAGCTTTGGGTCAAACTTTGACAGAAAATGAAGTATTACTGTTAATACGGTCGTTATTACCTGTATTAGAGCATATTCATAGTCGGGGAATTATTCATCGCGATATTTCTCCAGAAAATATTATTTTACGAGAGAGCGACTCGAAACCAGTTTTAATTGATTTTGGGGTGGTGAAAGAATTAGCCACTCGCTTGCAATCGCCTGATAGTACAGAACCTGTTACGAGTGTGGGAAAATTAGGTTATTCTCCTAGCGAACAGATGCAAGCAGGACAAGCTTACCCTAATAGCGATTTATATGCACTGGCGGTGACATCGATTGTGTTGCTGACTGGTAGAGAACCAAGAGAGTTATTTGATGAGAATCAATTATCGTGGAATTGGCAACAGTTTGTGCGGGTTAATCCCCAATTTGCCGAGGTGATTAATCGGATGTTAAATTATCGTCCAAGCGATCGCTATCAAAATGCAACTGAGGTTATCCAAGCATTGCAAGCTATCGATCGTCCTACTGCCCCTATTCCTAATAATACCTCTAATATCCAAACTGTTGCTGTAGGCGGGCGTCAACCTCAACCAGCACCATCACCTACAGCTAATCGTCCTACACCCGCAATTCCACCCAACAATAGTAGTTCTGTGTTAGATAATCCGTTAGCGGTTGGGGCTATTGGTAGTGCTGTAGTTATCTTAGCCGGAGTTGGTTCTTGGGCTTTGGTCAGTTCAATTCGCAGTCAGCCAAAAACACCTCAAGAAACACCTGTACAAACTTTCCCTTCACCAATTATTTCTGGTGGTAGTTTAACACCTCAACCGACACCAACTATTAGTGAACCTGTGATTTTGAGTAAGCGCCTGATTTTTGGCGCAGGAAATACAGCTACAGTAGAAAATACTATTAAGGAGAATCAAATATTTCAATATAGTTTTGCGGGACAAAAAGGTCAAAGATTAACTGCTGTACTTGAACAAGGTAATGGCATTATTTTATCAATTTTAGATAATAAGAAACAACCAATTGATAATTTAGCTAATCAAGTTCCATCTTATGATGGCAGATTACCCCTAACAGGTAGATACACGATTCAATTAAGTCTAGAACCGACAATTGCGGAAAGCAATTATATCCTCAAAGTTGGATTAGAAAAATTAGTTAGGGAAACACCGACACCTACATTTACACCTACACCAACCCCTACCCTATCGCCAATCATCTCACCCATACCAACAATCAGCCCTACACCATCGCCATCGCCATCGCCTAGCGAGACGCCAACGCCAACACCAACTCCGACTGCAACATCAGAGCCAATTGATATACCTACTCCCAATACTAGCCCAGGAAATTAAATGTAAATTTCCCTAGTTATACAAATTGGAATTAATAGTTTATTGGTTATGAAAAGCATATAATTTATAGCTAATAAACCACTTGTAAATCAAGCAAAATATAAGTATGATAAGAAATAACTATAGAAGCTGTTAGTTAATTTTCCTAGAATCAATTGTTGAATACATTACTAATTACTGGCACTGATACTGAGGCAGGTAAGACTGTTTTAACAACAGCATTAGCAGCCTATTGGCAGAAATATTTTCCGCAGCGTAACTGGGGAATTATGAAACCAATTCAATCGGGAGAAGGCGATCGCGAGTGGTATCAAAAGCTGTTTTCCCTACGGCAAACGGCGGAAGAAATTACACCGTTGTATTTTCAAGCACCTCTCGCACCGCCAATCGCCGCCGCTAAGGAAAATCGTCAAGTTGATTTAGCTGTAGTTTGGCAAGCTTTTTCTAAATTGCGATCGCAACGGGAATTTGTGCTTGTAGAATCATTGGGGGGCTTAGGCTCGCCCATCACCGATGAATTGACGGTAGCAGACTTAGCTGGAGATTGGCATTTACCGACAATTTTAGTAGTACCAGTGAGATTAGGCGCGATCGCACAAGCTGTAGCTAACGTCGCCTTAGCTAGACAAGCGCGCATCGATTTAAAAGGAATAGTACTTAACTGCGTACAACCCCGTTCCGACGCAGAAATAGCCGACTTAACGCCAGCAGAGTTAATTCAAGCACTCACCCATATTCCAGTTTTAGGCTGTTTACCTCATCTCGATAACCTGACTGATTTAGATAAACTAGCCCAAGTAGCCTCAAATTTAAATTTAGAAACACTAAATTTTTGATAACGATACACTGAGAACATAAGCTATTCTGCTTTTAAGTTGCACAATTTATCGTGAAGGCTGTTGACTGTTGACTGTTGACAACCCTGATTGGTAGTTTTGCAATTTAGACGCGCATTAGCTTAAGCGTTTCCACCAGTTGTCTTCTACTAGCGTGTCTTCACAATGGTTTCTACCTTCCCAAATCCCGGTACTGTTGACTTATCTCATGTTCGCCTGTCGATTCGTTCATTGCAAACGCAACTGGTAGAATGGAGGCGATCGCTACATCAAAAACCAGAGTTAGGTTTTCAAGAAAAACTCACAGCTGAGTTTATCGCCCAAAAGTTGCAAGCATGGGGAATTGAGCATCAAACCGGTATAGCTAAAACCGGGATTGTGGCGATCGTTAAAGGTAACAAACCCGGTAACGATAAGGTATTGGCGATTCGTGCGGATATGGATGCTTTACCCATCCAGGAACTCAATCAAGTACCCTACTGTTCCCAGCATAATGGAGTAATGCACGCTTGTGGACATGATGGACATACTGCGATCGCACTAGGTACAGCTTACTATCTCCAGCAGCATCGCGATGATTTTGCTGGTACTGTAAAAATTATCTTTCAGCCAGCAGAAGAAGGGCCGGGAGGTGCAAAACCAATGATTGAAACCGGGGTACTGAAAAACCCAGATGTAGATGCAATTATTGGCTTACACCTGTGGAATAACTTACCCTTGGGAACAGTTGGCGTTCGTCCTGGGGCATTAATGGCAGCTGTAGAATTATTTGATTGTACAATTCGCGGTAAAGGTGGACATGGCGCAATACCCCATCAAACAGTAGATTCGATTGTTGTCGCCGCCCAAATTGTCAACGCCTTACAAACCATTGTGGCACGCAACGTTAATCCAATTGATTCTGCAGTGGTAACTGTCGGCGCGCTTCATGCTGGTACAGCACACAATGTCATTGCTGACACCGCGAATATGAAAGGTACAGTCAGGTATTTTAACCCAGCCTATCAAGGATATTTTCACCAGCGAATTGAGCAAATAATTGCGGGATTATGTCACAGTCATGGCGCAAGTTATGACTTTGAATATGTGTCACTTTATCCCCCAGTTATTAATGATCCTGGTATTGCTGAATTAGTGCGATCCATCGCCGCAGAAGTTGTAGAAACCCCCATTGGAATTGTTCCAGAATGTCAAACAATGGGTGGTGAAGATATGTCCTTTTTCTTGCAAGAAGTTCCTGGTTGCTATTTCTTCCTTGGTTCTGCAAATCCTGAAAAAGACTTAGCTTATCCCCATCATCATCCCCGGTTTGATTTTGATGAAACCGCCTTACCAATGGGTGTGGAAATATTTATTAGATTTGTAGAGAAGTTTTTGAATTAGTCATTTGTCATTTGTCATTAATAGACTTCTTGTATAAATATTTTGGCGTTGTTGATTAATCATTTGAAAAGCTCACGCATTCGACGAAGTCGTTCCCGAAGGGTAGACGCAAAGGCGCAAAGAAGAACGCGAAAATTAGGATTTACGCACACTCTACGAATTCTTGGCGTTCTTCTCTTCGAGACGCTAACGCGAAGGCGTCTTGGCGGTTCTATAAATTAAGGATGTGACAACTTTTTGCGTAAGTCCTGAATCTAAGAAACTCTTATCTCTCTGTGAACTCTGTGTCCTCTGCGGTTGATTTTTTCCTTGTTCTTGCGTAAGTCTTGTTTAGGATTAAAGTCCTCACTACAACTTAAAATTATCACTATTGACTATTGACCCTTTGATTTCTCCTGAGTTTGTAAATCACTATTACCTTTTTGTTCGGTTTGGGGTTGTCCCTGTTTAGCTAGATTTTCCGCAGCTTTTTGAAATAAGGGAGACATTTTATCTTGCCAATATTTAATATTAGGCAGTTTTTCGGGATGTTTTTGATAATCTAAAACCTTATCCCATTGACCTTGTCCTAAAGCGGTATTGATATCATTAAATAAAGCATCTGCTTTTGCCCAATCTTGTTGCCATTGTGCAATCATATCCGCAGTTTCTTGAAAATCAGAAGCGGCTGTTTTGGGTACAGATTTGAGTAGTGCGATCGCGCCCCATAAATCGCCGGAATTATACTTTTCTTTGGCTTGTTCCAACACTTGCACGCTGTTATCTGGAGATTGCGATCGCTCTTGTGTTTCTCCATTAGAAGTAAATGGATCGGAACGAAATGCATCTGATTGACTGGGTGATGAAGTTGCTACTTTAGGAGGTTGGGGTTTGGGTAAAGGGCGATCGGCAATTAAAGTACTATCATCTACTGTCTTAATCGCAATACCTTTATCGCGCAAACAAGCAATCCATTGGTCATTATTGGCGATGACATCTGAATGTGCCCAAGCAGATTTTCCGGAGTTAAGTTTTACCTGTACCCATCCCAATTTAGTGCGTTTTCCAGTTACCTCAAACTTGCTATTATTGGTCACTGTTTGCACTACATTATCAGAATGAATCGCACTCGGTTCATAACGAATATTAGAATTACCCACCACAACAGCTAAACATTTATTAGCTACAGCAGCATCATTATTACCTGTTAAATTCGCTGCAAAATTTTTGATACTAGGATAAACATTTGTCACAACAGCCGCAGCACCACCCGCTAACATCAACCCGACGATAAAAGGTAATGGATCGGGTTTATTAGAATCGGGACGAATAGGAACAGGTTTAGCAGCTACTTTATTCGCTGGTGCAACTGCAACAGTTTTTTGTTGTAATGCTTGAGTAGGAGTTTTATTAACTTGAGCTTGATTGCTAATATTTTGATGTAATTCCTGATGTTTAGTACCAACCGCCATTGGAACCATAAACTGTTTGCAGGCTTGTAGCGCTTCTGTAGCGTTTTGGTAGCGGTCTTTAAAGTGATAGCGCACCATTTTCGTTAACACAGCCGCTAACTCAGAATTCACATTTACTAAATGCTGCCATAAAAGTTCCCCTGTATTCGGGTCTTCTTGCAAAGCACCGGCTGGGACTCCAGTTAAAGCTTGGATAGCAATAATACCTAAAGAATAAAGATCGCTATTCGGACGGGGTTTACCTTGTCCCTGTTCTGTAGGCATATAACCAGGAGTACCAATCACAATTGTGGCAGTTGGTTGCGCCCCAGCCGCAACTAATTGTGTGCGTAGTTGTTTAACCGCGCCAAAGTCTACTAAAACTAATTTACTATCAGAACTACGACGAATAATGTTATCTGGCTTAATATCGCGGTGAATTACACCTTGGCTGTGAACATATTCTAAAATGCTCAGAATTTCTACCAATAAATGAATTACCTGATTTTCACTCCAACGCTGACCGGGTAACAGTTCTTCACTTAAAGTATTACCGTCAATAAATTCTTGGACTAAATAAAATTCTTGCCTTTCGTCAAAATAAGCTAAAAGTCTAGGTATTTGGTCATGTTGTCCCAAAACTTCTAAAGTTTCGGCTTCGCTATTAAACAAGCGCTTGGCTGTGTCAAAAACTCTGGGGTCAGAACTACTCGGCTTGAGATGCTTAACCACACAAATAGGATTACCCGGTCGTCTAGTATCTTGCGCAATGTAGGTTTGACCAAATCCTCCCGTAGCGAGGACTTTAATTACTTTATAACGATGGTCTAGTAGCTTACCGATCATATTCCCTCCCCAGAGTTAACACCCAAATTTCCAGATGCTAATCAATATCTCCAAATTTTCCTCCATGAAATCCGCTATCTTGAGAAAAGATTTGGCATCAAAATGTAATTTTCTTAAAAAAACACTTTGTTAATTTTTGTTTCACATCTTTTTTAATTAGCAATGCCACCGAAAATAAACGATTCTGTCACTTGGCAACAGGCTGAAATCCTGATGCAGCCTGCTTTCATCCGTGTAGTTGATAATATTCGCAAGCAACTAGATGTGTCTTCCTGGATTGGTACTTATCATGAGGTATTGATTTGGCCTGGGAATATCACCGATGAAACTAAAGCAATGGTGACTAATTTGTTGCAAGGAATGGAAACTGCGACACCAGAACAGGCAGATGAAATTAGAAAAACTCTTTCTCATCTACCCGTGCCCCATCCAGGATATCACCTACTTTTGCAGCGTCAAGAGCAGCAAATAACTATAGATTTATGGGATCTATGTTATCAGGTGTGTTTTATCAATTACAGCCCCGATGCAGTAAATGCCGAAGCAGTAGAAATTGACACTAGTTTAATAGATGAAATGGGAGAAGTCGATTGGCAACATTTGGAAGTTAAAACTAAACAGTTAGTAGAACAGGTATTTGCCAATTTACCGACTGAATAGACTCTTCCTGCTCTCTTCTTGGCGTTCTTGGCGTCTTGGCGGTTCGTAAAAAAAATAAAGTTCCGAGTCACAGGGAATGGCTATGAGTCGCAGAGTCTCAAAATTATGCCTACAACCAGAATAATTACACTAATTCTTGTGTAACTACTCGGCGCAAAATCTCAGTGACTTCAGTTACCATTCTGGCATCTAACTCAACTGCATCGCGATTTTTCGCCTGTTCAATCGCCGCCGGATTAGTTTCCAGGAAAGGTTTTGCTCCCCGCAAGGCTAAACCCAAAGTTATCAAATCGGCTGGTTTCTTTCCTGATTGTGGCAAATCCAAAATCAATTGGATAAATGCGAGATAAACTATTTCTGTACTTTTGCGCGTATCGCTGTAGCCATCGCCTAATTTCGAGATAATTACTGGAGAACTAATATAGTTTTTCAAGCCCAATGTGTCGATGGCTATATCAGTATAGCGACAAGCATCTTTACCCAAAGCTTTGACAATCAGACTTAAGCTATGCCATTGCGCACCTGGTAATCTCGCTTCCACTGGTAGCTGATGGTGCCACCCTAGCATAGTCAGCAACCTGAGTAAATCGTATGCAGTCACAAGATTGTCGCCTCTAGTTGTTTCTGGTGCAGCACTGAGCAAGACTTTTTTTGTGTTTAAATCATACAACTCAGGCTGGTTAATAAAAGGATCTTCACCATAACGTCCCCGGAAAACTAAATCTTGGTTTCCAGTAACTTTTTTGACCCAGGTTTCTAAACCTTCCCAAGTCTCGAATCTTTTGCACATAGCAGCTAGTGAATTAGAACTGGCTACTTTCTCTTGATAGCTAATGATGTCAGATGCAATATCCAAAAATGGAGTATCTTTCTGACGCTTTGCTGGGTCTCTAATTACACAATTTTCTAAGCTGGATTGAAAGAATTTTGTATTCGCTTGAGATACTATATTCAGCAATGGAATGATTTTTGTACCGCTCCAAAACTGATTTTTATTGAGTGCATTTCTCCCCAGCCAATGAGCTTTAATTTTCCCTTCATTGACGCGACCAATGCAGATGCAAGCTTCTTTAATATCTGAATGGATAAACTCTAAACCTTGGCGGTCAATTTGCGGCATTTCCGCGACTTTAGGATAAGGTTTAAAGATTAAATCTTCAGGATTTGCTTGTTGTTTTAGCCGCTCTGGATAATTATTAATATCTTGTAGATAAGGCGAAGTTTCTACACCTCTGTATAATATTGCTAGTTTCTCAGCAGTGGAACCTGCATTAATTCCCTCTTTGAGAAATTTGTCAAAAATCTTGTCTTTATTCTTAGCTTGCTCTAGGGTGTTTTGCAGATTGGTGATTGTGCTATTTGCTGGTGTTTGATTAGTTGTATTGGAAGAATTAGTCATAACACGCTCCAATTGCCTAAATATTTGGTTATTAGCTGAATTTCTGCTGGCATTGTATCTTATTTATCATTGACATATCATAAAACTGTGGCTAGCTAAAAAATCTATCTCAGATGTGACAAGACTTTGATGTCGCGATCGCTCTAGATAATCTGGGGAAGATACAATATCATTTAGTCTTTTGCTGCTAACTCTTATCGCCCCATGCTACCAGTCATCTATTCTGATGAGTTTCTAGATCACAAGACTGGAAATTACCACCCAGAAACACCTGAACGTTTAACCGCGATCGCCAATGCGATCAAAGCAGCTAATTTTGCCGATCAAATTTCCTGGCGATCGCCGACACCAGTTTTAGAAAATTCATCGCTGATGTCTGTACTGTTACAAGCGCATACAGCAGATTACATCCACAAAATCCAGGCGATCGCGATCGCAGGTGGCGGTTATTTAGATGGAGATACGCCAGTATCGCCTCGCAGTTATGATGTGGCATTGTTAGCAGTCAGTGCTTGGTTGGATGGCGTTAATACTGTATTAACTAGCGAAAATCCCGCCTTTGTCCTCGCCCGTCCTCCCGGACATCATGCGGAAAGTGATGCAGGTATGGGCTTTTGTTTATTTTCTAATGCGGCGATCGCTGCTTTTTACGCCCTACAACAACCAGGTGTGAACCGCGTCGCTATCCTCGATTGGGATGTACATCACGGTAATGGTACTCAGGCGATCGTTGAAAATCACCCGCAAATCGCCTACTGTTCTCTTCATCAATACCCCTGCTACCCCGGTACCGGTAGAGCCTCTGAACGCGGCTTGCATAATAATGTTTTAAATGTACCCATCCCTCCAGGTAGCAATATAGCTGTATATCAACCCATATTTGAAAAGTCGGTAATTCCCTTTTTAACTCAATTTCAACCAGATTTACTGATTATTAGCGCCGGTTACGATGCTAACGCCGACGATCCCTTAGCCAGTATCAATTTGCAACCAGCAGATTATGGTTTATTCGTGGATTATTGTTTAGGACTAACGCGCAAAATTCTTTTTGGCTTAGAAGGTGGCTATGATTTAGACTCACTTTCCGCATCAGTTATCAGCACCATTGAACGCTGCTTAGTTTAGGCTTTGATGAGAGACTTCTAATTCTAGTACACAAGTCTTAACATTTCTTTATGAAGTTTTGTTACAGCGAGCGATCGCGCTGTGAATTCAACAGGTCAAATTAAGGGAGACGACCAGCAAATAGCTGTGCTTGGTTGAGTAATTTTGTAGTTTTAGCAAGCTATTTACAAAAAATTTTTTGCAGTCAATTAGTCTGAGTCTAATATCACATTAAATATTAGTATTTTTATCGGGAAAAGTTTTGCTATAGTTGCTTTTGTCTCGGCTTTTTAGCCTCAATAAAAAGCTTTAAAGCAAAAGTAGTTTCATATTGATGAAAAACATAATTTATATTAAAGCGTGTTGAAAATAACTTAAGCGCTCAGTATTTATATTTATAGATAAATTGATTTATTTTTAACATAAATTGATTTTCAGTATTGAATTGTACCAATAATCGGTCAAGTTCATGGAATCTTCAAAAAGAAAAAATTCGAGATATGTTTTTAAACAGCTAAAGTTTTGTTAAGATGCAATTGCTAGGAAGTTCTCAACGAAATACACCAATCAGGGTGTGAAGAGATTAAACAGCACTAGCAACACAGAGTTATAAAAGGTGAAGTGTAATGACCACCTACATTTTCTTCAACGATGCCCTGCAAATGCTTGTCAATGCCTTTTTAATATCAGCAATAGTGCTTATAGCAGCTTCTGGTATAGGTTTGGCAGTGATCGAAACAATTGAAAAGACTGGAGAACGCTAAATTCTTACCTGGCTGTCTGCTGTTTGCCAAAAACCTATTTAGTGCAAGTGTTCGCTGTTAAGAAATCTTGGGAACACTAAACTTATGAAAGTCTTACAGCGTTCCAGGCTAACCTAAAAGTTGTGAAACTTGTAGGAAGCTGTACTGCTATTGAGGACTCAATCAAGGAGCAACTACAATGGGTTTATTGGATACCGTATTAGATACAGAAAGCCAGGTTCAAGTGACACTTAGTCCAGCAGAAGCCTTTGCTGCTATTACCTTAGCTGCAATTGCTGTAGATGGTCATTTGTCAGAGAATGACGCGCGTTGTATATCCTCAGTTTTATTACGGTCAAAGCTTTTTAGAAACTATACCAACGAGTTGATGAGCAGGTTATTTGAGAAAATCCTGAGCATCCTCCGACGAGATGGGATGAATGTTTTATTTGATGCGGCGAAAGCATCCCTCAGTCCAGAATTACGAGAAGCAGCTTTTGCTGTAGCAGCAGATTTACTACTTTCTGAGAGTATAGTTACAGAAGAAGAAAAATATTTTTTAACCGATTTGTATCATGCTTTGGGGATATCCAGAGAAGTAGCCATACAAATCGTCCAGGTGATATCGATCAAGAACCGGGGATAGGATAACTGAATTACACTCTAATAGCGATCGCTATTAAGTAGACGATCTCACAAAAAATAATATTAAACTCCATTAACAGTTGTGTAGGGGCAGGTAAAGACCATATCGCTAAACCTGCCCCTAATTTTTTACCTAATCCATATCCCGAATTCAATGCGGAATGTTTATAAGCTAATTCCCTGCTAAATTGCATAACTACTAATCAGGGCTGTCAATAGTCAACAGTCAACAGTCAACAGTCAACAGCCCTCAAGATGGATTGTGCAACTTAAAAGCAGAATAGCTGATTAACGGCGTCTACCACCAAAAGAAGGCGCGCGCCTACCGCTACTACGTCCACCGCTACCAAAGCTACTACCGCTAGGAGTGCGTTTGGAAGAACCAGAATTGGAAGGTCTAAGTTCGCTACCACCAAAACCAGAACCGCTAGGACGGCTATTAGTATTGCGATTTGGGGTATTGCGTACCGATGAACCGCTAGGATATGTTCTTCTAATTGTCCCTGTAGTACGGAACGCAGTCCGATTTCTCACGGCTGCTGGTGGCTCATTGTAACGGCTGCGGTAGCTCGAAACTGCTTGATCGTAGCTGCTACCATATCCACCATAACCAACCAAAGCTCCTCCGGGTTGGTAGACAGGAGGTACATAATATTGGGGTCTAAACAACAGACTACCGATCGCCTGACCTGCTATATTACCAGCCACAGCCGCAGCAAAGGGTGTCCAGAAACTATTTTCTTGACGGACTACTATAGTTTCTCTCTGTCCTGTTTGGGGATTAGTTTTGTTTTCTACGACATTATGGACGTACTCAATTTTAAAGTCTTCTGTTAAATATAAAACTGGCTGTCCATTTTCTACTTTTAAATAGCTTTTCTTACCTTCTTTGATTTCTTCATCTGTCAGCCGAGCCATTTGTAAGTTCTCGGTGACAAAGGTTGGGGGTTTGCTGTTAATCAAAAATAGCGTGTACTCGCCAGTACCATCATCGTAAGTGGCTTGTTGTAATTGATACTGTCCATCACTCAGCTTGGTATTGACAGCAGTTTGGCTCACATTTTTGGCTGGAGAGTTGGCTTGATCGGAACCACCTCCACAGGCCACGGTTGTTAAGCACAAACTCATGGCTAAACACACTGCTGTAAATTTACGCAATATGGTCATAATCATTGCAGTACTATCCTTATATGAGCTTAACAATTTCTCTTGACATCTTGTAAGTACGGACTACCCCACCAATTACAAGGGAATTAATTCTGGATAATATTGCAACAGCTGATCTTTAGTCAGTTCATCACCTAATTGTGCTGGTGAAAAATGCACCTGTACAGCCCGTAATTTATGATTGTAGTGTAGATTAATCAGGGTTTTTAAACCTTGCTTCAAGGCTTGAACGTTAGATAAATCAGTTTCTAAATCTGGTACTTCTCCTTCAACAGCCACCGTAATCATCACAATAATATTGCGGGTTGCAGGTAAAGATAAAGGATCGTTAAATCCAGAATCATCATTTAAATCTAGTTCTGCACCATATCTTGCAGCCGAGTCGCTAAACAGTTCGTTGACGTAATCTCCGGCTTCGCCTTCATTCCAAAATACATCACCTTCATTAGCAGCAGAAAGCCAGTAATCATCATACCGCGTTAGGGTTTCACAAATTTCTACTAAGCCTTCGCCTAACACTTCCATGTCACCTTCGGCATCAATTGCATCTCTAGCGACACTATTAAATATACCTAAAATTGGCGCTACTTCTGAGCCGCCTAAATGTAGAAATAAGCGGCAGACTACATAGCGAGTCCGCCCGATCATTTTATTAAAAGTATCGCGCATCTGTATCCTCCATCGAGTTCTCAGTTATTCAAGAACGATTATTTCACTGATAATTGTTCATTCTTCAATATAATGAAAACTTTTAACAAAATCCTTAATCATTTTGATTGTAGGCATTAGATATTGGCTAGATTCACTGGATATAGTATCAAAAAATGAAGCATTGTTATCAGATTGACTAATAAATCGTTTGCCAAAATAGGGATTGTCGTAAATGATTAAAGTTTGGGCACTAGAATTGGTTAAAATTGTTTGGGTAGGAGTTTTAAAGAATTTTAATTTAGCTGCTAACGCCAGAGTTTTTTGTACTTCCTTAAGGGACTGAGCCTTATTTCTAGCTTCGTCGATCGCTGCCCTTAATTGCCTCACCCGATGGGTTATTTTTACACCCATGTAAGAAATATCTTCACCTTTAATTATGTCTATCACATCTTCGATACTTTGTTGCGTGCTGGCAGCATCCATAAATGGCAAAATAGCTATATAAGCTAGGGGAAATAAATCTTCATCGCGCTCCACCCGGAAGGTAAAAACTGTCCGCCGACGGCCAATTTCCATAGTTGGTGGTTGTTTAAGTCGGCGATATTGGCGGGAAATTTGGTAATAAGCCCCAGCTAGGGTAAAGTTGGCTTCATGTTCCAAGGGGGCGTCAACGATAATTCTGATGGTGGGGGAGGTTTCATTAAAAAAGTCTCGCGCATCTTCGGCGTTAAACTTTTGGATAATGGAGCGATCGCCTGTAGGGGAAAGGTCAATCCACTCACAAATTATACCTTCCGTTTTCAAGCCATAGCGAGAAGTGGCGTAAAGTTTCGCTCCAGTGAGTATGGCTGATGTTAAGTCAGCGCCGTTCCATTCTGCCTTAATTAATTTTGCTTGGGTTAAATCGGCATGTACTAAACTGGCATTGGTTAAATTAGCATTGCTTAAATCTGTGCTAATTAACTTTGCACCGCTTAATTTAGCCCCGCTTAAATCAGCCCAGCGCAGGTTAGCACCGCTTAAATCAGCCCAGCGTAGGTTAGCGCCGCTTAAATCGGCTCCACTGAGGTTAGCGCGGCTGAGGTTGGCTTTTCTGAGTTCTGCATCGCGTAAATTAGCACCACTCAAATCTGTATGTACCAAATCAGCAGAGTGGAGATTCGCCATTTCTAGGTTTGCAGCTATTAAGGAAGAACCCCGCAAAATTGCACCGCTTAAATTAGCTTTGCGAAAATTGGCTTGTCGGAGTGTGGCTTCTCGCAAATCGGCGCTGGTGAGGTTAGCGGCGGACAGATCTGCACCACTGAGATTGGCTCTAATTAACTCAGCTCGAATTAATGAGGCTTCCCGCAATTGAGCTTGATTTAAGTCAGCACGGATTAAATTGGCAACATTCAGACTAGCTTGATTGAGAATCGCCTGAGACAGATTGGCACCGCTAAGTCTAGCAACATTGAGTATGGCGTTAGTTAAGTTAGCTTTACTGAGATTAGCACCGCTTAAATTAATCACACTCATGTTAGCTTGAGTGAGATTGACGCCTACTAGCTTGACCCTACTTAAATTGGCTTCCGAGAGATCAATACCGCTAAAGTCATAAACTCCGGCTGTGTATTTTCTCAACAAGTCTTCTACTGTCATAAATACTACCCCTCAGATGCCAACTTTAAATTGGTGGTCAAGTACACAGAAAATACTTAAAAGATTAACTATCAAAATCACAAATGAAAATTGGAATTGTCGGACTGGGACTGATCGGTGGCTCCTTGGGTTTCGATTTGCGATCGCAAGGACATGAAGTTTTCGGAGTGAGTCGTCGTCAATCAACCTGCCAAAAGGCGGTATCTCTGGGGAGCGTTGATGAGGCTGCAGTGGATCTGAGTCTCTTAGCTACCACAGAAGTGGTATTTATTTGTACACCGATAGCTCTTATTGTTCCCCAAGTTCAACAATTAATTGCGCACTTACCTGCTACCACAGTTATTACTGATGTGGGATCGGTAAAAGCACCGATAGTTAAAGCTATATCCCCTTTATGGCAGAATTTCGTCGGTGGTCATCCAATGGCGGGAACTGCGGATAGCGGTATCGAAGCCGCACAACGGCATTTATTTGTCGATCGCCCTTATGTACTGACGCCAACTGAGACAACACCCACCGCCGCCGTTTTAGTTTTAGAAGAAATAGTGCGATCGCTTGGCGCAAAAATTTACCATTGTCAGCCAGAGCAACATGACCGCGCAGTCAGTTGGATTTCTCATCTACCTGTAATGGTCAGCGCTTCCTTAATCGCCGCTTGCATGGGTGAAACCGACCCCACAGTGTTACAACTAGCGAAAAACTTAGCTAGTTCCGGTTTTCGTGATACCAGCCGTGTTGGTGGCGGTAATCCAGAGTTAGGGGTAATGATGGCGCAATTTAATCAGCAAGCATTGCTAGGGTCATTACACCAATATCGCCAGCAGCTTGATGAAGTAATTAAGTTAATAGAACAGGAAGATTGGACAGCTTTAGAGGCAAAATTGCAATCTACGCAAAAAGTGCGCCCTGATTTTGTTGATTAAGAGTCTGTTTTGGGCATTGGGCAAGTGGTGAGCAGAGGGGGAAGAGATGCAGAGGAGCAGAGGGAGAGTATTTCTATAATTTTCCTCCTCTGCACCCTTGCTTCCTCTGCTTCCTCTGCTTCCTCTGCTTTTTGTCCCCCTTGTCCCCCTTGTCCTCCTTACCTTCCCTCATCCCCTCACTGAGCTAAGTTGAGGCACTGCTCCATAACCTATAGATATTAATAAGCAAAACTTATCAAAATATTAAGTAAATTTTTTGAGAAACTTCTTTACAATCCGTTACATTCTCTCTAAGATAAAAACATCATAAGTAATTATTCCTGCGTACAACAACGCAAGTAGCAATCATAAAATCATGACAGCAACTCTACAACAGCGCTCAAGCGCCAACGTATGGGATCGCTTCTGCGAATGGATTACCAGCACCAACAACCGCTTATACATCGGTTGGTTCGGCGTCCTGATGATCCCCACCCTCTTAGCAGCTACAGCTTGCTTCGTAATCGCCTTCATCGCTGCACCTCCAGTAGACATCGATGGTATCCGCGAACCAGTAGCAGGTTCCTTGATTTACGGAAACAACATCATCTCTGGTGCAGTTGTTCCTTCCTCCAACGCCATCGGTTTACACTTCTACCCCATTTGGGAAGCAGCTTCCTTAGATGAGTGGTTGTACAACGGTGGCCCTTACCAATTGGTAATTTTCCACTTCTTGACCGGCGTATTCTGCTACTTAGGTCGTGAGTGGGAATTGTCTTACCGCTTGGGTATGCGTCCTTGGATCTGCCTAGCATTCTCTGCACCAGTAGCAGCAGCAACCGCAGTATTCTTGATCTACCCAATTGGTCAAGGTTCATTCTCCGATGGTATGCCCTTGGGTATCTCTGGAACCTTCAACTTCATGATTGTGTTCCAAGCAGAGCACAACATCCTCATGCACCCCTTCCACATGTTAGGTGTAGCTGGTGTATTTGGTGGTAGCTTGTTCTCCGCAATGCACGGTTCCTTGGTAACCTCCTCCTTAGTCCGTGAAACCACCGAGAACGAATCTCAAAACTACGGTTACAAGTTCGGTCAAGAGGAAGAAACCTACAACATCGTAGCTGCTCACGGTTACTTCGGTCGCCTAATCTTCCAATACGCATCATTCAACAACAGCCGTTCTTTACACTTCTTCTTGGCTGCATGGCCAGTAGTAGGTATCTGGTTCACCGCACTGGGCGTAAGCACAATGGCGTTCAACCTCAACGGTTTCAACTTCAACCAATCAGTGATTGATTCTCAAGGTCGTGTAGTTAACACCTGGGCTGACATCATCAACCGCGCTAACTTGGGTATGGAAGTCATGCACGAGCGTAACGCTCACAACTTCCCCTTAGACTTGGCTGCTGGTGAAGTTGCTCCTGTTGCTCTAACTGCTCCTGCTATCAACGGCTAATTGTCTGAAGATAACAATAGCTTCTCTGTGAATTGAAAAGCGCTCTCCGATCGGGAGAGCGCTTTTTTCATGTTTATATTTCATATTTGTCTTCTTGTCAGGACAATGTGTGTATGTTAACCTAAGAGTTAAAAGTAAGGTCTAAAGTTAAATAAATTATGAGTAACTTATTTGAGCCTAGAACTGAACGGATTGATATCCGTACTAGTGCTAGTGTCAAAAAATTGTTGCAGCAAGCTGCTGCTGCAAATCATAAAAATGTGAGCGAGTTTTTGTTAGAACACGGTTTAATTGCTGCGCAAGAAGCTTTAACAAATCGTAAGCTTTTTGTTTTGGATGATGCGCAGTGGGAAGCTTTTCAAACTGCTCTTGACTCTCAATCTACAGAAAAACCACGTTTACATCGTTTACTAACGGAGCCAAGCGTATTTGAGTAATTTCTCACCATTAAACAACTTATATATTGATAAATTATCAGCTTCCCATAATGTTCAAGACTTTGATTGTGGAAAGCCAGCTTTAAATAATTTCTTAATTAATTATGCATTGCAAAATCAACAATCTGATAGTTCAAAAACTTATGTAGCCTGTTTGGATAATACTGTAATTGGTTACTATACTTTAACTGTAGCTTCTGTTGTTCATCAAGATGCGCCACCTCGAATTACCAAGGGATTACCAAAATATCCCATACCTGTAGCGCTGTTAGCTCGGTTGGCGGTGAGTAAAGATTTTCAAGGGCGGAGAATAGGAAGCGGTTTATTAAAAGATTGCCTTAAACGTGTCAATGCAGCAGCAGATATCTTAGGTATTCGGGCTGTGCTAGTTCATGCTCAAGATGATGAAGCTTTGAGATGGTATGAACATTTTAATTTTGAACCGAGTCCTACCGATCCTTTACATTTATTTTTACTGTTGAAGGATATTCGGAGAATGTTAGGTAATAATTTGTAATTCGTAATTGTAGGTATAGAGCTAGTAACAAAAATATATTTGATGGTGCGTTGTGCTGCGCGACAACACACCCTACATCAGTCCTTACTACAAACTTTTAATTATCTCTGTGTCTCTGTGGTTCAATGATTTTGCATCGCCCAGATGCAGAGAGACAGCAGATTTAGGTTTTCTCGGCTGGGGGTTGGTTTCTACGTAAGTTGTGGGTATTTTCTAAGATATTGTTTTGCTGACTTAGCACGGTGACTCAAAAAGTTGATCGGATGTAAAATAAACAACAATTATAAAAATCTACGCGCTCTAACCTTTGCTTTGATTTCAAAAGTGAGGACAAATGGCTTTGTGTTTTTTCATTCTCCTGTGTGCTTGTTTAATCACTAGCTATTTTCTTTTTAAAAAAAGTAATAATGAGGTATCACATCTATTAGCTGTGTTTGCGGCTATTAGTTTAATTTTGGGGTTAATTTTTGCTCCTTGGCAGGTATTACTTTTACTATTAATTGCTGTTTTAATTAGTACCAGCTACGAATATTACAATAGCAAAGTTGTAAGTTTGGAAACGGAATCTCCACAACCAAAAGTAATTACTGCTGAGGAAGATTGTCATCAGTTGATTTATCGTGGTGCTTCCTATCGTGCGAATTCTCCTGTAAATTTAGATGAAGAAAAAATACAACCTATAACTCATAAGTTGTGTTTTAGAGGAGGTAATTATACTGTCAATAAAGCTGCACGCCGAGAAATGGAGAATAGGGGTTAGAGGCTAGGGGCTAGGTACTGTTTTCAAACTACAAAAGTAGGTTGGGTTAAGCCAAGCGCAACCCAACGAAGTGACGTAAATGTTGGGTTTCGTTCCTCAACCCAACCTACAATTAAGTCTAATTGAGAGTTTGAAAACACGCCGTAGGGAAGAGAAATTTTTAGAATCAACGAAATTATATTAAGAAACTTAAAGACACCTGCAACCCTGATAAATGACTAATAACTAATAACAACTGTACATACGTGATTAGGGAGCATCCCAAATGTGCAAAAACGCCCTCACCCTATAAGGGTGGGGCTAGAAATACGAAGCCTGCCTACCCTTCGGGAACGTCTTCGACGAACGCAGGCTAAAAGTTTGATAGCCTGCGAAGGCAGGCTTTGTTGGTATAGCAATACCCTTCTAGGGTATTGCGTCAAAATTGGGATGCTCCCCGTGATTAATTGCGTCTCTGACAAATGACTAATGATAAAGGGTGGGGAAACCCCACCCCTACGGGTGTATTTTGGTAATTTGGTGTTAAATTAAATGATACATTGTGCCTTCTGGTGCAAGGCTCATGGCGATGTTGTAATCTTCAACTGCTTTTTGTTGATTACCTAATTCTTGGTGTATTTGACTGCGCCAAAAATAAAAGAAAGCGTTTTCAGGATTAATATATATGGCTTGGGTATAATCTTCTAATGCGCCTTGACGATCGCCTAATTTCTTTTTGCGAAAATTGGCGCGTGCTGTATATAATTCGGCGCTGTGGGGATGGATGCAGATGGCTGTGTTAAAATCTGCGATCGCACTTTCGATATCTCCGGCGGCAAAATGGCTGTAGGCTTGTTTAATATATAAACTGATTTCTTTAGCTTTGGTAGATACTTCTACCGGGGATAGGGGATTTAGTTGAGACTGGCTGAGGTTTGACACATTATTGTCCATTTTACTAAAAAACAAATATTTATTAATAATTTTCTGGCTCTACATGGTTTTAGCGTACCCAGAATTTTGGCGATTGTAACTAATAAGAATTGTCCACAATGGACAAGATGGAATAATGTTAAGGTTGATAGCGAATGCTAAAGTAAAAGCCATCGTCTTGAGCGTTATTACCGCGATCGCTCAAGTTGACGAAGGGTATGCCATAATCTAAGCGCATTGTCAGTTTATCTATCCCCAAGGCTTGATTCCACAACAATCCTAAACCTGCGCTGGCTAAGAAGGTTTGATTGGGTAATTTATTGGGGTTATCTGCTTGATTCCAGACTGCGCCTAAGTCGAGAAATGGAGCTAACTCAATGGTAGATAAACCGGCTTGATTGCGTTCTACTGTAATTCTATCTTCAATTGCGAAGCGAAAGCCATTATCGCCAGAGCGAGCATTTTGCCGATATCCGCGCACAGAACGTCCACCGCCAATGACGAATTGCTGAGAAGGTAAGAGACTATCTGGTGTAAGTTGTATTTCTCCTTGAAGGACTAATAAATTGCCTTGATTCAGTTGCTGTACGCGCTGTACTAAACCCTGCCAACTGAAAAAGCGTCCATCTGGTGTGGGATTGGCGTTGATTGTGGCATCGAGTAAACCTGTGCCTAAATTAAATTGCGATTGTAAATACCAAGCTCCTTGGGGATCGCGGTTGACATAATCTTGGCTAAATTTAAATACGCTGGTACGGCTGACGCCATTAACATCGGGGCCGATACCAAAGGGGGTGGGTAGTCTGTCGAAAAGGAAGGTTTGCCCGCTTTGATGGGTAAAGCCAAAGGATAAAGCAAATTCTTCTCTAGGCGATCGCATTATCGGCTGACGGAAATTGATTTCATACACATCCAAATCAGCTTTAATTCCCAGGTTATCGAAGGGTGGCTGAGTAATTTCGTTGCTATTGGTGGCATATCGCAAACTAATTTTCCCGTTCATGGCATTGACGGGGATTTGGTATCTAAAGTCAAAAACGTCAGAACCACCTGTGAGAGTATGATACCACGTTCCGGCTAATTCATCACCATTACCTGTAAGATTGCGATGTCCTAGTTCAATGCCAAATCTTTCTGAACCAATGCTAGGTGGTGAATAGTTATCGATGCTGAGGTTGCTAATGATGGGATTTGCTTCTTCAACTCTGACAATGAGAATACTTTCACCGACTTTACCTGTAGGGCGTAAACTGGCTTCGACATTATTAAACAGGGGATCGAGTCGCAGTAGGCGTAGTTGTTCTTCGAGTTTAATTGTATTTAAGGGAATGCCTGCACCTAAGCGAATGCGATCGCGAATATAACCAGAATTTAACCGCTTGTTTCCTTGAATATCTATGTCTGCAACTCGTCCTTCAATGACGCGAATGACAACTACACCATCTGTATTTCCTGGCTGGATGGTTTCGGGGATTGCTCTGGAATTAATATAGTTATTATTTAGGTAAAGCTGGGTAATCGCATCAGCAGCTTGGCGCAACTCTTCGATTGTTAATTCTCGCCCTGCGAATGGCTGGACAATTTGATTTAACTGTTGTTCTGTAAATACAGTACTACCTATAACTTTAATTGTGCGCGCATTAATCCGCTCAGGAATAACTGGTGCTGGTGCGGTTGGATTTGTTTGAGAATACTGTTGACGGTTGACTGTTGACTGTTGACTGTTGACTGTTGACTGTTGACTAGTGGCTATTGACGGTTGACGGTTGACGGTTGACGGTTGACGGTTGACGGTTGACGGTTGACTGTTGACTGTTGACTGTTGACTAGTGGCTATTGAGTTGGGATTAGTGGCTATTGAGTTGGGATTAGTGGCTATTGAGTTGGGATTAGTGGCTATTGAGTTGGGATTAGTGGCTATTGAGTTGGGATTAGTGGCTATTGAGTTTTGACTATTGACTATTGACTTTTGACTATTGACTATTGACTGTTGACTAGAAATTTCACTAGCTTTTGCTTTTAACCCAATAATCCCCATCGTTGATAATAAATGCAGAATCAGCAAGCTGGAATGCCAACTCAGACGGGGAAATAAATCAATTAATCTTTTTTTAATGCGGATTTTAGGCGTAAGACCAGTTTTTCTACCTTGTATCATGTCCGTATCTAGGGATGTTTGATGTAACTAACTGGCCTGTTTGGACTCCGGATTATGCCATAACGCCCCAGTATTATTTGAATATCATATTTTCGCGACCGGATTACAAAGAATTGATGTATTTAAGTACAATTTTGGGCAAAGAATTCTCCGTAATAACCCTAGCATTATATCCTGGTAACAGGTTAACAATATCTGGAGCCTTTCCATGTCAGCACCGATTTCTATTGTCATTACTAGTTACAATCGGGAGCGTTATCTACAAGACGCGATAAAAAGCGTTTTGCAGCAGACATGGCAAGATTTTGAATTAATAGTTTGGGATGATGGTTCTAGTGATAACTCAGTCGCGATCGCTCTACAATATGCACAACAAGATAGACGAGTGCGGGTAGTAGCAGCACCGCATCAGGGAATTGTGTTAGCGCGTCAAAGTGCGATCGCGCAAACTAAAGGAAAATACTTTGGTTGGGTAGATAGCGATGATATCCTTGCACCGACAGCTTTAGCTGAAACGGTTACTTTGCTCCACCGTCACCCAAAGATGGGATTTGTCTATACTGATTATCTCGATATTAATGAAAATTCTCAAGTTATGGGATATGGCGATCGCTGTCGCATTCCTTATTCTCAAGAGCGAATGCTTGTAGATTTCATGAGTTTTCAATTCCGCTTAATTCGCCGGCAAACATACGATTTAGTCCAGGGATTTCACGGTTCGCCGAATTATGCTGAAGATTACGACTTATGTTTGCGGCTGTCAGAGGTAGGGCAGGTAGGGCGGATCGAGAAGCCACTATATTATTACCGCAACCATTCCGGTAATATCTCGCAAATACACAGGTTAGAAGTTCTTCTCTGTTCTCAACAAGCTATTAATCGAGCTATACAACGTCGGGGAATAGCAAAGAAATATCAAATAGATTTGGATCTACTTGCAGGTCGTTTCGTTTTACGGCACAAACCTTCCTTCCGGAATTTTATCAGTAAAGTCGGCAATTCTATAATTAAAGCTATATTTCCCCTAACGCTAGCTATGAATGCGGGGTTAGCACAAGGGCAAATTGTCCCCGCAGTTGATGGTACGGGTACTATCGTTACACCCAATGGGAATATATTAGATATTCATGGGGGAACCACATCTAGTGATGGTGCGAATCTGTTCCACAGTTTTCAACAATTTGGCTTGACACCAGAACAAATTGCTAACTTTCAAGCTAATCCTAACCTGCAAAACATTCTCGGTCGGATAACTGGCGGTAATCCTTCGATTATTAATGGTTTAATTCAAGTAACCGGTGGTAACCCTAACCTGTTTTTAATGAATCCCGCCGGATTTGTCTTTGGTGCTAATGCTAGCTTAAATGTTCCCGGTGCTTTCACCGTCACAACCGCCAATGGTATTAGCTTTGGTAACAACTGGTTTAACGCCACAGGAACTAATAATTACTCAGTTTTAGTGGGGAATCCTACAGGCTTTGCCTTTACCATGAACCAGCCAGGCGCAATTTTCAATGCGGGGAATTTGGCAGTAGGTACGGGACAAAGTTTAAATCTATTAGGTGGTACAGTAATTAATAATGGGGAATTGTCAGCCCAATCGGGTAAAATCTCCGTTACCTCTGTACCCGGACAAAGTTGGATACGTCTGAGCCAACCTGGGAATTTATTAAGTTTAGAAGTTGAAAGTCTAGCGGGGAATAGCAATCAACCAACCAACTGGAATATCCCCATCGCTGCTTTACCAGAATTGCTCACGGTTGGGAACACAGGAATAATTGCTAACGCTGATGGTTCCGTAAAACTTCCCGGTACTAACGTCAATGTTCCCACCAATC
Source organism: Calothrix brevissima NIES-22 (assembly GCF_002367995.1). GTDB lineage: Bacteria > Cyanobacteriota > Cyanobacteriia > Cyanobacteriales > Nostocaceae > Aulosira > Aulosira brevissima. The sequence goes on from NZ_AP018207.1 coordinate 1,331,968, forward strand.
CCGGCACAACTATTGTCAGTGGCAAAGTTGATGTATCTGGTAATACGGGCGGTACAGTTAATATTTTAGGCGCAAAAGTCGGGTTAGTTGGTGCAAATATTAACGCTTCTGGGAATAATGGCGGCGGTAATGCACTGATTGGCGGCGATTATAGAGGAGAAGGAACAGTTCCCAATGCTAATCAAACTTATGTTGATGCGCGATCGCAAATTGCAGCTAATAGTAATTTAAATGGTAATGGCGGACGAGTCATTGTCTGGGGTAATGATAACACCCAATTCTTTGGGAAAATCGCAGCTACTGGGGGTACTAATTTTGGGAATGGCGGTTTTGTAGAAGTATCCGGTAAAAATAACCTACTTTTCCAAGGTAATGTTGATTTGAGTGCGGTGAAAGGTAGCCTGGGTAATTTGCTATTAGATCCCACAGATATTAATATTGTCGATTCTGCACCACAACCGGAGGATCGTTCTTTACCAACAATTCTCCAAGATGCTACCCCAGCGACATTTACAATTTCTAAATCAGCCTTAGAAAATCAAACTGCGGCTATTACCTTAGAAGCGACTAATAACATTACCGTTGCTGATGGGGTATCGCTAGATTTTATTAGCAGTGGGACAAACATTACCTTTACAGCTGATGCAGATAGTAATGGTGCGGGTTCTTTCATAATGGATAGCACCCAAACCATTAATACTAATGGCAGAAACATCTCGATTACAGGAGCTAGTTTAACTCTAGGTAATATCAATACAACTGCTAATTTCGCTCAAAGCGGTAATGTCAGTTTATTGGCAACGGGCAATAATATTATTGGTGGTGATATTATTGCCTCTGGTGGTGGTTATGGTAGTGGTAATATAGAGGTTACTAACAGAGGTAGCGCGATCGCCTTAGGAACTCTCAACACCAGTAATAATAGTACTAGTCCCAGAGGCGAGATTAAATTATCTGCCGTTGATAACATTACTACTGGTAATATTATTGCTACTGGCAACAGTCGAATCGCGATCGGTGAAGCTGGGCTGGCACTGCAAGATACAGGTGTGACTATTACTAGTTTAACTGGTTCAATTACATCGGGGGATATTAACACCAGCAGAATTAGCAACGGTATTTCCCGCACTCCTGTCGGTGGTGGTTCAATAACGTTAGATGCTCCCAAAGGTAGTATTACTACAGGTGCAATTGACTCTTCAGTTACCATAGATAATAGTAGTAATTCTACTGGTGTAGGTGGTGCGGTGACCTTAAACGCTGCAAATAATATCACCACCAACGACATTAATACCACAGCCAGTTTTAGTACTAGCGAAGAATTTTCTGAGGGAATTGAAAGTTTGACAGCTGGGAATATCGCCGTTACTAGCAGTAATGGCACGCTGAATTTAGGAAATCTCAACAGCAGTACAATTGCAAGTACTTTCTCAGATGTCAGTACGGCTCAAGCAGGAACGATTAATTTAAGTTCTCTCGGTAATATTATTACAGGTAATATTAATTCCTCTGTTGACCAGAGTTATAACTCAGCTATCGGTGGCGATGTCGAAATTAAGACAGATACAGGCAGTATTACTACAGGAAATATCGATTCATCTATATTCAAAACTCAAGGCGGTGGCGATTTTACAGGGACATCCGGTGCAGTTAACTTAAATGCCGCAGTTAATATTACTACTAATAATATTAATACCTCAGCTAGAGGTTTTAATGTTGATGGTAATGCAACTTTGCAAGCAGGTAATGTCACCTTAGAGACTACCAATCCTTTTGGCAGTAAAATTCAATTTAGTACCATCTCTTCACAAGTCATTACATCAGCCAATGATAATAATCTTCAAGGTGGTAACGTGCAAGTGCTGACTAATGGCATCATTCAAGGTACGGGAACATTATCGGAAGATAGTACAGGCGATACCATATTCACAGGTAAAATTATCGATTTCGGAGAAGGTGGAAGTACTAGCGAGGGAGGTACGATCGCAATTCGCCATGATGGCGGCCCCGATAATGTAGACTTTATCGTAGGGAATTCAACTATTAACGGCACAACAGGCGCGCTGAATATTGGGGGAACTACGAGAATTGCTGCGGGTAGCTTGAGTTCACCTGTGTTACCCAATGGCGGACTGGATACAACAACACCCACCGGCATTACAATTAATTCTGTAAATAGTCCGCCAACAATTACAGCTAAGACAACATTACCTGATACCCAAACTAATCAACCCGTTACATTTACCTTTGCAGATTTAGCACCACAAGCATCAGATGCGAATAATGACAACACAACGATTCAAATTAATGTCGTCAATACAGGCAGTTTAACTGTTAATGGTACTCCGGTTTCAGGAGTGACGACCATCAAGACTGGCGATACTTTAGAGTATACACCCCCTATAGATACTAATGGTTCCCTCAATGCTTTTACCATTAGTGCGAACGATCGCGTTTCTACTTCAACACCAACACAAATCCAAATCAACGTCACCGCACCAACACCGACACCGACACCAACACCAACACCGACACCAACACCAACACCAACACCAACACCGACTCCCACACCGACTCCCACACCGACTCCCACACCAACACCAACACCAACACCAACACCAACACCAACACCAACACCAACACCGACTCCGGATGTTCCTCCTTGCACTTTCCAATGTAATGAAAACACCCCACCTAATCCTATTCCCAATCCGCCCAAAAACGAGATTAGCGTTCTCGATTCTAACCCTACACCAGAAGGTGAATTTACAGCGAGAATAGCCAATTATCTGGGCGTATCTAGTCCTCGGCTCAAATCTCCCGATGAAGCAAGGGAAATTGCAGTCAAAATTGAGCAAGCTACTGGTGTCAAACCTGCGTTTATCTATATTAGTTTTGTTCCTGTAGAAGTTACACCTGATGGGTTGTTAGGAACAGCTAAATCGACAAAACAGTTAGATACATCAGCAGAACAAGATAATCAACAACTAGAACTAGTAATAGTCACAGGAAAAGGCGAACCAATCCGTCGGCGCGTTCCGGAAGCAACAAAAGCTAAAGTTTTAGCAGTAGCGAAGGAATTTCGTGAACAAATTACTAGTCCGCAAAATCGTCGTCGCAACAGTTATTTAGCTTCAGCACAGCAGCTTTATCGTTGGCTAATTGCGCCCTTAGACGCAGAATTACAGGCGAAAAACATCAATAATTTGGTATTTTTACCCGATATTGGCTTACGTTCTACGCCAATGGCGGCGCTACACGATGGTCAAAGATTTCTGGTAGAAAAATATAGTATAGGTTTAATGCCTAGCCTGAGTTTAACTAATACTTTGTATACAGATATTAAGAAATCTCAAGTTTTAGCCTTGGGAGTTTCCCAAAGTACCCAAGGGCAAGAACCTTTACCAGCAGTCCCCGTAGAATTAAGCACATTAGTGTCAAAACTTTGGCAAGGAAAATTACTGCTAGACAAACAAGCGACTTTAGAAAATCTCAAAGCTATCCGCCGTCAACAGCCATTTGGGATTATTCACATGGCAACCCACGCTGATTTTAGTGCTGGTGCATTGAGTAACTCTTATATTCAGTTGTGGGAAGACAAGTTACGCTTAAACCAAATTCGGGAGTTACGCTTAAATGAACCCCAAGTAGAAATGATGGTGCTAAGTGCTTGTCGAACAGCTTTAGGAAACGAAGAAGCAGAAATTGGCTTTGCTGGATTAGCCGTATTAGCTGGGGTAAAAACTAGTGTCGCTAGCCTTTGGGCGGTGAATGATGTCGGTACAGCCGCATTAATGACGAAATTTTACGAAGGCTTGAAAACTTCGCCAATTCGTGCCGAAGCTTTAAGACAAGCCCAAGTAGCGATGGCAACAGGGAAAGTTTATATTAAGAATGGTCAAATTTTCGGTTTAGAACCCGTACAAAGTTTACCTTTACCTGGAGACACAAGCGATCGCGCTAATGAATTACTATCCCATCCTTATTATTGGGCAGGATTTACAATGGTGGGAAATCCTTGGTAGGTTGACAGTTGACGGTTGACTGTTGACTGTTGACTGATAACATTTGCAATTCATCGTTTTGTAATTTGCATTCCTCAATGTAGAAGAGTAGGAACGCGATAATGCTTCATGGTAAGGCAATAGAAGCAGAAAAGCGTGAATACAAAACTCCTCATTTCGCCTCAAGAACTCACGTCTGTATTAGCAGCAAAGCCATTACAAACTGTCATTATCGATACGCGCAGCCCAGAAGATTATGCAATTTCTCATATTCCCCAAGCGCTGAATATTCGCGACTTTTTCACCTATTTATTAGAAAATTCCTCCCCTACAGGATTACAAAAATTGCAAGCGCATTTTACAGAAATTCTCAGTGGGTTAGGAATTTCTGGTGTAGAATCCTTAATTGTCTATGAAGACAGTTTTAACCAAGGTTACGGTCAATCTTGTCGCGCAGCTTTTTTATTAAAATATTTAGGTTGCGCTGATGTGTCTATCTTACACGGGGGATATAAAGCTTGGTTGCAAGCAGGATTACCCACTACCAATGCAGTACCATTACGCCAAAGCAGTAGATTTCAATTGTCTCCCAAGGCGGAAATGATGGTGACTACTACAGAGATGTTAGCAGCAATTGACAATCCAGGAATTATTAAATTAGATGTACGCGATCGCGATGAATGGTTGGGGTTAAGTTCTTCTCCCTATGGTGCTGATTTTTGTCCTCGTAAAGGTAGAATTCCCAACGCTGTCTGGTTAGAATGGCATCGGTTAATGAGTTCATCTGCTGATATCGCCACGTTTCGCTCAAAAGCAGAAATCTTAGAAATTTGTCAATCTGTAGGTATTACTAGCCATTCTACAGTTTACATTTATTGTTTTAAAGGTTCAAGGGCAGCGAATACTTTAATTGCTTTGGAATTAGCCGGAATTAAAGCCAGAAATTATTTTGGTTCTTGGAATGAATGGTCTCGCGATTTTTCCTTACCAATTGATATTTAAAAATTCAAAATTCGCGTATTAAATGTTGGGTTTCGCAAAGCCTCAACCCAACCTACGATTTTTTTCATCATTTTATTCCTGTCAGTTCAGTAGGGGCACTGGCACTGCCATGCCCCGAAGCGCGTCATTGACCTAAAATATGCTGTATGCTGAGAAATCCTGATTAACCTGAGAAAGCTTGTCCAGAAACAACAATAAAACCAGCAGAATCAAGTTGCATTTCTGGTTGGCAAATTCCATCAATAATAGCTTTACTTACAGCAGTTACTATCTTCAACTCGTCAGTTAAAGTAGAATTTCCTGATTGTTGACTCAACTGCAAACGTAATTGTTCTACTCTTTGGGCTAATTTTTGTTCAGCAATGGTAGCCGCAGTTGTGCATAATTCCTGAAAATCTCCACGTTCGCTGAGTAATTGTCTCGCAGTATCGCGGACTTGATAGCAAATATTCTGCCAATTATCAGCCGGAATAAAATTATCCAGTACCTCAATACGTTCCTTAGCCAAATTATAATCTTGCCCTAACTTATTGGTTTTATCTTTACTATAGGGACGTTGGAGAATGGTTAACAGTGATTCATCTGTAACAGTGGATAATAATTCCGAACCAGCATCAATAAAGATACTTTCAATTATGGGCGGAAAGAAACCCTCAATCCAGCGCTTCCAGGAATTGAATTGAGAATTATCTTGTTGATGTTCGGCTAAAATCTGTTTGACGGCTTTGAGATTAGCTTCAACTAAATAATTACAACGGAAACCAAACCATTCCTTTTGTTGACTAGTATTCCATGATGTGTCTTGACGCCAAATTGCAAAAGCATGTCCTCTATCATCCCACTTGAGATAGTTACAAATTGCATCTACTAATCCTTCACCAACTCTAAACAACTTCAATTGAGAGTTTTGATTAGCTATCCGGCGATTATAAGTGCCAAATTTATCAATATTACTATTAGCAAAGTAATTTTGAAATTCATCAGCACTGACTAGAGTTTGCTTGATGGGTTGATAGGATTTTACATCTGGTAATTCTGGATTATAGATTGATTTAAAGTGTAAGGCTTGGTCAATCCAACCTTCAAGGGCGCGTTTAATTTCCAGATGTTGACTGTCATAATCGTCTAAGGCTGCAAAATAGCTATTTTCGGTTTCTGACAGGTTAATTTCCGCTAAAGCATTTTCGGCGCTGATATTTATTTCAACTTGCGAGATTTCTTGTTGAATGCTTTCTGTAGTTTGTAATAAACCACTAGCACCGCCATGAAATAGAGTAGTTTCTAGCTCTGGTAACTTCTTAGTAATATAAGGTTGGAAACTGGTAATTGATTGATTAAAAATTGCCAGTCCATTTTTGAGGAAATTATACCAAGCACTATGCACACTTTCTTCTAAATCAACACCAACTAAAACAGTAAAATTAATCTCTGAAGAACGCCCAATTCTATCAATTCTGCTAATTCTTTGTTCTAGTTGCTTGGGTAACCAGGGAAGGTCAAAATTAATCATCCAATCGATAAATTGGAAGTTATGACCTATTTCAGCCGTAGAATCACAAACTAAGATAAAACAACTAGAATTAGTTTGAAACTGGGCTAAATTTTTCTCAGCTTGTGCGGGGTTTTGTTCTGATTGTTGACTAGTCACGCTAGCTGTACCAAAAATTTGCGATAAAGTCCGGACAATTTCGGTACAGCTTTGTTTAAAGCCTGTAAATATGACGATTTTGGGTAAATAATCGCCAGGAATCGGTCTTTGAATGCGCTGTTTAACTCTTTCACCGAGTTGCTTGATATTGCTGCGATATGATTGCAATCCCAGAATTTCCGATAGGCGATAGAGGATGATAATCTTAAGTAGTTCAATGCGATCGCCATCTTCTGAAGGTTGGCTGATAATTTGGCGCAATGACATCAACAGCTCGTTTTCTCCCGGAAATTTAGCCGTTTGCGTCAATATATTGCCATCATCATTGCCAAATTCTTTAATTAGCTCCGGATTGCGAATTCCACTTAAACGCGCTGCAATTACCTGTTCTAAAATACCTAACCAAGTACCAGCCGCTAAAAACAATAACAGAAAAATGCGTTGATATTCTGGTTGATGCGGTGCGGTAGTCCGCCATTTTTCGATGATTTCATGAATGTCATAGGAACGCTCATCTAAATCATATTCTTCTTTGGGTGTAATCTGGCGATTAAAAATAGCATCTGGAACATTAGCACGACGGTTACAGAGAATTTGGCGACTCAGACTATAGGTATCGCTAATATGCTGACAAATTGTCTGGATAATTGTCTCTTGCTGAGAATTTTGCCAATCCTCAATCAAATTGAGTAAATATTTATCTTCAGGTAATAAATTTTGCAGTTGCTCTAAATTTGTTTTCACGTTTAAAGCATCAGCTTCTTTTTTGAGAGAGAAGATAATTTTACCCAGGATTTGATGTTTTTTAATTTTTTCCCGAAACCCAGCTACATCATTGAGTTTATAGGTTTCTGGCTCTAGTAAATACAGCAGAATCGGCAATTCTTTTTCATTGCTGATATCTGGATTGGTAGACAATAAAATTAACCGTTCGCTTCTATGAGCTAAATTTTTGTAAGCTTCAAAACGCTGGCGTACTGCTGTTTCTAAAGAAGTAGCCATTGCTGCAACTTGCTGTGCTTCATCGATAATCAGCAAGCCTACACTGGCTTTTGGGTTAATTTTATGAACATCATCAAAGGACAGTACAGCAACTCGTTTAGGAAAATGAGAAATGTAAAATTTCTGTTCTAATTCCTGCCGCCATTGTGGTAGTAAATATGGGGGAACAACAACTACTGCACCTTTTTTCGGTTCATCCAAGAGATATTGACGGAGAATTATACCAGCTTCTATAGTTTTTCCTAGTCCGCCTTCATCTGCTAATAAATAGCGTTGGTTAGCATCTTCTAAGACGCGGCGAACAACTTCAACTTGATGGGGATAAAGATTAATATTGGCAGAAATCAATCCTGTCATTCCACGACTCACAGCACGCTGCTGAACTAAAGATTTGAGTAAAGCAAATCTTCTGTCATACAAATAAGGCGTTTCTTGACCTTTAATTGCTAAAGTTTCAATAGAATCTTTAACTGCGAGATTACAACGAACATAAATATCTTGTTCATTAATAATGACAGTTTTTTTATCTGGCAAATCAATTTGATATTTTTCGCTGTCTTCATCCCAAGCAAAAATTCTGCCAATGATCCATTTTTCTTGGTTTTTTAATTTGATATAGCAGCGAGTTTGCTGTTGTAGTTTAGCGTATGACAGCGAATTTAAAGGTAAAGCCTTTTGCAAGCGTTGTCCCGGTGAGCAGAAATACTCAACCAAAATTTCGCTATGGCTATTGTCAATAACCTTTCCAATCCCCAAAGAATTATTTGAGGACTTTACTAGTGAGCCGAGCTTAATCATAGTTTTAGTCCCCTGAACATACTAAGTTAACTTCCCAGAATCTTGGAATAGCTGATGTCTGGAAATTTTACAGAATTTCAATTGTAACTGGTTTTTGGGGGTTCCTGTATTGACTGAGGAGCGGAATTTGGAGTTATTTCTCTCCCCGGTATCTCTTGATTACTCAGTATTCTATCTGGGATATGGGATAATAGCTGCGATTTCTCTAGCCAAGGTAGTCACTGTGAGAAGTTATTTAGATGGGAAAGTGGCGATGATTACCGGATGAATGTTGACGCGATCGCAATTCCCCAACCGCGAAAAACGTTAAGCTAAATGTAAATCCCCAAGCACCCAGTTTTTAAAGAAAACCATGTCTATGCCTGAGGGTAGAAATTAAGCTGATGAATTACTACGTGATTTACGATGGTAACTGCAATCTCTGCGTTACATTAGTGCAATTATTAGAGAGCTTAGATCAAGGCAAGCTGTTTCGCTACAGTCCGATGCAAGATGAGCCAACACTTGCTAAATTTGGGATTACGCCCCAAGAATGCGAACAAGGGATGATTTTAATTGATGCGGATGCACCAGACAAGCGCTGGCAGGGTAGTGACGCCGCAGAAGAAATTGGTAGGTTATTACCGTTGGGAAGTATATTTGTTGATGCTTACCGCGCTTTACCTGGGGCGAAATGGGTAGGCGATCGCTTTTACGCACAAATCCGCGACAATCGCTATACTATCTTTGGCAAGCGTTCTAGTACCTATCAATCCTCATTTTGTGTTGATGGTAGTTGTAAGTAAACAGTAAATTTAGTTGTTGACTGTTAACCGTCAACAGTCAACAGTCAACAGTCAACAGTCAACAGTCAACCGTCAACCGTCAACCGTCAACAGTCAACCGTCAATGCTCAGGGATTCTATAGCCAATCCCTCAACATATAAACAGCTTGTTTGTAAATAGATAAATCTACCTGATTCACTTCTATTCCTTGCCCAATTCCTTGCAGCAGAGTAATAGTTAACTTTCCACCTAAATGTTCGCGGAACTCTGTCAAACCCCTAAATAAATTCTGGGGATGATTTGGTTGCTCTAATTGTTCTGTAAGCGCAGGTAGGTACAAAGTAAATCCTAATTGTTTGAGCGTCACGAGAATATTTTGCCATTCCGATTGCGACAGTAACCCAATTAAATAAGCATAGGTACTATCTAAAGCAATACCAATTGCTACCGCTTCACCGTGACGTAATTTGTAATCTGTAATTTGTTCTAATTTATGCGCCGCCCAATGTCCAAAATCTAGGGGACGGGATGAACCTTTTTCAAAAGGATCGCCACTATTAGCAATATGTTCTAAATGTAATTGGGCGCAACGATAGATTACATTTTCCATCAATTTCATATCACGAGATGCTAATTCTTCAGCATAAATTCTCATAAAATGAAAGAAATCGGCATCTTTAATTAATGCTACTTTTACCGCCTCCGCAATTCCCGATCGCCAATCGCGATCGTCAAGGCTGGCAAGGAAATTTAAGTCATTCAATACTGCGTAAGGAGGGGCAAATGTACCGAGAAAATTCTTTTTACCAAAGGCGTTAATGCTGTTTTTTACTCCTACACCAGAATCATTTTGCGCTAATACTGTAGTTGGTATTCTTATCAGCCGGATTCCTCTATGTGCAGTAGCTGCGGCATATCCTACCATGTCTAAAAATGCGCCGCCACCAATAGCTAACACGTAAGAGTGACGACATATTCCACCAGCATCAATTAACTGATGAATTTGTTCAACAAATTTCGGATTGTTTTTAACTAATTCGCCACCAGGAATAATTATAGGTTGCTCTATTAAATTAATAATATCTTCGTAAAAATGAGCATAATTAGATATTTTATTGACTAAACCCTGATGGTATTGTAATAATCCTGCATCTACTACCGCGAGAACTTTCTTAGGCGTTATCTCACCATTTCCGGCAATTACTTCTGCGAGTAAAGGATTGTCTAATTCAAACAACCCATGAGTAAAATGAACATCATAATTAAAGGTAACTCGAACAGATTGCTGAATTGGCTTCAGGCTAACTAGGCTATTATCTGTAATCAACATATTTATTGTTTGCTCTCTGGAGAAATTGTTTTGGTGCAATTAATTTTATTTTTTTAATAATTAATTGCCAGTTCGCTATCAGATGAATTGTTAGTATAAATAACCGCCAAAACACGCTAATAATACAGATTCTTAATGCACAAAGTTAGCCCCATCGTGCTAGTAGATGCAGTCAAAATCATATTGCTTATTACTTTAATTGCGGTTCTAAATTTAGTTGTGATTTTGTGGTAAATACCAATACTGAAATTAGGGGTAACCGTATTCTATATAAAGTCAATCAATAATTGCCCGGTTAATTACTACATCTTCATATTATCTTATTGAAATTTCCGAAATTATTGGAGATTCAATAAAGTTTTAAACAAGAAAATTTCATACACTAAGCATGTTTTTTAAAGAGTTAATATTTTTCTAATTTTTAACCTAGGCTTAACTATTACTTGAGTAAACCTTTACCTTGAGTTTGCTACACAGAGTTTGTTACATCAAAAATTTAAGTAATTATTTGTATTCATTCATGTCATGAGTAATGTAAAAAAATTGATATATTATTGGCTATCACAGTCTGTTTCTTCAACAGCACTGGCTTGGCTGGAACAAAAACAGACAGAGATTGCGGAAGGCGCACCTGAGAGAATATTTTTTACCGCTTTTAGTGCTGTACCCCGTTATTTAGGTAAAGATAATTTACAGTTAACATCCCAAGATTTAAGCAAAGCCGAAGATTTAGTTCCTGGCTGGTTTCCTGGCGATTGGACTGTAGATCAAGCTGGACGGACATTTTTGCTACTAGCTTTACCTCACGATCGCTCTGAGAATTATGTGCGATCGCTTGATAAAGTTTTCAGTAGTGCGGATATGAGGGAATTGGTAGCTTTGTATCAAAGTTTACCTTTATTACCCCATCCAGAATTACACAGCCAACGAGCTGCGGAAGGTATTCGCAGTAACATGGTTAATGTGTTTAATGCGATCGCTTTACACAACCCCTATCCAGCAGATTATTTAGATAATATTGCTTGGAATCAAATGGTGCTAAAGGCTTTATTCGTCGGTAGTCCTTTGCATTTAATATATGGTTTAGACCGCCGCGCCAATCCCGAATTAGCAAAGATGTTGGTAAACTATGCCCATGAACGTTGGGCTGCTAAACGCCCAGTATCGCCAGAACTATGGCGACCAGTGGGAAAATTTGCTGATAGTGAAATTATTGCAGATTTAGCCAAAGTTTTGGCAGATGGCGACATAATAGAACAACAAGCAGCAGCATTAGCTTGTGCTGAATCTTCTTTACCAGCAGCGCAAGGGTTACTGTCTATGTATCCAGACTTAAAGTTAGCGATTCAAAGAGGCGAATTAACTTGGAGTAATTTTAACCGCGATCGCCTCCCAATCTGCAAATAACTACCAAGCTTTATCATTCAACAAAGTTATTGATATTGCAGTCTTCATTTTGAATTTTGAATTTTGAATTTTGAATTATTTATGATGTTTATCGATCCTCACATTCACATGTGTTCCCGTACAACTTATGATTACCTAATCATGCGGGAATATGGAATTGTCGCAGTTATTGAACCGTCTTTCTGGTTAGGACAACCACGCACAACAGCTGGTTCATTCAAAGATTACTTTAGCAGCTTGGTAGGTTGGGAACGCTTTCGCGCTAGTCAATTCGGCATTCAACATTATTGCACAATTGGACTCAACCCCAAAGAAGCGAATAATGAAGCCTTAGCCGCAGAGGTGATGGAATTGATACCTCTGTATGCTTGTAAAGAAGGTGTTGTCGCCATTGGGGAAATTGGCTATGACGACATGACAGAAGCCGAGGATAAATACTTTTGTCAGCAATTAGCCCTAGCGAAAGAACTGGATATGCTGGTATTAATTCACACTCCTCATCGTAATAAAAAAGAGGGTGCTAGCCGCAGTATGGATCGCTGTATCGAATATGGGCTAGATCCGGCGCAAGTAATTATCGATCATAACAACGAAGAAACTGTTGCAGAAGTATTAAACCGAGGCTTTTGGGCTGCTTTCACAATTTACCCCAAAACCAAGATGGGTAACGCCCGGATGGTAGAAATTGTTCGTCAGTACGGAAGTAACCGCATCATTGTTGATAGTAGCGCCGACTGGGGCGTCAGCGATCCTTTAGCAGTCCCGAAAACCGCGCGTTTAATGTTAGACATGGGTATACCGGAAGAACACGTACAAGCAGTATGCTACGAAAACGCCCTTGCAGCCTATAGCCAAACAGGACAAATGCAAGTCTCCGATTGGCTCAATTCTCCATCCGCAGACCAGACTCAAATGTTCAACGGTAACTCAGTACTGCGCGGACAAGAACCAGGGATTAAGTCAGTAGCAGACTATGTACTGATTGAGTAGCAGGGAAGGAAGGGGGACAAGGAGGACAAGGGAGACAAATGACAACTGACTACTGACTACTGACAACTGACAAATGACAAACATCACAAGTTTAAATTTACCTAAGTGGCGCGGGTATTTAGAGTTGATGCGCCCAGCAAATATTGTTACAGCTTGGGCTGATATTTTAGTTGGTTTTGCGGCTTCTGGTTTGGGTGTGATTTCTGCGGAATTAATCAATAATTCAGCAAATAATCCTAATTTAGTAACTCTAGGCTGGTTATTATTGGCTACCACTGGATTATATGGTGGAGGTATCGTTTTTAACGATGTGTTTGATGCGGAATTAGATAAACAGGAACGCCCATCGAGGGCGATTCCTAGCGGTAGGGTGTCTCGTGAGAATGCGGCTGTATTGGGGATGATATTATTTGCGATCGCACTTTTTGCAGCGTCTCAAGTATCAGGGTTGAGTTTAGCGATCGCTATCTTCATCACCTGTGCAGCATTATTATACGATTCCCTCGCCAAACATCATCCTTTTTTCGGCCCTTTAAATATGGGTTTATGTCGAGGAAGCAATTTATTATTAGGTGTCAGTGCTGTACCTACAATTATCTTAGAACGTTGGTATTTAGCAATAATTCCTATACTTTATATAGCTGCTATCACCGCAATTAGCCAAGGAGAAGTTCACGGTGGTAAAAAGATTACTGGATTCATAGCAGTAATTTTAATTGCCATAGTATTAATAGCAGTTTTAAGTTTAGGATTATTGACAGAATATACATTAATTTCTGCATTACCATTTGCTGTTTTATTAGCTGTCCGAGTATTGCCGAATTTTATCCAAGCCGCCCGCGAACCAGTACCCGAAAAAATCAGAAATGCTGTCAAAGTCGGCGTGTTATCTTTGATTATTTTAGATGCAACAATGGCGGCTGGTTTTGCTGGTTTACCCTACGGTTTATTAGTCATAATTTTACTGCCAATTTCCCTATCATTCGCAAAAATATTTGCTGTTACCTAAATCTGTAGGGTGTGTTGTCGCGCAGCGCAACGCACCAAAATATATTCACCTTCTCCACATCATTATCAACAAAGTAGTAATTTATCAATGAAAATTGCAAATCATAACTTTCACCTCACATATTGCACAAATATTCATCCTGGCGAAAGTTGGTCAGAAGTTTTTACTAATCTACAAAAATATATTCCCGAACTCAAACAAAGGCTATCACCTCAAGCACCTTTTGGAATTGGCTTAAGGCTAGCAGATACAGCCGCCAAGCAACTTTTAGAAGGTAATAATTTAGCTCAATTTCAAACTTGGCTACATCAACAAGATTTATATGTTTTCACCTTAAATGGCTTTCCTTATGGGGGATTTCATCGACAAGTAGTCAAAGACCAAGTTTATGCACCAGATTGGTCAAATCAAGAACGGCTAGAATATACTTTAAACTTAACCAAAATTTTAGCAGCTTTCTTACCTGAAGGTTTGGATGGGGGAATTTCTACATTACCTTTATCATATAAACCTTGGTGGTTAGAAGCAGAAGAAAAGCAAGATATAGTTTTTAAGAATAGCTGTTTAAATATCGCAGCCGTTGTTGCGGAAATGATAAGTATTCAGCAAGCCACAGGTAAATTATTGCATATTGATTTAGAACCTGAACCTGATGGGTTAATAGAGAATACCTCAGAAGTCATAGACTTTTATCAAAATTGGTTATTACCAATTGGTGGTAATTATTTAGCAGAAAAATTAAATATTTCACATAGTTTAGCCGAAACTAAATTACTTGACCATGTACGGATTTGTTATGATACTTGCCATTTTTCCGTAGAATACGAGCAGCCCGAATCTGTATTTACATCCTTAAACGCAGCAGGTATTAAAATTGGTAAAATTCAAATTAGTGCAGCAATTCAGGTCAAAATACCATCAGATATTCAACAACGCAGTGTAATAGTTGAACGCTTACAACCTTTTGCTGAATCTACTTATCTCCATCAAGTAATAGAACGTCGCCATGACGGCACACTATATCATTATCCTGATTTAATTAAAGCATTACCCCAATTAATACAATCTCAAGCGGAAGAATTGCGGACTCATTTTCATGTCCCCATTTTCATCCGCGATTATCAAATTTTGCAATCCACCCAAGATGATATCGTGACAATTTTGCATTTACTGCAACAAAATCATGCTTGTCACCATCTAGAAATTGAAACTTATACATGGGACGTATTACCACCAGAAATGAAAATAGATATCCTAACTTCTATTCAGCGTGAGTATGAGTGGGTATTAAGCAATTTCTATGATTAAATATGTAGATTGTAATGCCATTCCCCAAGTATATCGGGAAACGCCATACTATATCAGGACTTACGCAAAAATTGCCAAAAAGCTTCATTTATTGAACCGCCAAGACGCCAAGAACGCCAAGAATTCGTAGAGTGTGCGTAAGTCCTATATATTAAAAATAATAAATCTATTAATAATATTTAACAGGCTATTAAACAAATGCAAAAAACAGTTGTTATCAATGTCGTCGGTTTATCACCCAATTTAATCGGAGAAAATACACCATTTTTATCTGCTTGGGCTGCCAAAGGTCAAATATTACCAATTAAACCCATATTACCTGCGGTAACTTGTTCTGTACAGGCTACTTATTTAACAGGTAAATTGCCAAATGAACATGGCATTGTGGCTAATGGCTGGTATTTCCGCGATGATTGTGAAATTAAATTTTGGCGACAGTCAAATAAATTAGTACAGTCTCCAAAAATTTGGGAAATTGCTAAATCTATTGACCCTGATTTTACTTGTGCTAACCTTTTTTGGTGGTACAATATGTACTCTTCTGTAGACTATGCCATTACACCACGCCCAATGTATCCCGCAGATGGCAGAAAGCTACCGGATATTTATACATATCCTGCCAATATTCGCGATTCAATTCAATCAGATTTAGGTCAATTTCCTTTATTTAATTTTTGGGGGCCAAATACCTCAATTGTTTCTAGCGAATGGATTGCTAATTCTGCAAAATGGATTGAGGAACGGTACAAACCTACTTTAACATTAATTTATTTACCGCATTTAGATTACTGTTTACAAAAATATGGGCAAGATAAACAGCAAATCCAAAAAGATGTCCAAGAAATTGATGCTATTTGTGGCGATTTAATTAATTATTATCAAGCAAGAAATACGCAAGTAATTATTCTTTCTGAATATGGGATTACTCCAGTGTCTCAAGCAGTAGATTTGAACCGCGTACTCAGAAACAATGGTTTAATAACTGTGAGGGAAGAGTTAGGACGAGAATTACTCGATGCTGGTGCGAGTATTGCATTTGCAGTTGCGGATCATCAAATTGCCCATGTATATGTTAACGATCCGGTGTATATTCCTAAAGTGCGCGAGTTGCTGGAGAAAACGGAAGGGGTAGCGCAAGTATTGGATGAAGAGGGAAAACAAGCCTACCATCTTAATCATCCCCGATCTGGGGAGTTAGTGGCGATCGCGCGATCGGATGCTTGGTTTACCTATTACTACTGGTTGGATGATGAGAAAGCCCCGGATTTCGCCAGAACTGTAGATATTCACCGCAAACCAGGTTACGATCCGGTAGAGCTTTTTCTCGATCCGCAACTGAAATTTCCCAAATTAAAAATTGCTTCTAAGCTATTGCAGAAAAAATTAGGTTTTCGCTACCTAATGGATGTAATTCCTCTCGATGCTTCCTTAGTGCGTGGTTCTCACGGTTGTGTGACAAATTCCCCAAGCGAGGGGCCAATTTTTATTAGCCAGCAAACTCATTTAATGAATGAAGAATTAATTTATGCAACTGATGTTTGCTCTTTAATTCTCCAGCATTTGAAGGCATAATTTGTAGTCAGCACAGTAGGGTGTGTTGTCGCGCAGCGCAACGCACCGGGAGCATCTCAAATGTGCAAAAACGCCCTCACCCTATAAGGGTGGGGCTAGAAATACGAAGCCTGCCTTGGCAGGCTAAAAGTTTGATAGCCTGCCAAGGCAGGCTTTGTTGGTATAGCAATACCCTTCTAGGGTATTGCGTCAAAATTGGGATGCTCCCAACGCACCGACATACTCAGCTATTTTGCTATTAAGTTGGGGACTTACAAAAAATATAATTATCCATATTTCGGAGTGCGAGCATCTTGCTCGCTTTTGAACACCAGCGAGCAAGATGCTCGCACTACAAATTTATTGGGTATTTAAAAAATTGGATGTCCCTTGCACAATCCATTGTGAGGATTGTTGACTGTTGACTGTTGACTGTTGATAAATGTCCAATGCCCATCTTAAGTTTTCCAAAATAGCTTGAGGCGAGTACATAAACTAGTAAACAGTGCGATTGGTAAAGTCGTAGCAATTCCTTTAACTACTCCCATCACAGGCGTAGTTGTATTAGCAATAATCCAATCTTCCATACCTGTTAGTTGTAAGATAGGCCAAAGCAAATTAGCAAAGGCTACATAAGCAATCATCGGATTCTGCCCATTATCGATTAATAATTGCAGCCATTTCTTCTGCTTGAAGATATCAATTAAGATGGTAAAAGTTATCAGTAAAAAAATTGCGATCGCACTTGTGATAAAATAATAACTATAGGTAGAAGGGTCTTTATGAATTCCTCCTTGAAACGGCTCAAAAAATAAGCCTAATAATAACCAATAAACACCCCATTGATAAAATTGCTTCAGCAAATTATCTATATCATTTTCAGGTTGGGAGAATAATAACCAACTTGCGCCACAAATCGCCGCACTTACTAGGGTTGTTTGCCATATCCAACGTCCTTGCAATCCTACCAGCAAGACTAAGCAAATCATCAACATGGATAGAATAATCAGCAATAAACGCTGTGTATTACGAGAACCTAAAACTTGCTGATTTTCTGCTATTTCCGCAGATTGATTACTTTTTTGTAGCCAGTTTAATATCAACTCTCCGATAATATTCCCAGGAATAACAATAAACAAGTATTTCAAATAATAAAATTGAAATATCCAACCAAAGCTGAGATTATATCCCAAAATTGGCACAGATGAAGCTGTCCATAAATCTTTTACCCAACCATCAATAGTAGCAGATGACTGCAAAGCAATTAAACAGCCTAATATTCCCAAGCGTAATAGTAAATTAGAGCGCGTAAACAACCAAGCTAGCGAACCGAAAACAGCCATATTCGCTAGTACCATTAATATAGGATCGCTACGCTCAAGTAAAAATCCTTTACCACCATATTGTAGTTGGAAAATGATAGCAATTGTCGCGATAAATCCAGCAATATTTAGCCAAACGCCATATTTACGCCATTTTCCTAAAATCGCCCAATTCCCAAACATTAAAAACAGCAATCCAAACCCAAGCATTGCTAGATACCAGGTTTCTGGAGTTGGGTTTTTGTTGATAGTAAAAGGGCGAAGATGTTGGAGAATAATCGCAAAAGCTGCTAACATTAAGCCGCGCTTTAAAATATAGGAAATAACTCGATAATTACTCCAACCTTGAGCCAGCCTACGTGATAGTGCTAAAGGAATCGCCGCACCCATTGCAAATAAAAATAAAGGAAATACTACATCTACCCAAGTTAAGCCAGCAATCTGAGCATTAAACGCATGAGTTGGGGGTGGTTCTTGCGCATGATACATCCATGCTGGCAAAATTTTATATCTGATTGTGCCTGAAAGAACCATCGCTAAAATTGCCAATCCCCGCAGCGCATCTAATGCATCAGCGCGTTTAACATTTGTGATAGGAGTAATATTAGTTTCCTGAGTCAATGTTATTACCTAAATAAGTAATTCGGCGTGATTTAAAGATAACTAGTAAAGGCTGTCATTTGTCATTTGTCATTTGTCATTTGTCATTTATAAGGGTTTCAAGTTTACTTTTCGTAACATAATTGTCTGCGATCGCCTAGTTACTTATCAGGAAATTTAGTATAGCAGTCCTCAATTATTTTTGAAAGTAAGTTAATGTATGAAGGACAAGGAGGAAAAATGACTATTGACTATTGACTATTGACTATTGACTATTGACTACTTAGAAATAATAAAAGAACGAGTAGCCATCTGCATCAATCTTTCTGGTGATTTGCTTCGATTTACTGTAAGGCGGGAAATCCGATATTTATCTTGCAACCAACGGAATCTGAGAATTGCACTGTTATAAAGATAACCTGATTGATAATATTTAGCTGCATGGGTTTCTACTAGAGAATTCATCGCACCATAGGGATAAGCAATGTGTTTTGCAATCTCTTCTGATGGCGCTAATCCAGCCATGCATTCTCTCAGTTGAGTTTGAGCTTGAGCAAGTTCTTCTTCTAATTCGGGGATGGTTATTTTAACTAAATTTTTGTGGTTTTGTCCATGAGATTGGATATCATAAAATCCTTTGGCGAATCCATCTCTTAAATCTTCGCAGCTTAAATAAGTTGTCGATGGAGGATGTAATTTAGATAATGTACCAGGATTGACAAATAAAACTACTTTTATCTTTTGCTGAGATTCTTTCTCTAGTCTCTCTAAAACTGGAATAATATTCGTATATACAGTTTTATAGCTATCATCAAAACTTAACATTATCGGCTTTTTCCCTGCATATTTTTCAGGTATTTCTCGGTGTCGTTCGATAAAGTAATCATACAAGTCTTGAGTAGATAAAAACCAATAATTATTCCGGACTAAATACTCTAAAAGTTTTTCTAAGTCTTGCATGTTATAAGACATTTTCTGGGCTATGGGATTGTTGATGATGCCAAAGTTAGGATTATTTAAATCAACAATTCCATGAAATCCTAAAAGAGGAATTCTTGGCGCAGTGATATAAGATAGCAGTAAGATAATAGTGAAAAAGAAGGCAATCAGATATAAAGCAACCAACTGCAAATCTAATTTGGTTTTTGCTTTGAATTTATGGGGTTTGAATTTCCAAGACATTGTTGTTTAATTAAGTAATAATAAATTGTCTGAGCTAAAAAATAATTACTTAGAGGATTCATCATCAATATGAAAGTTTCTGAGTTTACTCAGCTATGAAATTATGAAGTTATATATATCTTGTAGCCTGACAAGACTATCATAATTAATGATAAATTTCGGGTTTAAATTCTAGATAAACTCTTTAGATTATTTGCAAGTTAGTAGCAAAATGGATTTACAGCACTAAAGTGCTTACTACGAACTCATCAATAGTCCTACAACCGACCACTAGCACGAAGGGTATTTGGCAAATCTAGGAAGGATTCTCGCTTAAAATAGAAGTTTTGTCAAATAAGTTTTAGCAAGGCAATACTCACGAGAATTACCAGCTTAGGTTATACTTTGTTAACGTCAAATCTCAATAATATATAATATCAATTTAAAATGAGTCTAAGCAGAGAAGAAAAAACTTAATCAATTGGTTTATTAAATACCTCAAGAATTTGGCGACAAATTTGTTTTAGCTTGTCTTCGATGTGCAGCGAAGGTTTGGATGTACCAACAATACTCCAGTTATCTATGGTGGAAAGTCGCCAAGCTTCGCCGCGATGATCGAATGCTGCTACTTCTATACCGATCGCGCGGCGCAAATTACTTACAGGGTCTTGATAAAATCGGATTTGAATCAGAACACTACGACTACGCCAAGATTTACTAATTCCCGGAAAGTGAAAGCCAATATCTATAGAATCTGGATCGACTAACTCCCGCGTTTCTGGATCGTTTTTCCAAGGTTTGAGATCCGATTTAGCATCAGGGAACTCAAATTTAAACAAATTAACTATCGTAGCAATCTTGCTGGCGAGTTCAAGGTTAGTTGCTTGTTCAGATGCGTTCACTAAAAAACACTCCTATACTGCATCGGCTTACGGGAAATGTAAAGACAGGAAACCGCCAGAAAGTTTATGGTATTTGTGTTTCAGCTTATCAAGGTCTTTGAGGATTTCGCAACTCTAAATTATGCTTTCCTAACAATCATTGTTTACAAGAACTGCCAAAAACTGCTATTTTTTTTAGTTTTTAGACAAGGCGAGTCACCTTGAGTAATTATACTTAAAATTTTTCAAAATTACAGAAGATAATCAGCTGTTTTGCGAATATAAAAACTTAATATGCAAAAATTTATCCGAAAATCCTGTGTTGGTAAGAGATATAGATTACCGTCGCAATATAAAATTACACTGTTAGTCGGCAAACAAACAGCAAATTTTTTCTAGATATGTCGCGTCAACGCTCTCTTTTGTCATTGGTTTTAGTATTATTGGCAACATTCCTCATCAGTTGTAGTAGTCCTACTGTAGCTAAGGCTCCTCCTACTTATACAACAGCACAACTGACGAAAATCCAGACTTATGTGCCAGAGATTAAGGCTGTGCGCGATCGCGCGGCAGAACTGAAAAACCTCATCGAACGCAAAGATTGGATTTATGTAGGTAATTTTATACACGGGCCTTTAGCAGAAGCTCGGTTAAATATGACTTATGTGATTCCCAACCTCTTACCCCAAACTCAACCTCAAGCGCGTCAGATAGCGCGGGATTTGTTTAACCATCTGGTGAAAATCGATCAGGCTGCTAGTGATGCTAATAGCCTAGTTGCCTTGAATAATTATGCTGAGGCTATTGGAGATCTTGGTAAATTCTTGGAACTGGTTCCTCAAACCAGCAGCGCATCATAAGCAATCTGTTGATGGTTGACTGTTGACGGTTGACTGTTGATGGTTGACTGTCAAAACCGATATTTTGCACAACTGAAATAGGATTGCTATATAAGTTATGAGTGAGGAGTTAGGAAGCAAAACTTTCTAACTCCTTACTTTTGCATAGAGTTATAAGTTATGAGTCATGTAGTTATTATCGGTTGTGGTGTAGTTGGAGCTGCGATCGCTTATGAACTCAGTCTGGTTCCAGGGCTGAAAATTACGGTTTTGGATAGTCAACCACCAGCACAAGCTTCTACAGGTGCGGCGTTGGGTGTATTAATGGGGGTAATTAGCCAAAAAGTTAAGGGTAAGGCTTGGCAATTACGACAAACTAGCATTCAACGTTATGAAACCCTCATACCCGAATTAGAAGCGATCGCTAAACGCAAAATTCCCTTCAATCGTCAAGGAATCCTCAGTTTATGCTTAGAGGGGGAAGATTTAGCTGATAAAGAAAATTTGGTGAAAATTCGGCAATCTCAAGGTTGGCAATTGGAAATTTGGGACAAGGCGAAACTGCAAAATCTCTGTCCGCAGATAGATGCAAAAAATCTAATTGGTGCTGTCTATTCTCCCCAAGACCGCCAACTTGACCCCACAGCTTTAACATTAGCGTTAGTTGAGGCTGCCCAACACAATGGTGTTAGCTTTCAATTTGGCGTTACCGTGTTAGATAGTCACGCCTCAGAGCCATTGTGTCAGGAATTAGATACAACAGCTGGTAAACTCGCTGCTGATTGGTTTGTTGTGGCGGCTGGATTGGGTTCCACACCATTAACAGCCCAATTAAATCAAAAAGTCGATATCCGCCCGGTATTAGGGCAAGCATTACAAGTACATTTAGAACATCCTCTAGGAAATCCAGAGTTTCAGCCAGCAATTACGGGTAATGATGTGCATATCGTCCCTATAGGCGGTGGTGATTACTGGATCGGCGCTACGGTGGAATTTCCTAGCGATGGCGATGAAATACCGCCCAATCAAGAATTATTGGCATCAGTGAGACAACAGGCGATCGCATTTTGTCCCGAATTAGCCCAAGCCCATATTACCCGCACTTGGTCGGGTTTACGCCCCCGCCCCGAAGGACGCCCCGCCCCTGTGATTGGTAAATTACCAGGATTTAATAATGTCCTCCTAGCTACCGGACATTATCGCAACGGCGTTTTACTCGCACCCGCAACAGCTTATGCAATTCGTGAGATGATGGGCATGGGGAATGGGGCATAGGGTATAGGGCATGGGGGAGCCAGTGCGTTGGGCGGCTTTGCCGACTTGAAGCAACTGGCGTCATGGGGCATTGGTCTAAATACTAATGACCAATGACTAATGACTAATGACCAATGACTAATGACTTTTTAGGAAATTTTCGTGTCAATAACAGAACATAAAATAACCGTAAATTCTCTAGAGTGGTTTTACCGAGAAGCTGAACCAGTGGGGAGAACTGATTTATTACCTGTAATATTGCTACATGGTATAGTCTCTCAAAGTTACAGTTGGCGTCATATTTTACCAGCTTTAGCCGGTCAGGGAACAAGAGCGATCGCCCCTGATTGGATTGGTTATGGTTTTTCCGCTACTCCAGAAAAACGAGATTTCGCCTACAGTCCCGATGCATTTATTACAGCTTTAACAGAATTTATTCAAGCTTTAGAAATAGAAAAGTTTTCTTTAGTTGTCCAAGGATTTTTAGGTTCTGTAGGCTTACAATATGCTCTGCGCAACCCAGATAAAATTGCCAATTTAGCTATTTTAAATGCGCCAATTTCACCTGCTGCCAAATTACCTTGGAAAATTAAACAAATGGGTTTACCATTAGCAGGAGAAATGATGACTCAAGACCCCCTTTTAGTTGATAGAACTTTAGAAGGTGGTAGCCGTTATCGCATAGAAGATAAAGATTTAGATGTTTATCGCCGTCCATATTTAAAAAGTTCCGCACCCGGACGGGGTTTACTAGCAACTATTCGGAATATCCGGCTAGATTCAGCAATGTCAGAAATTGCATCTGGCTTTAAAGCATGGGACAAACCAATTTTAATTCAATGGGGCATGATTGACCCTTGGTTACCTATAGATATAGCAGAAACTTTTGTTAATTCTGTCCCGAAAGCTGAATTAGTCAAATTAAATAATGTCGGACATTACCCGCAAGAACATTATCACGAGACGATTTTACAAGACCTTTTACCCTTTGTGCGTGTAGCCGAGTCTCATTGATAAAGTTATTACTCACTTTACGACTTTACGCGCCAGAGAATAAATTCTCTGGCTAATAGCTAAAGTCTACTAAAGTAGACTAATAAGCTGCTGTGCAGCTAAATTATATAAGTCAAAAACGCAAAATAATTGTAGTGCGGGCATCTTGCCCGCGTCTTATATACAAATTAGATGCGTCGCAGCTTATCTTGAAACCAGGGCGGGCGAGACGCCCACCCCACAATATGGGATTATTTATTTCTGGGGAAATTCCTCAATTACGAATTACGAATTACGAATTACTATTAATCTGGTAAACCCATCACTTTGCGATAATGGGGTGCAAGTCTTTTAACGCTGGCAGATGGGCGTTGACTGTGCCATTGACTGTTGCTATATATTTCTTTGCGCAATTCATCAACGTTGACATTTATAACTTTGCCATCTGCGACAATTTGATTGCCATTTACCCAAACACTATTAACTACATTACAAGGTCTACCTAATACTAATAAACCGATGGGATCTGTACGGGGTAATAAAGATAAATTAGTTAAATCGTAAAGTACTAAATCGGCTTGTTTACCTACAGATAAAGTGCCGAGTTTATCACCTAAATTTAATCCCTTTGCACCTCCCAAAGCCGCCATAATGACTGCTTGTCTGGGTGTAATCCAATGCTGATAATCTAAATCTGTAATGTTGTGTAAAATCGAGCCGATTTTAATCGCTTCTAGCAAATCTTGGGAATCATTACTCGAAGCACCATCACAACCAAAAGTTACATTTACTCCCGCTTGACGATATTTTAAAAGCGGTGCAATTCCACTACCTAAACGCAGATTACTTAAGGGGTTGTGAACAACTGTTGATTGAGTATCGGCAAGGAGCGCAATATCATTATCGCTTAACCAAACACAATGAGCCAAAGAAGTGCGATCGCTTAAATAGCCAATTCGGTGCAGATGTTCCACCGCCGAACAACCATATTTCTCTTGGGCGAGTTTTTCCTGTGCTTTAGTTTCCAGTAAATGAGAGTGACGACAAAGATTATAGCGATCGCTTAATTCAATACACCCAGTAAACAACGCATCACTACACAATTGAATACCTGTAGGCGCAACTAAAATATTTACACCCTCATCCGGGTGATGAAACTGCTTAACTACCTCTTCTATAATGTCTAGGGTATCTTGAGTTGAGCGAAAATAAGGCTCGTGAGTTTGTTGTGATTCTCCAGATGGTATCCCAGCTGTCAAGGATTCATCTTGAATTAAAGGGGCGACAAAAGCGCGAATCCCCACTTCTTTATAAGCGCGAATAGCAGTAGCAATTGTTTCAAACTCTTGTCCGGGAATTAGCACCAAATGATCGACAACACTTGTACCGCCAGAAAGGAGAGTTTCTACTGCTGTTCCTAATGCACTAATATAAACCTTATCTAAATCTAGAGGAGAAAAATCGTAGAGTTCCGCCAACCATAATTCTAAAGGTAAAGGTGGAATCGCTCCCCGTTGCCACATTTCCGAAGAATGGGTGTGAGCATTAACAAAGCCAGGAAGTAATAGCTTATTTGTACCATCAATTGCTGTGCCGATAACATCTAGCGTTGGGGCGATCGCAGTAATTTTACCATCCACAACCTGGACATCAACAAATGCATAAGCATGATCGGTCGGAATCAAAACATTCTGGATAGTAAACTTCATGAGTGCTTACAGTAACTAGTTTTTCCCTTCTCCATGAGTAGCATTTGAGTAGAAAAATTACAAAATCTTTAAGAATTTAGAAAGTCAAGTTTTGTAACTTTTGCGTAAGTGTAGTAACTCAAGATAGTGTCTACAATGGTGAGGTACAGCCTAATTGTCATAGCAGTAATTTAGTACTTATGCCCAGCGATCGCCCTTATCGATGTCAAGAATTTTAACCTTAATTAAGTAATCACCCGTCTCAGCGCATTTCAGGGTACAAATTAAACAATGGTGTTGGGTTTTGCAAGTTTATGAATCAGCCTTTGCGGTCATTAGGAATTGCACCAAATGCTTGGACAGTCAATCAGGCGATCGCAGATATTACTCGTCCGCCAAAGACCCCACAAACTGCTACCTTATCTACAGAAACCAAAACCCTGCGAATTGATTGGACAAAAGCTGCCATCATTGTCATTGATATGCAAAATGACTTTTGCCATCCCGATGGCTGGTTAGCACATATTGGTGTAGATGTTACCCCAGCACGCAAGCCAATCGCACCTTTACAAAATTTATTACCCCACCTGCGCGGGGCTGATGTGCCGATAATTTGGCTAAATTGGGGTAATCGTCCCGATTTACTGAATATTAGTGCAGGTTTGCATCACGTTTACAACCCCACAGGCGATGGCGTCGGTTTAGGCGATCCTCTACCTAGCAATGGTGCGAAAGTACTCATGGCTGGTAGTTGGGCAGCAGCTGTAGTAGACGAACTGCAACAATTACCGCAAGATATTTATATAGATAAATATCGCATGAGCGGCTTTTGGGATACACCCTTAGATAGCATCTTGCGTAATCTGGGCAAAACCACATTATTTTTTGCTGGTGTCAATGCCGATCAATGTGTGATGGCGACTTTATGTGATGCCAACTTTTTAGGATATGACTGCATTTTAGTTAAAGATTGTACTGCTACAACTTCCCCCGATTATTGTTGGTTGGCGACGTTGTACAACGTTAAACAATGCTTTGGTTTTGTAACTGGTTCCCCAGAAATTTTAACAGCATTGCAAAATCCTAATTCTTGAGTTTTATTAACTTCAGAGGAGATAAATTAATGCACGCTACTCGTTGCGTAATTCCTGTGATTAAATCTCCCAAAGATTATCAAGTTTACCGCATTAATCCCAATGATTCTAATCGATTAGCAATTATTTTTGATACAGCTAATGCTAACACTTCCTTAACTTGCTGCGTAGAAATTTTTGAGGTAGGCGGGCAAACTCCACCGAATCGCCATCAATGGGCGGTGGAAATGTTTTTTATCTTAAAAGGTGAAGGTATCGCTATTTGTGATGGTAAAAAAGTACCTATTAAAACCGGAGATAGTTTATTAGTACCGCCAACAGGCACCCATTTGATTAAAAATACAGGTGCAACTCGCTTGTATACATTAACAATTATGGTACCAAATGAAGATTTTTCGGAATTAATTCGTAGCGGTACGCCAATGGAGTTAGATGCAGAAGATATGACAGTTTTAGGGAGATTAGATGCTTTGATGCCATGTTAAATACTTGACAGAGAATTTTATCAGTCAACAGTCAACAGTCAACAGTCAACAGTCAACAGTCAACAGTCAACAGTCAACAGTCAACAGTCAACAGCTATATAACGCTAATCCCGATTCTAAAACGAAAAACTGTGCGATCGCATAATTTAAAGGGTGGGACTATGCCCACCCTCTTAATTAAGATAAGAGTGCTTTTGCTGTCTTCTCATTATCCAACTTGAGAATTAAAACCCCCAAAGGTGGTAAACATAAATCTAGGGAATAAGGACGATTGTGCAACGACCAGTCATCAGTCCATTTACCGCCTAAATTACCCATGTTGCTACCGCCATATTGGCGCGCATCGCTATTAAACAACTCGGTATAAAAACCTTTTTCTGGTACACCTATGCGGTAATGGGAATGAGGCTGAGGTGTAAAGTTGCAAACCACAACCACAAAATTATCAGAATCCTTTTCCCGACGAATAAAGGAAACTACACTATGGCGGTTGTCGCTACAGTCAATCCACTCAAACCCAGGTTCAGCAAAATCTTGGGTATATAAAGCTGGTTCGCCGCGATAAAGATGGTTGAGTTCGTGGAAAAACTGCTTTAGCTGTTGATGGGCTTCATATTGCAGTAAGTGCCATTCTAAATCAGCCCAGACATTCCACTCACTCCACTGCCCAAACTCCATGCTCATAAACATGGTTTTCTTACCAGGGTGAGCAAACATATAGCTAAACAAACAACGTATATTAGCTAACTTCTGCCATGTATCCCCTGGCATTTTGCCAATCATATTACTCTTACCATGCACCACTTCATCGTGGGATAGCGCCAGCATGAAGTTTTCGCTGTGGTTGTACCACATACTAAAGGTGATGTTGTTTTGGTGGAATTGACGGAACCAAGGGTCCATACTGAAGTAATCCAGCATGTCGTGCATCCAACCCATATTCCACTTTAAGTTGAAACCCAAACCACCCGTGTATGTAGGCCAAGATACCATCGGCCAAGAAGTAGATTCTTCCGCAATGGAAAGCGTACCGGGAAAATAGCTGAAAATCAGATAATTTACCTGACGTAGAAAATCTGCGGCTTCTAAATTTTCTCTACCACCGTACTGGTTAGGTAGCCATTCTCCTGGTTTACGGCAATAGTCGAGGTAGAGCATGGAAGCTACAGCATCGACGCGAATGCCGTCTATATGGTACTTATCAAACCAAAACAGGGCATTTGCTGCCAAGAAATTACGGACTTCATGACGGGCATAATTAAATACCAGGGTTCCCCATTCTTTATGTTCGCCTTTGCGGGGGTCGGCATGTTCGTATAAATGACTACCATCAAAGAAGGCTAAACCATGTCCATCTTTGGGGAAATGTCCGGGAACCCAATCGACAATTACACCAATGCCATTTAAGTGACATTGATCAACAAAATACATGAAATCTTCCGGAGTACCAAACCGGGAGGTAGGAGCATAATATCCGGTTACTTGATAACCCCAAGAACCATCAAAGGGGTGTTCGGCAATGGGTAACAGTTCTATGTGAGTGTAACCCAATTCTTTAACGTAGGGTATTAATTTTTCTGCTAATTCTCGGTAAGTTAGGAAGCGCGCGCCGGGTTTGAGTTCGGAAACTATAACTACAGGTTCAGTTTCGCCATTGGGTAATTTGGCTGGTTCAGCACTAGAAGCATGTAGCCAAGAGCCGATATGGACTTCGTAGACGGAAACAGGCTGAGTGAGAGGATCGCTATGACGCCGCTTTTCTAACCAATCTTCATCACTCCATTTATAGGTATTTAA
Organism: Calothrix brevissima NIES-22; assembly: GCF_002367995.1. Lineage (GTDB taxonomy): Bacteria > Cyanobacteriota > Cyanobacteriia > Cyanobacteriales > Nostocaceae > Aulosira > Aulosira brevissima. The sequence continues at coordinate 1,360,896 of NZ_AP018207.1, forward strand.
ATCGGTAACAATCGATGCAGTTTTTGGGCGTGGTTCCTGTTGAAAACCGTAGGGATCGGATTTTTCGTAAATGTGACCTTCAAAATTTTTGATTTCATATTTATAATGCTCGCCTGCGCCTAATTCAGGAATAAACAATTCCCAAACGCCAGTAGGGCCTTTGCGCATTTGGTGTTTGCGTCCATCCCAGCTATTAAAATCGCCTAATAAAGAAACGTTACGGGCGTTGGGTGCCCAAACAGCAAAGTAGACGCCTTGAATACCGTCTACTTCTGTCAGGTGCGCTCCTAGTTTTTCATAAATTCGGTGGTGGTTACCTTCACCAAACAAATGCAAATCAAAATCTGTCAGCCGGGGAGAACGGAAGGCGTAAGGATCGTAGGTGACGCGCTCGTGATCCCCTTCTTTTATTTTTAGCTGGTAGTTTGGTAGTTCTGCTGTTTCAATCGTGCATTCAAAAAAGTGGGGATGATGCACTGTTTGCATCGGGTATTCTTTGCGTTCTTCGGGAACTACTACCGATACTGCACTTGCATTTGGTAGGTAAGCTCGCACAGCCCAGACATTTTTGCCATTTTGTTCTATAAGATGCGAACCCAGTACTTCAAAAGGATCTTGATGTTGATTCCAAACGATACGGTTAACCTGTTCAGGGGCGATCGTGGTCATGGACATGAAAGCTACCTACGTTAAATAAAGTGATTGAGTAAACGAGTTTTCTAACTTTATATATATTCTTTACATTTATTTGCAATTTTGTCTTCACCGTTATCGTACATCAGAATTGATTCACTAATTACTGCTAGCGCCTAAGTCAAAAGTCAAAACGATCGCTCTCCCATCAACCAGTCCCTAATGACAACTGTAAGGGTGGGTTCACAGATATCCGTAAATATCCTGACGATCGCACATCAACCCGCCCCTACTGACAACTGACTATTAATCAATCACCAATCGCTCAAATTCCTAAAAATGGGAATAATTGCAGCAAAGCTTTCCGGATGCGTAATAAGAAAATCTGATCCCGGATTCGGGGATCTAGTTTGGGTGGTGGGCTGACTTGTAAATTTTCTTGCAATTGTGCATATTCTGCAGCAGTTAGGGACTTACCATCAATAGGCGATCGCGCTGCAAGTATTATCTCTGTACGGAGGATTTCTTCGGGAATATCCTCTGGTGGTGGTAACGCCCTCACCACTGTTGTTAAATGGTTGCTCAACCACAATACAATACTGATGCTGATGCTCAAAACCAAAAATCTTGTCCGCTTCATCGTATCCTTTCAAGTTCTGAGTCCAGATTGCCATAACCTAAGCTTAAGGCTACTAACTGCCGACCAAAGCCAAGAAAGCTCAAAATTGAAGAAGGCAGAAGGCAGAGGGCAGAGGGCAGAAGGTTTTGTTTAGAAGGGGATTCTGACCCCTCCTAAACAAGAGCCACCAAATTTTCAATTTGGTGGGGGTCTTAAACCCTTACTCCCTTCGGTCGTGGCAGAGGGCAGGAATCAGAATTCCCTTCTGCCTTCTGCCTCCTGCCCTCTGCCTTTCTTGATAAATTTTTTTATGAGATATTGTGATGCGATCGCAGCAAAAGGACACATGGTAGCAGTCTTAGCTTCTTCACCAGTGTCCTCTTTCTTGCTGATTGGATTAAACAGTTACTTAAGCAACCTCAATTTGCATTGAGCAACACCAGAATTTGGGTAACCTTATGTCCCCACCAAACCTACTCTCAGGAAAATGGTGAGGAATGTAGTTACTAAATTTAAATATACTACTAGGGTGTCTTTGGAGCTGGGCTAGCAGCTGGGCTAGCAGCAGGAGAAGTTTTAGTAGTACCACTAGGAGAAGTGGTAGCAGCAGGAGAAGTAGTAGCAGCAGGGGTTTTAGTAGAACCAGAGTCACTGGGTTCGCCTGTAGCAGCTGGGCTGCTGGCTGGACTGCTACCAGTACCACCAGGTTCACCACCGCCTTCACAAGCACCGAGAAATGTAGCCAGACTTAAAGCGAGAGCCAAACCAAAGATTTTTGTTTTCATAACTCCTCTTTCACCAATTGTGGCAATAACAAATTTTCGCCTGATGAATAAGATACCCTATTTATTGCTTTTTTTTAAAATACTTTGAGAGATATATATTCAAATCAATGGAAAAGATTTTTTCTTAAGTAGCATGGTTAGGCAGATCGCGGGATTTATCTTATCCTTGACTACTGAAGAATCTGCCTTAATCGCTAAACAGAAGTGTTCGCATAACTCATCTAACTCCTTGTGAGGATATAGTCGATGATTTGCTAGTAAAACCCATGACTGACAATATTTTGCGCCGCTATCAATAACAGCGAATATTTGCCATTAAAACTTTGGCAAAAGAATTATCTAGATATCGGTGAAAGCAGATAGCCAACACAGTCAAAGCTTAACACCTAGTTAAAATCTGTAACTTTAGCGCAAAGCGAGCTATCATACCAAAAATCGTGATGTTTTCGCGGACACTTGTAGCTTTCTTGAGAGCATTGCCATACTTTAGAGACAATGCCCAAAGAAGGTCAAGTTGTCCAATTGCAGTTTGCAATCAGCGAGCATCGCCATATTTAAGGGATGCAAACATTGGGGCAGCTACCTAGCAGAATATTGAAAATGAGTTTAGGGTATTATTTGCCACCTAAGCAAACACCAGACAAGCAATATACAATCTAGTTTTTCCATATCTCAAAAAAATTATGCCTGCGGCTCGCAAATCAGCTGTTTCTGTATCGAGTAATAATTGGTTTCGACGAGAACCTACCCTATCTTTAGGGAAAAGGCGATCGCCAAATCGAAATTCAGCCACACCAGCCTCTACACCTGCTGTTGAATCTTTACCAGTGACTAGCAGACAACGGCGTTCATCGCCAAAGTTATCTGTTTCGGCAAAAAATGGATCTGTTATTCAGCCAAAAGAGCGATCGGGTAAATCATCTGTAAATTCCCCAGAAAAAACTAATTCTGGGCAGAAAAGCCAGAAGTTAGGCTTTTTGAAGTTTCCCGTGAATAGCGATCGCGGAAATTTACCTGTATGGTTATTACGTTTTTATACAGTTCATCGTTATTCTTCAGTTGTTGCATTTTTATTAGTCGCAGCCACCTTAGTAGTTTATGGCTGGACAGTTTATTCTCAGGATGTTTGGAGTCGGGGATACCGTCAATTACAAAATTTACAACGTCACGAACGACAGTTGACCACAACTAATGCTGCACTCACCAACAAAATGGCTGAAGAAGCAGAACAACCAACAGCCGGATTAGCCCTACCAACTCCATCCCGCACGATTTTTTTGCCCCCAGCATCTCATAGTCCTAATTCCCCACCAGATCAGACAACACCCAACCAAGAGATACAACAGCCAATTTCTTCACCCCTGGGATATTAAGGTTAAGAGTCAATGGTCAATGGTCAATGGTCAATGGTCAAGATTAAATTGACTTTGGATTCTGGACTATTGACTGTGGACTATTGACTCTGGACTATTGACTCTGGACTATTGACTATTGACAATGGACAAATCCAATGCGTAAGTCACCAACTAGAAATAGATTTAAAAATTTTCGCCATTCAGATTTTACAAAGCGGAGGCAGTTTTCTAAGCAGAGTTTACAAGAAAACTCGACGACTAATAATCAAGACAAGCTAGGCAATAGCAGAACTCGACTGTTTATCGCCTGGGGTGTACTAATTGCTGCGGGTTTTGGTTTAGCGATTAATTTATATCAATTACAAATCTTGCAGGGAGCAAAGCTAACGGAAAAGGCGAGAAACCAGCAAATGGTAAATCTCAGGCCTTTTATGCCCCGTCGTCCGGTAATCGATCGCAGTAATAATGTATTGGCAATTGACCGTCCTGTATATACTGTCTTTGCCCATCCCAAGCTATTTGATAAATCTAATGAAGAAATCGCTAAACTCATAGCTCCAGTAATTAATAAAGATGTTGATGAATTAGTTAAAATATTTGCCAGTAAAAAAAGTGGCATTACATTAGCCGCAGCATTGCCAGAAGAAATCGCCGATCGCTTTATCGCTTTAAGGCTAAACGGGTTTGAATTTACACAAAAATACTCGCGTTTTTATCCACAAGAAGACTTAGCGGCTGATGTGGTAGGTTACGTCAATCTTGACCGTCGGGGTCAGGCGGGGGTGGAATATAGTCAAGAGAAGTTATTAGAACGTCAAGTACAAACGGTACGATTAAGTCGGGCGGGTAATGGCGCATTGATGCCCAATAATGCACCGGAAGGGTTTTTGCATTTTGATGACTTGCAATTACAATTAACCATTGATAGTCGCCTGCAACGGGCTGCTCGTTCTGCACTCAAGCAACAGATGGAAAAGTTTGGTGCAAAACGAGGTGGAGTCATTGTTATGGATGCAATGGATGGCTCAATACTTGCTTTAGTTTCCCAACCGACTTACGATCCGAATCAGTATTCTAAAGCGAAAATCGAACTGTTTAAAAATTGGACTGTAGCCGATCTTTACGAACCAGGCTCGACATTTAAACCGTTAAATGTGGCGATCGCTCTCGAAAATGGTGTAATTAGACCAGACGATGTATTTAACGATCCTGGTTCCATTGCAGTAGCCGATCGCATTATCAAAAATGCTCAGAATAAAAGTTACGGGCACATCAACATTGCCCAAATTCTCCAACATTCCAGCAATATTGGCATGGTGCAAATCATCCAAAGATTGCAGCCCAATGTCTATTACAATTGGCTAGAACGTTTAGGGTTAGGACAAACCTCGGATACCGATTTACCTTTTGAAGTCGCCAGTCGCTTAAAAAGTCAAGAAGAATTCATTTCTTCACCCATTGAACCTGCGACTACCTCTTTTGGGCAAGGCTTTTCTTTAACACCTTTGCAATTAGTACAAATGCATGGAGCTTTAGCCAATGGCGGAAAATTAGTCACTCCCCATGTCATCCGTGGATTAGTTGACAGTAAAGGACAGATGCATTACGTACCGAATCGTCCGATGCCACGCCAAATTTTTTCACCAGCCACAACCCAACGAGTAGTAGAGATGATGGAAACTGTAGTTTCTGAGGGTACTGGTAAGGTAGCACAAATCCCCAACTACCGAATTGGTGGGAAAACAGGTACAGCACAAAAAGCTAGTGCTTCGGGCGGTTATTTAGCTGGTGCTAGAATTACCAGCTTTGTCGGGATTTTACCTGTAGAATCTCCCCGCTATGTTGTTTTGGCATTAGTGGATGAGCCAAAAGGAGAAAATGCCTACGGTTCTACCGTCGCTGCACCAATTGTTAAAGCCGTGATGGAAGCCTTAATTCCCATTGAACAAATACCACCGAGTTCATCAAGCGATAATAATCCAGTGAGTCCGCAAAATTAGGGTATGGGGCATCCCTTCGACTTCGCTCAGGGCGAGTGGGCATTGGGCATTGGGCATTGGGCATGGAGAAATAACAACTGTACGCGATTAATCTTGTTTAGGACTTACGCACACTCTACGAACTCTTGGCGTTCTTGGCGTCTTGGCGGTTCAATAAATTAAGCTTTTTGGTAATTTGTGCGTAAGTCCTGTTGTTTATGCTTTGTCTCCTGATAATCTTCGCGCAGTATGCGACGCATAACCTTATTGGATGCGGTTCGTGGTAATGTATCAATAATTACGAGGTGTTGAATTTTAAATAAAGGATTGAGTTGCTGACGAATTGCGGTTTGTAAGGAATTTTTCAGTAATTCTTTGTTTGGCTGAATGTGACTTTCCAGCACAGCGTAAACGATTAACTGACTCGGCCCGCCTTCAGAAGGTGAATAAGCGATCGCAATAGCTTCGCAAATTCCCTCTACAGTATTCAGAATTTGCTCAATCTCCATCGAGCTAACTTTGATACCGCCTAAATTCATCGTGTCATCCACACGACCATGAGTCCGGTAGTAGCCGTTGCTTAAGCGCTCGATTTGGTCGCCGTGACGGCGTAAGGATGAATGGGGAGTATGGGCAAAGTAAACTTGATGGTGGTCTTTGTTAATTATCTCCGTAGATACCCCGATGGAAGGAGCAAGGATAAATACTTCGCCTTTATCACTGGGATGACCAGCTTCATCAAAAATCGCCAAGTCTAAACCTAAAGCTGGTGTAGTGAAAGTTGAAGGTGCGGAAGGCTGTACCACTGTACTAGTAAGATATGCGCCGCCAATTTCTGTACCGCCGCAGTATTCTATGATTGGTTTGTAGCCAGCTTGAGACATCAAAAACAGCATATCTTGAGGATTGGAACATTCACCTGTGGAACTGTAAGCTTTGATGCTGCTCCAATCCAGTCCTTGCATACAGGCGGTGGTTTTCCAAGTGCTGACTAAACTTGGGACTACACCCAGGATATTCACACGGGCATTTTGAATAAATTCCCCAAATCCCCGTTCTGTGGGCGTTTCATAGTAAAGGGCGATGGTTGCTTTATTGATTAAACTGGCGTAAATTAACCAAGGCCCCATCATCCAGCCTAAATTGGTAGGCCAAGCTACCACATCACCAGGGTGAATATCTTGATGTAAATGTCCATCTACAGCGCATTTTATCGGGGTGGTTTGCGTCCAGGGGATTGCTTTGGGTACTCCGGTAGTACCAGAGGAGAAGAGAATATTTGTATGGGCTGCTGGGTGAGCAGGTACAGCATCAAATTGTTCGTTTTGGCTGAGAAATTCTGTCCAAGTTACATCGCCAGTCCGTAATTCTACAGATGAACCCAGGACGATCGCTCTCGGTGCATTGGCATCAACTATTTTGCTATATAGGGGGAGTTGTTTACCGCAACGCCAAACATAATCTTGAGTAAAAATAGCTTTCGCCTGTGCAAGGTGCAAGCGCATAGCAATTTCCGCAGGTGCAAAACTATCAGCGATGGAAACAACCACACAGCCAGCTTTGACAATACCTAAATATATTGCTACTGATTCTACAGTCATGGGTAAAGCGATCGCGATCGCATCTCCAGTCACAAAGCCAGCGTTTACTAATCCATTGGCGACGCGGTTAGTTAAGCGGTGGAGTTCGCCATAAGTGAGAGTAGATAACAAACCGCCTTCTTGCTGAAAAATAATCGCGGTGGCATTTTCATCGGCTAAAAAACAACTCTCAGCAATATTCAAACGCCCATCTACTAACCATTGCGGTGATTCTACACTCTGGGATAAATCAACAATTTTGCTATACGGTTTTTGGAAACGAATACCTAATCGTTGGATCGTTATCTCCCAGAATTCGTCACGATGCTGGGTTGACCAAGCGTGTAATTCTGGGTAAGAATGCATGTTGAGTTGCTTCATCAACGCGGCGATGTTGGTTGATTGAATTTGTTCATCGCTGGGAAACCAAGCGGGAGGTTGTCCGGTTTGCCAATCAGCAAAGGTGGTTTGATAAAGCAGTTCGTGAAAGTGAAAAGGTTGATCGGGTTTGAGGATATGTTGGGTGAGGTGCTGCCAGCATTTTGCGGCAGGCAGGGAGGATAACCACTGATTGATTTGTGGTAGCATGATGGCTGCGGTTTCTTGGGATATGCCGCAAGCGGTTATTTGTTCGAGCGATAACTGCTTTGTCATCGCTTTTTACCTCATATAAGAATTTTAGATTTTGGATTTTGGATTTTGGATTAAAAATCCATATCCTCTTGCATAAATATCTTTTTGTCTCACGCATAGACGCAAAGGCGCAAAGAAGAAACTTTGTGTCCTCTGCGCCTCTGCGGTTATAAAAAGTTTTTGAACCACAGAGGCGCAGAGAGCGCAGAGAGCATTAAGAGTTTTCAGTGGAAATTTGGTTTAATTTGTCTTCGTTGAGACCGTACCAAAAAATAGCGATCGCATCTAAAATTTCTCTTCCCCCTTGTATAAATTTACCTTGGTCAAAGTGGGGTTTAAAGTAGACTTCTTCCAGTTCTTCTAAGGTATGTCCGGCGTGTTGTCCTTCGACGCGGTTGTGCCAAGTGAAGAATGCTAAATGTAATTGGGGATGTCGTGTTTGTTTAATTTTTGTCAATCCGTCTTCTAATTCTTGCCAAAAACCTGCCGCAGCCCAATTTTCTACAGCAAAGCTAGCACCTTCGGCTATTTGCGGGTCATCGCTACCATAGAGGCGTTGCAATTCGTCACAAAAATGTAAAGTTGAAGGGCGTCCGTGTTTGCGTTTACCTAATTCTTCGTAGTGTAATTCTAAATCCTCGGCTACATTCAGCAACCATTCAAAATGAGCCGCCCGGAAACGACAGATACCACCGTCTACTGTACCTTCTGTACTGATTAATTCGGGGTCGCCTTCTCGGTCTTTTTGTTCTTCAGTTTGGGCAGTTTGTTGACCTAAATTTTTGCTAGATTGGCGATAAATTACGCCCAATTCATTTAATAAAATCTCGCGACTAGCCCGCGATTGTTGCAGGGTTGGTGAATTAATTGCTTTGAGTAAAGCTGCAATTAAAAATTGATTGGAGAACACCGAGAATTGTTTGAGAAAATGCTTTAATTCGGCATCTGTTACTGTACCATTACTAAACCAGCGAGTATAAGTATTGTTAGTAATGATGCGATGCTGTAAAAATTCCCGTTCTACTTCATTCAAGAAATCGCGAAAACTTTCAACTTGAGCTTGAGTTAATTCGCCTCGTTGTAAGCGTTCTTCAATTCGGGAGGAAATCGTTAAATTATTTGGTTTGGTAATAACTTGATTCATAAATATACCTCGTTAGGTTAGGGGTTAAGAGTTAGGGGTTAGGGAAGATTAATGTTTATTTGATTCATAGCAGGTGGTTCGCTACGATGGGGCTGGAAGCAGCTAGTCCTTGATGAGAGAAAATCCCACAATCAAGGATGAAAACATCATTCTCCTCATCTTCCTAGTGCTTTGTCTCATTAATTTTTCGGTGCTGCGAGATCCCCGACTTCTTGAAGAAGTCGGGGATCTGAACATCCGCGACTCATCAGAATTAATGCGATGAACAACTAGCCCCTAGTCCCTAGTCCCTGATGTGATAGCCAACTGTAAGCATAGTTTTTATCCTCTAAACCTAAAGCATATTTCGTTAGTTTCAACGGGCGGAAAGTATCAACCATCACTGCTAATTCATTCGTCCGTTCTTTGCCAATTGAGCCTTCATAGGTTCCTGGATGGGGGCCGTGGGGAATACCACTAGGATGAATGGTAATCGAAGCCTGCTCAATTCCTTTGCGTGACATAAAGTTACCTTCTACGTAATAGATAACTTCATCAGAGTCAACGTTGGAATGGTTGTAAGGCGCAGGAATTGCTTGGGGATGATAATCGAATAAACGCGGTACAAAAGAACACACCACAAATCCGGGGGCTTCAAAGGTTTGATGTACTGGCGGTGGTTGATGTAGCCGCCCTGTAATTGGCTCAAAGTCTTCGATGTTGAAAGCAAAAGGCCACAGATGTCCATCCCAGCCAACCACATCTAAGGGATGATGGCGATATAGGTAACTGGTAATGCGATCGCGTGCTTTGACTCGGACTTCAAATTCCCCAACTTCATCATGGGTAATTAGCTCGTCTGGTGGGCGTATATCTCGTTCGCAGTAGGGCGAATGTTCTAAAAATTGTCCGTAACGATTGAGGTAACGGGCTGGGGGTTCAATATGTCCCTGGGCTTCAATTACCAGCATTCGTTGCTCAATTCCTGCATCGGGAATAATTCGCCACAATACTCCTGTGGGAATTACTAGGTAATCTCCTACTTGATAACGCAGAAGACCGTATTGGCTTTCAAGGATACCGCTACCTTCATGAATAAAAATGACTTCATCACCATGAGCAAAGCGATACCAGTATTGCATTGCTGTGGTAGGACGAGCTACGAAAATGCAGACATCTGTATTCGCCATCAGGGGAACACGAGAGGCGATCGCATCTCCACCAGTTTCTACTGTCGCTGTTCGTAAGTGGCGATGTAGTAAAGCACCTGTTTCTGCAAAGGGAATTTCTACCGTTTCATCCCGCAAAATCTTCTCAATTTGCGTTGGTGGATGCAGGTGATACAGTAAAGATTGCACGCCAGCAAAGCCGTGAATACTAATTAATTCTTCATGATATAAAGAACCGTTAGCTTGACGAAATTGGGTATGTCTTTTATGTGGTATATTACCCAATTTATAGTAGTAAGTCATATCGCTATGCTCCAATTTTTAATTCGTCATTTGTCATTCGTCATTTGTCATTAGACTTCTTGCATAAATATTTTTGCGTTGTTGATTAATCATTTGAAAAGCTCACGCATAGACGCGGAGCGGCTTCCCGCAGGGTAGGCGCAAAGGCGAGGCAGTGCGTTGGGCGGGTTTCCCGACTTGAAGCAACTGCCGTTGCAAAGAAGAACGCGAAAATTAGGACTTTTGCAAGAGGTCTATTAATTACGAATTACGAATTACGAATTACGAACTTGTACTGAGCTTGTCGAAGTATTACGAATTATTTCTACACGCTCACAAGATTTCCTCGCTTGGCTTGTTCGCGTTCAATAGCTTCAAATAAAGCTTTGAAGTTTCCTTCGCCAAAACCCCGCGCGCCGTGTCTTTCTATGACTTCAAAAAATAATGTCGGTCTATCTTGTACGGGTTGGGTAAAAATTTGCAGTAAATAGCCATCTTCATCTCGGTCTACTAAGATACCTAATTCTGCCAACTGTTCTATGGGTTCGTCAATTTTTCCTACCCGTTGTTCTAAGTTATCGTAATAAGTTGGTGGGGGAACTAAAAATTCTACGCCTGTTTGTTTCATGCCGCTAACTGTGGCAATAATATTGTCAGTTGCTAAGGCTATATGTTGCACTCCCGGCCCGTAGTTATATTCTAAATATTCTTCTATTTGCGATTTGCGTTTACCATTAGCAGGTTCGTTAATTGGTAATTTGATTTTTCCCGTACCATCCTGCATGACTTTGGACATTAAGGCAGAATATTCGGTAGTAATGGTTTTATCATCAAACTCTACTAAAAGATTAAAACCCATTGTTTCAGCAAAAAATTGCACCCACCTTTCCATTGCGCCTAATTCGACGTTACCAACTATATGATCTATCGCTTTAAGTCCCAAACCTGTACTTTTGAGATGGGCTTTATTTTGCGCCTCAAAACTAGGTGCAAATACCCCTGCATAATCGCTGCGATCGATAAATTTAATGATGGTGTCACCGTAACCGCGAATGGCGGAATAACGAAATATTCCATAGGTATCTTCTTCTTCTGTCGGTGCGATCGCGCCAATTGCACCTCGGCTAGTTGTTTGTTGATAAGCGCTGACAATATCCGGTACTTCTAAGGCGATAATCCCTACAGCATCACCATGTTTCAACACACTTTTAGCAATGGGATGATCTGGACTTAACCCTGAGCTTAAAACAAAGTTAATATTTCCCTGTTGCATCACATAAGATGCTGTTTCGCGGTACTTGGTTTCTAACCCGCGATAAGCTGTGTTCGTAAATCCAAAACACTGCGCGTAAAATAGCGCTGCTTGCTTGGCGTTACCAACATAAAATTCTAAATGGTCAATGCGTTTAATTGGGCAGAAATCGGTCATTATCTATTCCCTCATTTAATATCAGGTAGATGGCAAAAGGTAAGGGACAGAAAAAGAAGAGTTTTAAAATATTTATGTGGGCTTTTTGCAGAATTAATATGAAACATTACCAAATGTTTAATTTGGTTAAATAAAAATATCATGCAAAATAGATGAGAGCTAAACCCTCATTAATTCTAACTTTTATATAAAACATCTCCCTATCGGCAGATTTACCTAATGCTTTATGCAATAATCTGTCGTTTACTATCAATTTTTGAGTTGAGATTATAAACTATACTCTCCTAGTTTAGATTATAATTTTTACTAACAAGCATCTACAAGTGTAAAATATTAACTTTTAGGATAATTTTAGAATGTAGTTTTAACTACCCTCTCTAGGGATATTCTGAAAACATCACAATAAATGCGATAGAATCCAGACAAATATTGTGCTGAATAAAATCAAAGCTTCAACCTCGCTACCATTGGATTAAATAGTTGTCAATCAATTTTGGATTTTGGATTTTGGATTTTAGATTAACCCCATGCATAAATGCAGGGGCTTTAATTAAAAATTGTGGATTTTGGATTTTAGATTTATTCCACGAATTAATTCGGGGGCTTGGAACCCGTTTAGATTCTTTAAATTTTGAATCTTCAATCCAAAATTTAAAATCTAAAATCTAAAATTCGGTCATTGGTAGGAGGTGAAATTTAATGGTTGCATCAGTAAAGGCGCTGCTGTCGTCGGTTGTGGATTATGCTGGGTTATTTCCGCCTGCAAAATTGGAATTACAGCCAGCAATGGCGAATTATGCTCAATATCAGACAACAGCTTACAGTTGGATGTTAGGTCGGTTTATATTACCAATTTCTCGTTTGCAGGAATTTGAACAGCTTTTACCTGATTATCCAGCACAATGGCTACTCAGCATAATTATGACTGGAGATGTGCAAAAAGCGATCGCTATTTTAAACTCACTCAACAATCCCAAAATTGCGATCGCCTCTTTAGAATTTCCCCCCCTTCCAGCAACAGAAATCAAAAATATCCTTCCCTTAATTCCTCCTGATGTAGAATCATTCTTTGAAATTCCCTTTAACAGCGACTTACAAAGCTATTTACCCTTATTGCGACATCCTCGCGCAGCCGCTAAAATCCGTACTGGCGGCGTCACAGTTGATGCTTTCCCTAACTTTGCGCAACTTTACCAAAGTATCTTCGCCTTTGCACAAGCGCAAATTCCCTTTAAAGCCACCGCCGGACTGCATCATCCATTACTCAGTAAACATCCTGTAACCAGCGAACCAAATAGCCCAATCGCCCTGATGCAAGGCTTTTTAAATGTCGCCGTTTTAGCCGCACTAATTTATCAGCAAAAAATCACACCAGAAATCGCCGTAGAAATACTACAAGAAACATCTGCCGATAACTTTCACTTTACAAGCGATCGCCTTTCCTGGAAAAATTACCAACTAAATATTGCAGAAATAAAGTCAGCCAGAACCCAATTCTTTCGTTCCTTCGGTTCCTGTTCATTTCAAGAACCAATAGATGACCTAAAAGAACTCAAATTATTAACTTAAAATCTTAATACTATTTCTTTATCAAACTGCGCCAAATGCTCTTAACCCCTTATTTCTTGGCGTACTTGGCGTCTTGGCGGTTTAAATAAATAAATGCTCCCACACCGAGCATGGAAGCAATTTAGATTGAGTTAATTTTAATACCCAAAAGAAAATTGTTCAGTTCACACTTTCTAACACAATCTTAGAGTCATTCGAGGAAGCCGTACTCACCATCGCTGAATATTCCCCGTTATAGTTAGTAAATTCCGCCGGCGCTTTGCGAATATTAGACAAACGAATTTGCCAATCAGAAACCTGCTCGTAAGTAAGATGACGAGTATTAGAAGTAGTCGTCCATACCCCCCAAAGACAAGTATCTTCAAACTGAAGCATTCCTGTTTTCCGTAAATTAAAAGACTGAGGAGTTCCAGGTAAGGGAATAATACTGTAACAAGAAGTTTGAAATTCCAACTTGGGATTAATCTTTACCAATTCATCCACCAGTTCCGTAATTGCTTCCTCCAGACGTAGCAAGTCCTCATGGTCATCATCAGGTAGCCCAATAATAATGCCATAAGTCACCACAGGTACACCAGTTCTGACTACAGCTTTCATCAATTCACAATGCTCTTGCCAAGGTACCAGCTTTTTGTACGCTTCTCGTCCAAAAACCGGACGTTCAGCCGGAATATAAGCCAAAGGACAACCCACTTTACCATCCCAGCCAAACAAAGCTTCAATCAGTTCTTCATCCGGTCTCAGGTCAGTGCTATCATAGTTGCGCCCAGCACCAAGAGTAGTTTTCCGCAGTTCCAAACCATTCGGCCACATGAGAGTGATTCCCATTTCCCGCGCACCATTGGTAATTGCGAGGATTTCTTCTCTTCCTCCGGGAAACAGTACGCGAGCGAGGAATTGATCGGAACCGATATTAATTGAACGCGCCCCCACCTGTTTCTGAATCTCTAACCATTTTAGGGATGTTTCTGGCGACATTCTGCGAAAACCAGTACCATAGGTAGGTGTCATGCAAAAATCGCAGGTGCGATCGCATCCAATATCTGCAACCAAAGAACCAACGGGTACAAATCCCTGCACATTGGGAAGCGTTCCTAAACATTCCTGCGCCACTTCCAATGAAGGTAGCGCCCACTCATCGGGACTTTTGGCTTTAGTTTTTCGCGCATACTGTTTACCATCTGCGAGAATCACCCCTGTGAGTTCTTCCCGTGGAGTTTTTCCCAATACATAATCGAAAATCGCCCAATTTGCGCCCCCGGATTTATCTTGAACCACTGCGGTTGCGCCAGCTTTAAAGTAATGCTGCGGTTCTGCTAGCGCATCCGAACCACCCACGACAATCGGGCGATCGCCTTTTGCTAAATGCTCAATCAGCATACAACTGACTTGACGATCTTGGGAGAAATTGACTGTAATACCCCAAGCATCGTAAGCTTCCGGGTCAAGAGTAGAAATTTTACCACCAACGTAAGTTTTCCGCAGTGTCATTCCTTTCCAGTCAATCTCGCCAAAGTCTTCGCTATAATTGTCATCTCTGAGGTTGACTAAGCGCGCATCAAATCCACCTGCTTGTAAATCAGCAATCAAAACTTGCTTGCTAATTAAAGAACGATGTCTATATAAAGAAGTCCAATTTTTACCGGCTGCATCGTATAATCCCGTAGCTGGCGGTTCAATCAATCCAATAGTGGGACGCTTTTTGTTTGCCATAGTTGAGGTTGCAGAATGAGAGATAAACGCAGAGTTATTTTGCTGTGTCATAATTGGCACTCTTGGGCGAAACAGTTTGCGAATTCAATATCCAGGCGATCGCTCAAAATTTCGTTTATTTTTTTACCACAAAAAATAGCTTATTATGTGGCTACTAACATAGTAAATTTAAGATTTCGCTGTATAACTTAACATAAGCAAATATAAGATTATAAAAATTTTTTTGTGAGCGAAGTCTAAACAATTCAGTTACAAGAAATGGCAGCAAAAAAGCTAGGTTATACCAATGGAAAAAAAGAATGGGACAGATTGTAGGGGCACTGGCACTGCCATGCCCTCGAGAATATTTTGATGTGTCGCAAAGATAATTGAAATTGGTATTAGAGTGTGGATAAAATGAATTTTTTAATTTTAGCTTCCTTCTTAGGGAGGATTTATCAATAAATTTAAAATGAAAAACTCCACCCAGAAGGAGATGGAGTTTTTTGGCTATCCCTATCCACCCACGGATGAAGTTTCCCGCCGCTTTCAATAGACTTCTTGCATAAATCAAAAGCCCTCACCCTAAATCCCTCTCCCATGCATGGGAGAGGGACTTTAAAAGTTGCTCCCCTTCTCCCAATATTGGGAGAAGGGGTTGGGGGATGAGGGCAAGTTTTGCATTCGTGCAAGAGGTCTAATGAATATAGCCGTTGAGGTTATGCTAGTTACCCAAGCCTAAATGCAATTTCAAAGCCGCATCAATTAGTATCATCACATCTTCGCTTAAACTAGCTACAACTTCGCTAATAATGCGCTGCTTGGAAATTGTTCTTATTTGCTGTGCTTGTACTTTAGAAGGCTTTGTTAAGCCACTAATATCTGGATTAAGCAAAACCTCAAAGGGATAAACCCGGCTAACATTAGAAGTTAGAGGTAAAATGGTCACAGTAGTAGCAGCATTATTACTGATATCATTACTTACTATTAGCACTGGGCGGCGTTTACCCATTTCTGAACCTATCGTAGGACTAAGGTCAGCGTAATAAATATCACCCTTACGGATTCGGCAGTCGCTACAACGGGGGGAACCCCCGCAACGCGCTGCCTCACCACGTTTCATCTGCTAACCCATCTGCTACTGTGATATCCCAATCGCTGTCAACTTCAGCAGATGCTTGTCGGTAAGCTTCCTCTAATTCGCGGTTTCGGAGTAATTCTAATGCTTCTTCAATCACTTGAGAACGAGATTTACATCCTTTATCCAGCTTATAGTTTTCAATAAACTCCACTAAAGACCGTGGTAAGGAGATGGATAGTTTTTCGACATTCATATTCCTACCAATTAGTAGTAAAAATAATTCATACTAATATAGTAACTGAATCTCAAAGCCCAAAAATGCTTAACCGCAAAGCGGTGAATTAATAACAATTTAATATAAAAATGCATATAATTTAGCTTGCATAGGCAGTCTTTATCTGTTTAGCTCCAGGCTACTCCTGCGGGCGTTAATGAGCAGCAATAATGCGATCGCACTTTGATGTAATGGGTGCGGAGTCCCTTGTCTGACACATCACACCTTCATATAGATTGCAATCAACACAACATTGACGACAATCAACACAACATTGAAGACAATCAACGCAACATTGACGCGAATCAACGCAACATTGATTGCAATCAACACAACATTGAAGACAATCAACACAACATTGAAGACAATCAACACAACATTGAAGACAATCAACACAACATTGAAGACAATCAACACAACATTGAAGACAATCAACACAACATTGATTGCAATCAACACAACATTGAAGCCAATCAAAACGACTTCGAGAATTCGTTATTTATAGCAAAGTGCCTTTGATTGCCATACCAATTTTAAAAAAGAATGCCAAACATGGTAGGGGCACTGGCACTGCCATGCCCTCTAGATTATATTGATGTACCGCAAACAATATTTAAATCAGTATCATTTTTAACACAATACTAAAAGCGATCGCCCCATCACAAACAATCCCCTACAGAGTTTAAGGTTTTCAACACTAACTGAACCCTATTGGCTTTTAAGGGAACTTCAAAAAATAAATTATCCCAAATTGTAGGGGCGGGGTTTCCCCACTCCTACGAGTTGCGGGTTTGGTAAGTTAATGATTGGAATATTTTTTTATTTAGAAGTCCCTAAACAGTCAACCGTCAACCGTCAACCGTCAACTACTACCAACCCGTGTCATTTCAAATAATTGCTGGGCATTCTTACCCAAAAAAGCATCAAACAGTCTAGATTTACCCGGTTCTATTTCTACAAAATAACGCTGGGCAATTTCATAATAAGCATAAGTCCAGGGAATCTGAATTTCCGTACCACTGTTATCATCTAACACCGTAACCATTTCCTGAACAGCTTGAGTAGCAGTTTGTCGCAAACCCCAAGCAATATTACCTTCTATCTCCGCTTTCATCGGTACACCCAAATTAACTAAACCGCTAACAGTAGCATCAATATCTGGGTATTTTGGTGTATTTTGCCGATTCACATAGCCTGTAAAATGGTTAACAGCATAACCATGTAACAATACCCAAGCACCATATTGAGTTACTTCGTTAACTTCTTCCACAACCAAACGTTGCGGAGGTAGCCAAGGACGGGTAAATATTTTGTGTAATTGTTGAGCAATTATTTCTACGTTGCTATTTTCTAGTAGAGAATCAGTTAGAGAAAATATCAATTCTTCCTGAAATGAAGATACTGCTTTTTTAATAAGTTGGACAATTCTCTCCGGTAATTCCTCAACAATTAACTCACTGATAAATAACTTAGGTAAATCAAATTCTGCTTCATGAGGATGAGTATAATGACGGGCATATAAATGAGTTTCCGGAAATGTATATTCCCCGGCGGCTACGTAACCTAAAGCTGTAGCTAATTGTTCAAGATAGTTAATCCCCAAGTTAACTAAACCTTTTGGGGTATCAAGGGAAATACGTAAAGACCGCAAAGCAATGTGATCGTTAGCTACAGTCCCACCAGCCGCCGTAATCATTTGCTGATAGGTGCGAGCATAACTTACTCTGGCACTATATTCTTGCCACAGTAACGAGTAAAGATGAATAGCAAGTTTGTCATTTGTCATTTGTCAGTTGTCAGTTGTCAGTTGTCATTTGTCAGTTGTCATTTGTCCTCCTTGTCTCCCTTGTCTCCCTTGTCTCCCTTCCCCATGCCCTATGCCCTATGCCCTATGCCCTAAAATATCTGCGAGAATATCAAGGGCGATTTGAATTTGGTTGCTATCAATTATTAATGGTGGACAAAAACGAATTGCGGCTTTACCACAACCAAGTAATAATAAACCGCGTAAGAAGGCTTCTTGAATTATGCGATCGCGCATTTTCCGCTCAAGGTTACCTTCTTCATCTATTAAATCTACCGCTACCATTAAGCCTTTACCTCGCGGTAGGGAGACGCTGGGAAATTTCTCATGTAATTGCGTTAACCCAGCTTGTAATAACTCTCCCATCTCTAAAGCGTTGCTTATTAAACCATCTTCTAACAGTCGCAGGGTAGCAATACCAGCAACGCAAGCTACAGGATTACCCCCAAATGTGGTAGCGTGGGCACCAGGAGGCCAAGTCATTAATTCTGGACGAGAAAGGATTGCACCTAAGGGTAAACCGCTAGCGATACCTTTAGCTGTGGTAATAATATCTGGCATGACGCCCCAATGCTCAATGGCAAATAACTTACCAGTGCGCCCCATACCAGATTGCACTTCATCAACTACCATTAAGATGCCATAGCGATCGCATATATTGCGAATTCTTTCTAAAAAACCTGACTCTGGAACAATATAACCGCCTTCCCCTTGAATTGGTTCTACAACAATGGCGGCGATTTCCTCAGGTGGTAATAAAGTCGGGAATAGCTGTTTTTCTAGATAATCTAAGCTAGCGTGAGTACCGTAGGGAATATGTGTTACTCCCGGTACAAAAGGCCCAAAATTAGCTCTTTGCACTGCTTTAGAACCAGTCAAAGACATTGCGCCATAGGTACGCCCGTGAAATGCACCTAAAAAAGCAACGATGTGCGATCGCTTAGTGTAATATCGAGCTAGTTTAATTGCCCCTTCGTTAGATTCCGCCCCTGAGTTAGTAAAAAATACCCGCGCACCTTGGGGAAATGGGGCGCGAACCGCTAATTTTTCCGCCAGTTCTACCATCGGTTCATAATAAAAATCAGTCCCCGACATGTGTAAAAGTTGGGTTGATTGGGCTTGAATTGCAGCTACAACTTCTGGGTGGGCGTGTCCGGTGTTGGTAACAGCGATACCTGCTGTCATATCTAAGAAAACATTGCCATCAACGTCTTCCACCATACAACCTTCACCCCTAGCGACGACTAAGGGATAATCTCTAGTGTAAGAAGGAGAAGTGACATTGCGATCGCGTTCTATAATTGCTTGAGCACGCGGCCCTGGTAAAGCAGTCACCAAGTTAGGTATGCGCGGTAAACCCAAATTAACAGAGATACTTAACATACTTTTTTTAGATTTTTTTAAGATAATTTTTGATTAAAAACTGATATTTTTGCGCTTGCAGTATCAATTGATTCTCTTTGTCAAAGATTTATACTTGAATCGCCAAACACAAAATACAAGCTTAAACATCAACTTTTCAGTTAACAGTTGAGTTTGGCATCAACAACTATCCTGACAAATCTTTCTTGTCTGGTTATGGCAGAAAATCTGATATTATGTGCATTAAATTTAGCACAATAAAAATATTCCGTGTTGCATATTTGCGGTATGATTTATCTCACGCAAAAGACAACAATAGCGTAGAGGTAATGAAGATTTTCAAAGTTTCATGACAAAATTTAGCTTTATTTTCGCCACACAGTCAGCTGTAGTAATTTAGGACATTATGCAGCACTAAAAAAGGCTTTATTTTAACTACCGATCCGCAACCTTACGCCTACAATCCTTGTAACAAGTGAATTTGGCATTTTGGCAGATATTTTAATTGTGATGTTGGTATCTTGAAATTCGCGAATGTCTTTGTGCGACAATACCGACTTGCAGAATCCCTCGGCTAATTACCGGGGGTCTTTTTTTTTAACTGCAATTCTTATGTGATTTTTGATTAGTCCTTTGTTATTAATTACTTCTTTACCTCCTCACCTTCCCCTATTTCCCCTGTCTTCTCCAACTCCAAATTCTCAGCTTTCATTCCTAATGCAGCCCAATCCCTAAGGGACTTACAAAAAATAAATTATCCATATTTCGTAGTGCGAGCATCTTGCTCGCTGGTGTTCACTCATCGTGCAAGATGCTCGCACTACAAATTTATTGGGTATTTAAAAAATTGGATGTCCCTAAGAGCGTCCATAAACATACCACTCTAAATCACACAAAAGCTGAGAATATAATTTGACAAATGACAAATGACAATTGTACAGACAAGGGTTATCGCGTCTCTAACAAATGACTAATGACCATTGCGCCCCTAATTATGTGAATCCGAACGTTGGCGAAATAAGCCAGTCATACTTAAACCAGTAATCAACAAGCCAATTAAGCCCAAAGCATTCAATACTGGGTAAATTTTTTCTAAATGGATAATTTCTAAAGTATGAATTTGCAACAGAAATTCACCTAACTCATCTTGGTGCAACCATTCATGGGCTATAGTAAAACCCAAACCTGTGAACACCGTGAGGAATAAAGGTAAACACAGGATGATAGCAATCTGGCGGTGATATTTACGAAATGCGCGTTTCATAAGTAATTTCCAGTTAAGTCAACTTCAGATTAGCAAAATCATTTGTCAAAAAAGACATATTTTTGTGTATGCTTTGTGACCAAGCCTCAAAGCAGTAAATTTTCTGGATTTATTATGGAACGTGCTATTTCTGCCATTGGTATCTTAGTTTTTCTAGGCATATCTTACGCTTTATCTGTGAATCGCAGTGCTATTCGTTGGCGAACAATAGCCTGGGGGTTGGGTTTGGAATTTACATTCGCCCTATTAATTCTCAAAACTCCTGGTGGTTTAACTGTATTTAAAACCTTAGGAGATGTTGTCAGCAATTTCCTCGCATTCTCTGATGTGGGTGCAAAATTTGTCTTTGGCGACAATTTCAAGGATCATTTATTTGCCTTTCAAGTGTTACCCACAATTATTTTCTTCTCAGCCTTTATCAGTGTTTTATATTACTACGGTATTTTGCAGCGTATAGTCAATGGACTTGCCTGGATAACGATAAAGACAATGAAAACATCGGGTTCCGAGTCCTTATCCTGTGCAGGAAATATCTTTTTAGGGCCAACTGAATCAGCATTAATAGTTAAGCCATATGTATCTAAAATGACGCAATCTGAACTTCATGCTGTCATGACAGGCGGTTTTGCCACCATTGCAGGGGGAGTCTTAGGCGCTTATTTATCATTTGGCATTCCCGCAGAACACTTAATAGCAGCTTTTTTTATGACTGCACCTACATCTTTAGTCGTGTCAAAACTGCTATATCCAGAAACAGAAGTATCAGAAACTGCTGGTCATGCCAAGCTAGATGTGGAAACAAATTATATTAATGTAATTGATGCTATCACCACAGGTGCAATTGATGGCGTCAAGCTAGCAGTGAATGTTGGCGTCATGATAATTGCCTTTTTGGGTTTACTAGCAGCCTTCAATGCTTTTTTAGCTTGGTTAGGAAGTTTTGTTAATTTACCCCAATTATCATTGCAGTGGATTTTGTCTTTTATTATGGCTCCTGTAGCTTGGTTGATGGGTGTACCTTGGGCGGATTGTCTCCAAGTAGGCGCATTATTAGGTACAAAGACCATTCTTAATGAGTTTATTGCTTTTTTAGATTTAAAAACATTAATTGCTAGTGGCAAAATTTCCCAAAGGGCGATAATTATTGCTACTTACGCTTTATGTAATTTTGCAAATATTGGCTCTATAGGAATTACCATAGGTGGACTTGCCGGTCTAGCACCCGATCGCCAACACGACTTAGCACGAATGGGTGTAAAATCCATGATTGGCGGCTTACTGGCAGGTTTTATTACCGCTTGTATTGCGGGCATGTTGGTATAAATTGTCATTAATCAGAGACGCGATTAATCGCGTCTCTACAATTGTCATTTCCCTGTCTCATTCTTTCCTAACGTACCCCAGGCTCCAATTACTCGGTTGTTGTAGATGATCGAGTTTGCCTTCTACCATGAGCCACAAAGCTAATCTAGTATTGACATATCCCTTAACTAAATAATGACCTGGTTGGGCATTAATTCCATTTAGCTCAGTGTAACTACCAAAATACACAGCCCCGCAGTAAATGGTGTTTGTTGGTAACCGCAATTGCAGCAAATAGTCATGAATATAGCCGTTGGGAATCTGAAAAATCCCATAAACATGATGTTGACCCCGCCAAGGCTGAATCACGATTTTTTCAGGAGAAATATAGTGTTTTTGGTTGTTTGAAGCGATAAATCCGCGTTTATAACACTTCCCAATTCGCTGCTCTGATATGTAAGAAAAGCCGAGAATTCCCACTAAGCTAATGGCAAACAAGGTATAAATGAATTGACGATTTCGCACTTGTTCATATCCAACAATACTTTTTGTGTTTATAGCTTAACTATTGTCTTTTTATTTTTGGTTGTTAGCTTGAGCCGCAATCATCCCATGATGCAGTCAAGCTAATAGCTTGATTGTTAAATAGTTTCAGCAACACTTACTTATAGTATTTGTAACAATGGATATTAAAAACTGCTCAAAAAGCGATCGCCTCCGGAGCGATCTGCTATCAATGTGAATTTAAAGTTATATAGACGTACTAGCCATTCTCCAGTTACTGAAACAGTACATTTGACACCTGTAAATATGGTTACTGATAAACAAAGCCTGATCCTGATTGTTGACGATAACCCAAACAATGCCAAATTACTGTTTGATTATTTACAAGCTTCCGGTTTACAAGCCTCACTAGCGGAAAATGGCGAAATGGCTTTGGCGCAAGTGCAAGAAATTTTGCCTGACTTAATTTTATTAGATGTGATGATGCCGGGAATTGATGGCTTTGAAACTTGCCGACGCTTAAAAGCAAACCCAGTTACTCAAAATATTCCCGTGATTTTTATGACCGCCATATCAGATGTGGTAGATAAAGTCAAGGGTTTAGGTCTTGGTGCAGTAGACTACATTACCAAACCATTTCAGCCAGCCGATGTATTAGCGCGGATCAATCTTCATTTGAAATTATCTTATCTCAACCAAAAGCTAGAACAACGAGCAACAGAATTAACTGCGACTGTGGAACAGTTAAAACAATCTCAACAGCGTTTGGTACAAAGTGAAAAAATGTCCACTTTGGGAGGATTAGTAGCTGGAATTGCGCATGAAATTAATAATCCGACTAGCTTTGTGCAAGGTAATCTCACCTTTGCACAAAAATATATGCAAGATTTAATCGAGCACATTCATCTCTATAAAAATCAAGCCTCAGCAACAGAAATAGCCAAACACGCAGCCAAAATAGATTTAGAATATATTTTCAAAGATTTTCCCCATATTCTCGATTCTATGCATGAGGGAGTAGAGCGTATTTGCGATATTAGTATGTCTCTACGTACCTTTGCTCGTGCTGATAGTGCTGTGAAAATTTCTTTTAATATTCACGATGGCATTGACAGTACTATTTTAATTCTCAAACATAGATTAAAAGCTTCTAATCGGCGTCCGGCTATTGAAATTATCCGCGATTACGATGATTTACCAGAAATAGAATGCTTTCCTGGGCAATTAAACCAAGTATTTATGAACATTTTAGGTAATGCAATTGATGCTTTAGAAGAGTCTAATTTAGGGCGCAGTTATCAAGAAATTGCTAAGAATCCTAATTATATTAAAATCACAACTAAATTAATTGCCGATAAAAATAATATTTTAATTACTATTCGAGATAATGGTTTGGGTATTCCCGATAAAATTAAATCACAAATATTCGACCATCTATTTACAACTAAACCTGTAGGCAAAGGTACAGGTTTGGGTTTATCTATTACTCAACAAATTATTGTTGATAAACATGGGGGAAAAATTGCAGTAAATTCTGTTTTTGGTGAAGGTGCAGAATTTGCGATTACTCTACCAGTAAATTCGCAAAACAAGTAATGGATAATTGTTGTGAGCAATTACCCATTACCGAAGACGAATTTACAATTTCTCTGGCTGCTCGATGTTAACGGCACTTGCCTGAGTGCTAACAGCAGTAGTTCCTTGCAATATTGCAGTATGAGAAACTGAATTGTTAGCTAAAGTAAACAGAGGATTTGACAAAATCCCAGAAATAGTAGTGGCGATTAAAGTTACTATCAAACCCACTTGCAAAGGTCTAAATCCAGGTAAATTCCATTGCACTGGGGGATAATTTTGCACTACTTCCGACATTTCTTGAGGTTCTTTGACTACCATCATCTTGACTACACGAATGTAGTAGTAGATGGAGACAACGCTGGTAACTAAGCCTAACAGAACTAACCAGTAAAGGCCAGCTTGCCAACCTGCCCAGAACAAGTAAATTTTGCCGAAAAATCCTGCTAGTGGGGGAATACCACCTAAAGAGAGCAGGGAGATACTCAAGCCTAATGTCAGCAGTGGATCTTTTTGATATAAGCCAGAGTATTCGGCAATTTGATCTGTTCCGGTTCTCAGGGAGAACAAAATAATGCAGGTAAAGCCGCACAGGTTCATGAACAGATAGACCAGCAAGTAAAAAATCATACTGGCATATCCGGCTTCAGTACCAGCAATCATCCCAATCATCACAAACCCAGCTTGGGCGATAGATGAATAGGCTAGCATTCGTTTCATGCTGGTTTGGGCGAGAGCAACTACGTTACCCAGCACCATACTAAGAACTGCAAGGGCAGTAAAGACGAATCTCCATTCGTCAGCGACTAGGGGGAAGACTGAGGTGAGTAAGCGGATAGCTAGGGCAAAACCTGCTGCTTTGGAACCTACAGATAAAAAGGCAATCACTGGGGTAGGAGCGCCTTCGTAAACGTCTGGAGTCCATTGGTGGAAGGGAGCAGCAGAAATTTTGAAGCCAATACCGGCAATTACAAAAACCAGAGAAATGACTATACCCAATGACTGCCCAATGTGTGCTTTGGCAATGCCATCGGCGATCGCACTTAGTTGAGTTTGTCCGCCAGATAAACCATAAAGCAGGGACACGCCATATAAAAATACTGCTGTACTGGAAGCCCCAATCAACAGATATTTTAGCGCTGCTTCATTTGAGCGTGGGTCACGCTTGGTATAACCTGTTAGCAAATAAGAGGAAATACTCAGGGTTTCTAAGGAGATGAAAATCATCACCAACTCACTAGCCCCGGATAAAAACATTCCTCCCAGGGTAGCAGTTAACAAAATCGCAATGAATTCTGCTAAAGCGGTGCCACTCTGCTCTACGTAGCGAATGGACATCAAAATAGTAACGGCGGCAGATAAGGCAATAATACCGCGAAAGACAATGCTGAGGTCGTCACTATTAAAGCCACCGCTAAAAGCAATGGGATTAGTAGCATCCCATTGCAAGCTCAGGGCGACAATCGCAGCTAATAAACCTGCGATCGCTAGATACCCAATCCAGCGTGAAGATGTACGCCCCAAAATCAAATCAACAATCAAAACCCCCAAGAGGGTGAGAATGACAATACCCTCTGGTAAAATCGTTCCCGCATTTAGCTGGGATGCAAGATTAGCAAAATCCATGAGTTGTATAGGTTTTGGCGATTAGACATCAAGGCTAACTTTGTTCATTCTATCTATTGTTCTGAACCAAAGTTCCATAAACCTTTTTGTCCGATTCCATAGAGTAAATTATATTCATTTTCTCTATTGCCAATCCATTATTCAATATTTCACGCAAAAATAAGCAGTTCAGCGATATTTTGAACTGCTTTTTATTAAATAAGCAGTCCAGTATGTTACCGAAGCTGCTAAATATGGGATAATTTTTTTAGCTAAAGGCTTTTTATCTTCCTGCCTTAATGCATCGCCTCAAGTCTTAATATTGTCTTGAGTATCCGCTAGCATTTCTTCCCCAATTGCCACCGCCAGAGCGACTACCTTTGTCCTCCCGTGGTCTAGCTTTATTAACTTTCATTACACGCCCCATCCATTCAGCACCATCTAGAGCTTGAATAGCTGCATCTTCGGCGGCTGATGATTCCATTTCCACGAAACCAAAGCCCCGTGCGCGTCCAGTTTCCCGATCTGTGGGTAATTGAACTCGCGTAACGGTACCGTACTCAGAAAATACTTTGCTGAGGTCGTCTTGTGTGACGCTGTAGGATAGGTTACCTACGTAAATAGACATGAAACTCTCCCGAATCCATTGATGCAGAGATGCTTATCCGGAGAGCAACTTGCAATTATAAATAAAAACAAGATTTTGACCGCCGAATTGAACTTCTCCGATTTTATGCTAACACAACTTTTCTGTGACTTGGCAATATATCTTATCCATTTGTCATCATGTGTGCTAAAATACAAAATTTTTTATAATTTTGACTACTATATTTATCTGCTCTTAGGTTTGGATCGCAAATTCCTCTGGCGCAATATCCCAATTTACCCAGCAAATTGCTTGATGGGCTGATGTCATATCCGGTGGAACGCGCAAAGCATGTATAAATCCAGTGCTGGGACAAGTCATTTTTAATAAATAAATTGGCTCTGCATCCACATCAGCGTCAATTTTTAATAGGGTGTATTCTCTCCAAGTATCTAATTCAATGGCTTGTAATTCTTGGCAAATTCGAGCATAACCAATACCTTGAATTAATACTCGCCGCAGTTCGGCATTTTCTTCTGTTAATAACCATTGAGCTTGCCATTGCTGCGGGTGGAGTTTACCGTATTTTTCTGGTAAAGTGACACCGTGATAAAAGTAAAGGCTAAATCCATCAGCGTACTCTATTGCAGGTTCCCCTTCTGCGTGGAGACGATTTTGATTATCGAAGCGCAGATGAAGCGGGCGATCGCAGATAATTACAGCTTGATCAAAAGTAAAAATCCATCCGCACTCTTTAATTAAAGATTGATATATTAACAATTCTGGAAAAATTTCTGAACACCATACACAAGTAATAATAAAATCCCGAAAGCTGTTAATTTTACACTCTTCTTCTGGCTGAAAACATTGCCCAAATACATTATTTATGTAAGAGTATAAACTGGCTTGGAGAGAAGATGATAGCCGAGTTCCGAGTTGCAGGTTTATTTGTTGCCAATCTTCACTTTGTAGTTGTTCATTCAGATATATTCTGCTGTAATTTTCTATTACAAAACTTAGCCTAAAACCTAAAATATCGGAAAAATTGTTATTTAATTTAGCATACACTAGTTCATCGAATAGGTCTTCATCGATGTTGATATCTTGAAAAACTTGAGGATATATTGAATAACTCAGATCTTTGAAAAACGAAGTTTGTCTTCCCAATAGATCTAGTGGCTTTTCTAGTAAATCTCGTTGCAGCTTTTTTAGTTTACTAATTGGTGAATTATTTAATTGGCTAACAACTTTGTTATTTAATTCATTTTTCAAGTAATCAAGCTTGTCAAAGATAGTAAATTTTAGAGCTAAATAAGGACTTTCATAAAAAATAATGTTAGGAGCATTCTTCCCCATTCCTATGTAGGCTGCTTTTACTGCTTCTGTAGCTTTTTCACGATCGATTCGTTCATTTGAAAGCGCAATCCTTCGCCACTTCTCCCGATAAACTGGAATTAAAGCTTCTTGTTCGGGGGTTAACTTGTCAATCTGCAACATAGCGCCAGGAAGAAGGCTCGTATTCTCTTTGGATTTTCACCATCCAATGACCTTGAGGAACTGCGATCGCCTTGTGTTCCTCATGACTCAGTAAAGCCGCAGTAGAATAAACACTTAGATAAAGAGTATCATTTTTTAAGAATAATTTAGCATCGCCTTCGGTAATCCGGTGCTTATGCCCAGTTACCTCACCTTCTGCCAAAGTTAAATGAGGTAGCTTTTCTCCCTCAACTTGTGGCACAGGTTGTAGAATGACATCACCTTGACGAATTGGTTGCATAGTCTCGGCTCCAAGATAGGTACAAAACCCACTTCGCTTTTGCTCTCAATTTTGATTTAATTTTGGCACAACCTTTTGCAGAATAGGGAATGAGAGATAAGGTAAGGGGACACAAAGGAAGCAGGAATTATGAAATCAACTCGCCTTCATCACCTGCGATCCCTGACTTGCGCCGAAAACAGGAGCGATCGCTATATTACACTTTGGGGGTATTTTGAAAACTGTAGTCGCCAATTTTGCTCTTGATAAGTTAAAGATGGAAATAGCTGGAAATTCACAGCCAGCGTTTTCCTATCTTATTATCTGGAAAGGACTGTGCCCAAACTGTAGCGGATTTTTACCCTCATGGGCATTTTGTGTGAGGATCAACTCACATGCAAAAGTGCGACGCTTTATTGTCACATCTCGCCGAAATCATTTAAATTTTTCTGTTTAGCTGAACGGCTATTCTTTTTTTTAAATTTCCATGTCAACTCTCGTCATCGTCGAATCTCCGACCAAAGCTCGTACCATTCGCAACTACCTACCATCAGGCTTTCGGGTGGAAGCGTCTATGGGTCATGTACGTGACTTACCCCAGTCAGCTAGCGAAATTCCCACCTCTGTCAAAGCAGAAAAATGGGCGCAGTTGGGGGTAAATGTAGACGCCGACTTTGAACCGGTGTATGTTGTCCCGAAAGACAAAAAGAAAGTTGTTACCCAACTCAAAGATGCGCTGAAAGAGGCTGATGAGTTAATTCTAGCAACTGACGAAGACCGGGAAGGGGAGAGCATCAGTTGGCATTTATACCAGTTGCTCAAGCCCAAAGTACCGACTAAGCGGATGGTGTTTCATGAAATTACCCAAGACGCGATTAAAAAAGCGCTGAAAAACTGCCGAAATATCGATGAGCAGTTGGTTCGCGCCCAAGAAACCCGCCGAATTTTGGATCGCTTGGTAGGTTATACCCTGTCTCCCTTGCTGTGGAAAAAAATCGCCTGGGGATTATCGGCTGGGCGGGTACAATCTGTAGCGGTGAGGCTGTTGGTCACCAAGGAACGTCAACGCCGCGCTTTCCATGAGGGTACTTACTGGGATTTAAAGGCATACCTAGAGCAACAAAAATCGCCATTTACTGCCCAGTTGGTGAACTTAGGCGGCAAGAAAGTTGCTAATGGCAGCGATTTTGACCCAACTACCGGACAAATTGCGGCAGGGCGCAATGTGGTGTTGCTGAGTGAAGCCGATGCAGTTGCACTCAAAGAACGACTCGCAGATAAAACCTGGAATGTCAGCGAGGTTGAAGAACGTCCTGTGACCCGCAAACCAGCGCCACCGTTCACCACCTCGACATTACAACAGGAATCTAACCGGAAATTGCGTCTCTCAGCCAGAGATACGATGCGGATTGCTCAAAATTTGTACGAGCAAGGCTACATCACCTACATGCGGACAGATTCGGTGCATTTATCTGACCAAGCGATCGCAGCTGCACGCAGTTGTGTAGAACAACGCTACGGTAAGGAATATCTCAGCCCCCAACCGCGCCAATACACCACCAAATCCAAAGGCGCACAAGAAGCCCATGAAGCTATTCGTCCAGCAGGTAGCACCTTCCGCACGCCCCAAGAAACCGGTTTAGGCGGTCGGGAATTGGCTGTCTACGATTTAATTTGGAAGCGTACCGTCGCCTGTCAAATGGCTGACTCTCGCCAAACTCAAGTCACCGTCCAGTTACAAGTTGAAGATGCGGGTTTCCGCGCTTCTGGAAAGCGGATTGACTTTCCTGGCTATTTACGCGCCTATGTTGAAGGTTCCGACGATCCCGAAGCGGCGTTAGAAGATCAGGAAGTAATTTTACCTAGTTTAAAAGTAGGCGATCGCCCCAATTGTCAAGAACTCGAAGCAATTGGACACGAAACCCAACCCCCAGCTAGGTACAGCGAAGCCACTCTCGTTAAAACCTTAGAAAGTGAAGGTATTGGTCGTCCGAGTACCTACGCCAGTATTATTGGCACAATTATTGATAAAGGATATGCCCAATTAGTTAATAATGCGCTGATTCCCACTTTCACAGCCTTTGCGGTAACTGACCTGTTAGAGAAACACTTCCCGGATGTTGTCGATCCCAGCTTTACCTCGAAAATGGAGCAAACCCTCGATGACATCGCCACAGGTGAAGCGAAATGGCTACCCTACCTCAAAGAATTTTATTTGGGAGACAAAGGTTTAGAAACTCTAGTCAAGGAAAGAGAACCGCAAATTGATGAAAAGAAAGCCAGAACGGTAGAACTAGAAAATTTACCAGCTAAAGTCCGCATTGGTAAATATGGCCCTTACATCGAAGTCGAAAACGGTGAAGGTGTAGTTACGGCTTCCATTCCCAAAGACCTCACCCCAGCAGACCTTGACCCCAAACAGGTAGAGGTGCTGCTGCGACAAAAAACTTCCGGGCCTGACCAACTCGGTCGCCATCCCGACACAGGCGAACCAATTTATGTGAAAATTGGCGCTTACGGGCCTTACGTCCAATTAGGCGACAAGACCGAAGAAAACCCTAAACCTAAACAAGCTTCCTTACCCAAAGGAGTGACCCCA
This sequence comes from Calothrix brevissima NIES-22, assembly GCF_002367995.1. Taxonomy (GTDB): domain Bacteria; phylum Cyanobacteriota; class Cyanobacteriia; order Cyanobacteriales; family Nostocaceae; genus Aulosira; species Aulosira brevissima. Next base: position 1,391,456 of record NZ_AP018207.1, read on the forward strand.
GAAACCGTCACCCTAGACATCGCTGTTGGGCTTTTAGCTTTACCCCGGACATTAGGCGTTCATCCGGAAACTGGGGGGAGAATTCAAGCGAGTTTAGGACGCTTTGGCCCTTACATTGTCCACGACCAAGGCAAAGAAGGTAAAGATTACCGTTCTCTGAAAGCGGCTGATAATGTCTTAATAGTTTCTTTAGAAAGGGCGTTAGAGTTATTAGCAGAACCGAAAAAAGGCCGCAGTTCCACTACCAGCAAATCGAAAGCAGCTGTGCGCGAATTGGGTAACCATCCCGAAGATGAAACCCCAGTGAATATCTATGATGGCCCCTATGGCCCTTATATTAAGAACGGTAAAACAAATGTCAGCATTCCTGAAGGTGAAACTGTGGAAAGCATGACATTGGAGAAGGCTTTACAATTATTAGCAGGTAAAGCAACATCAGCAAAATCAACCCGCAAATCAACTAAATCTACAACTTCTAAATCTAAGACAACTTCTAAGACAACTTCTAAGTCAACTTCTAAGACTGCTACCAAGACTGCTAGTAAAAAAAGTAGTTCTGAAGATTAGTAGTCCATGATATTGGTTTTGACCCATTCCTAATCAGGACTTTGATCCTGATTAGGAAATAATTTACTCACGATGAAAAAACTTTCTTAAGAGTCAACAGTCAACAGTCAACAGTCAACAGTCAACAGTCAACAGTCAACAGTCAACAGTCAACAGTCAACAGTCAACAGTCAACAGTCAACAGTCAACAGTCAACAGTCAACATTCCATAAATTGCCTTTTGACTAATAAAAGACATCAAGCAAAGCGATGGTTTCATAGCCGTAGGATTATCAGAATGTGATACTCTAAGAAGTAAGGCAGATCACAAGACAACATTTGATAGAGTGGGTCACTCCCGACATTAAAGATTGCGATCGCGCCAATCACAAACCAGAGGTGCCTAAGTACGCCAGTTTCTGCGTAGCTGTGAATCAAAATTGAGGTAGTATCTCAGGAGCAGTCATTTCAATGGACTATATAGAAAAGGTACTGGAAAAGCTGAAAGAATTGGCGCGAAAGCTGATTGAAGCCCTACTCGGGCCAGAAGCAGAGCCGGAACCAGAACTTATACCGATTCCTGTAAATGAGCGTTCGCGTCGTCGTTAAGAGATAAAAAGTGCCGGATTTGACGTTGCAGCCTTTGAGTATTTTAGTGCTGCACGGGCCAAACCTAAATTTGCTAGGAAAGCGAGAACCGGGAATATACGGTTCATTGACACTGGCGGAAATTAACCACCTGCTAGCCGCAGAAGGACAAAAACTACAGGTGAGTGTTTTTCCTGTGCAGTCAAATCATGAAGGCGTTTTGGTTGATACTATTCATGAAGCCCCAGGAACATATCAGGGGATTTTAATTAACGCTGGGGCTTACACGCATACTAGTGTGGCTTTGCGAGATGCGATCGCGGGTGTTAATTTACCTACAGTAGAAGTACATTTAAGTAACATATACCGTCGGGAAGAATTTCGACATCATTCTTATATAGCACCGATAGCAATTGGGCAAATTAGCGGCTTTGGTGTACAAAGTTACATATTAGGTTTACAAGCATTAGTGCATCATTTGCGGAAAGATTAAAGTATGAATGACGGTTGACGGTTGACTGTTGACGGTTGACGGTTGACTGTTGACGGTTGACTGTTGACGGTTGACTGTTGACGGTTGACTGTTGACGGTTGACTGTTGACGGTTGACGGTTGACTGTTGACTGTTGACTGTTGACTGTTGACTGTTGACTGTTGACTGTTGACTCTTAAGAGAGATTTTGAATTTGAATTTTGAATTTTGAATTGATTCATGCTTGGCTGAGAGATTTTTGCGTGAGAAACTAGCTTCAGAAGAATTATCTTTGATGTATGCGCTACTCTGTTGTTAGTCGATTTCGCGGGACTTTACTTGGGGCTTTAATTGGGCAAAAATTAGCATCGAGTCAGGATCGAACATCCTCCCACAGCTACGATCTAGATGAGATAGCAGTTATAGGTACTAAAAGTTTAATTAAACTAGGCAAATTAGATTTAGATGATTGGCAATATCTACAACCACCAGCATCTACTAATAATTACCCTTCTATGAAAGTGATACTGGCTACCTTACCAGTAGCACTTTTTTTTCATGAAAACCCGCAAAAATTGCGCCAAAACTTGCTGTATGTGTTACAAATCTGGGAAGATAACCCCATCATTCGTGATGGAACCTTAGCTGTAGGATATGCGATTGCGCAAATCCTCACAGAAAAACTTCATCCCCCTAGCCTTATTCCCGAAATCATCGCTTTTATTGGGGAAACTTCAACATCTTTACCACAGCAATTAAGCAAAGTTCATACTTTGTTAGAACAAGGAGCAAGTTTACAACAGGTTCAAGCTGAGTTAAGTAAACAAGAAAAACTGACTCAAGGTATCGCTATGGCGTTTTACTGCTTTCTCAGTACCTTAGAAGACTACCGTTTAGCTGTTTTATTAGCTCATCAACAAAGTAATATTTGGCAACAAGACAATTGGCGTTTACACTTACATAATATAAGTGCAATTACTGGTGCTTTATCAGGGGCCTATAATAGCATTGCGGGTATTCCTTTAGGTTGGCAGATCTTATACTCGCAAGCTGATTTAGCAACATGGAGACTAAGCAATTTTGCTGAAATAGTAAAATTAGCTGATGCACTTGTGGCTGTTTGGTCAGGGTTGTATAATCATGCCTTGCATTCAGAGCAGTTAGGCACACAGGGAGATTTCTCAACTGAGGAAGAACTACCATTACCTTTATGGTCACCAATTTCCCCAAACATTGATGATAACCCCAATTTACAGAGTCAGCCATTATCTCCTCTCTGGGTTTTTGCCGCTCCGCGTGTCATTCGGTCGCGTTAATGCTATTTATACTGAGCAATATTGTAGACGCGACACCAACATGCCATTTGCTTTCGCAATTGACAGATACAAAATTTAGTAGTTCTTTATACTACAATTTCCAAAGAAACTCTTAACCTGACTCTGTAGGTAGGTACTGTGGCTCACCAGCTACAAGCAAACCCCACCTCCGAAGTTCTGAGCGACTTGGGTTGCTCCTGCTTGGGCTTCCCTTAGGTTTGTCTTGTTTTGAGCTTATCAAAGTAAGCAACTATAGGCAGAGGGAATGAAATATCAGCGATTTTTTAACTCTTTGAACAAGCAATTAAATCTTTGGCGACAACAGTACAAGCATCGTCAAAAACAAGTGCTGCAAAACAGCCAAAACTGCTTAGACGACTGGCAAAAAACTTTGGTGAAGAATATCCAGATTTATGTATCAATACCTGGTAAAAATCGCCAAAAATCAGCAACAACACGGAAAATAATCGCCAAATCAGCGACATCTCCCAATCAATTAAATACAATTGGGTTTAGCTGGGTGCATGAAAATCGTTCGACAATGATTTTAGCGATCGCAGTTGTCTCGCTCACAGGTGTAATTGGGCATAGATTATATAATCAACCTAACTTAAAAAAAGGAAATATTGCACCAGAGACAATTAAAGCCCCATATACAGCCAAAATTGTAGATCCGGTAAAAACAGAAGCCCGACGCCAAGCTGAACGCAAAAAATTCTGGCCTGTTTTAATGGTTGATAGCCAAATTAATGCCAAAATCGAGCAAAATTTGCAACAAATTCTAGATATGGGCGATGAAATTCGGGCTACGGCGGGATCTTTTCCGTTCATGGAAAGTATAGATTTATCTGTTGCTAGCCAAAGTTATCTCCGCGCCTGTAATGAATCAGAGTGGAAAAATATCTTACTCTCCTTAGAAAAATCTCAAAAACAGACATTAGGATTATTACCACTCAACCAAAATAGTAGCTCGTTGACTACACCAGAACCGAGTAAGCCATTAAACATACCAGGAAAATTATCTACCGCTACACCTAGTTCCAGCAAATCGAGATTAGCCCCATCCGTGCAACTGGAGAAAAAGCCAGTGAAGATTTCTCCTAATGCGGACTCATTTCAAGCAGTGTCAGAATTAGAAGTTTATCGAGTCACAAATTCCGAACAAAAATATGCTGCACTGATTGCTCAAATCTCCCAAATTAGGAAACAATACCAATTAGCTAAAGCTAAATTAGCTATGTTAGCAGTTGGTAGTTCATTAGCAATATATAAAGAACATATTTTTTTAGAGTTATCAGATCAAGATTGGGCAAGAACTAGAAAATTAATCCGCGATATTTCTCAACGCATTCTCGCTCAAGGTATCCCCTATGGATTACCAGAGAATGCTTTACAGAATACGGTGAATTTACAAGTTGACACATTAGAACCATCAGCAGCTCAACCTTTGGTTAGCAAATTGTTGTTGACTGTGCTGGAACCAAATTTGAAGAAAGATGAAGATAAAACCCGAGAACAAGCACAAAAAGCAGCTAATGGGGTTAAAGACATCATGGTTGAGGTGAAACAGGATGAGCCGATAGTCAAGAAAGGAGACAAAATCAGCCTGTGGCATATCCAAGTTTTAGAACATTATCAATTAATTGAGCGCCAGACTAACTGGGCAGAGTTGATTAAATTAACAGGGATTGTTACCACAGGAATTGGTATTTTTGTCGGTATAGAGCGACGACTGGGGAGTAAATTACGCCAACGCGATCGCATTTTAGTCTTGCTGCTAACCCTGAGTATACCGGGAACGATCGCGATCGCTACTCCGAAGCTGATCGGTTTTGGGATGTCAAATACTACCTGGAGTGCGGTAGGCTTACTAATAGGTAGCTTTTATGGCCCGGCTTTAGGCGTTACAGTTGTCGGGTTAACCTTACTAGTGCTACCAGTGAGCCTGGAAATTAGTAAAATTGCCCTGGTAGCTGGTGCAGCTGGGGGAATAGTTGGTAGCTTAATGGCTAAAAAACTGCGATCGCGTGAAGAATTAGCTTTATTAAGTTTAGCGATCGCTTCCACCCAAGGAGGTATTTACTTAATTTTAAGACTGTTGTTGCACAGTCAAACTTCTTGGTATGTCATCCTGCAAAGTTCCGGCTTATTTGCTTTATGGGGCTTGGGGTGGAGTATTGTAGCTTTAGGCTTGAGTCCTTATTTAGAAAAAATCTTTGATTTAGTTACCCCGATTCGATTAGCCGAATTAGCCAATCCCAATCGCCCCTTATTAAAGCAACTAGCCACAGAAGCACCGGGAACCTTTCAACATACCTTATTTGTCGCCACCTTAGCGGAAACTGCGGCTAAACACCTTAAATGCGATGTGGAACTAGTCAGAGCTGGTACGCTTTACCACGATGTCGGTAAAATGCACGACCCCCTTGGTTTTATTGAGAACCAAATGGGCGGGCCGAATAAGCATGAAACAGAAATTAAAGACCCCTGGAAGAGTGCAGAGATTATCAAAAAGCATGTCAGCGAAGGGTTGGCGATGGCGCAGCAACATCTCTTACCTACGGCAATTCAGGCATTTATCCCCGAACACCAGGGAACAATGCTGATTGCTTATTTCCACCATCAAGCCCAGCAAATGGCTAAGGAAGACCCAAGTATAAAAGTAAACGATGATGATTTTCGCTACGACGGCCCCATTCCCCAATCGCGGGAGACAGCAATTGTGATGTTAGCAGATTCTTGTGAAGCAGCGTTGCGATCGCTCAAAGATGCATCTCCAGAACAAGCTTTAAACATGCTAAATAATATCTTGCGGGCAAGATGGCAAGACAATCAACTAGTAGATTCGGGACTGACAAAGGAAGAAGTTAGCCAAATTGCAGAAATATTTGTAGAAGTTTGGCAACAATTCCATCACAAACGCATCGCTTATCCTAAATTTAAGTCAGGTAAGTCATAGAAAAAGGTAGATTGGGCAGTCTTTTGGCTCTGGACTTTTGATAACCTAAGTGCAAAATAATGATGAATGACCTAATTTTCAACTTACGCCCTACCATCGAGCTAACTGATGAGCAGTTCTTCCAAATCTGTCAAAATAATCGAGATTTGCGTATTGAACGGACAGCTGAGGGAGAATTAATTATTATGCCACCAACAGGATGGGAAAGCGGAAATCGTAATTCAAAATTAACAGCCCGGTTAGAGTTTTGGGCTGATGCTGATGGTACAGGGCTAACTTTTGACTCTTCCACAGGTTTCAAACTCCCCAATGGTGCAAATCGTTCTCCTGATGCATCTTGGGTAAATCGGGAGAGATTAATAGCCCTAAACCCAGATCCAGCGAAGTTTTTACCAATAGCTCCAGATTTTGTCGCAGAATTACGTTCGGCTACCGATAGCCTAGAAACACTGCGACGGAAAATGCAGGAATATATTGACAACGGCGTGGGTTTAGGTTGGCTGATAGATCCGCAGAATCAATGTGTAGAAATTTACCGCCCTGGACAGGAAGTGGAGATTTTGCGCTCGCCTAGCAGTTTATCAGGTGAAGATGTCTTACCTGGATTTGTGCTGGATTTAGCCAACATTTTGAGTTAAATATTAAGTTAAAAACCGTTACAAAAGCAGTCTATATAACTATTGATTCAAGAATAAAAACACAGTTTGACCTAAACCGACAATCACGCCTAAAACACCACCTAAAGTCACAATTGCTTGTAATTCATTTTTGACAATTCCTTCAATTGCTGCTTCTAAATCAGCAGGTGAAGTTGATTTTACTCTATCTACAATTACCTGATCTATAGACAAAATCGGAATTATCTGAGAAACAATTGCTTCTAAATCTTTCTCTAAATATCGCTCTAAAACTAAAGCTAATTCTTGACTGACAACTTCTAAAGAACTGCTAACTACAGGCGAAGTACTCAGACGATTGAGTAACACAGAAGCAATATTTTCCCAGTCCACCGAATCAGATAATCCTTGTAACAAATCGCTCCCACTTGTTTGCAGATAATGGCGGACACTTTCTCTGGTGGTTTTGCGCAGTTGTCTGACTGTACCTACAGGTAGATTTTGCAATGATAAATTTTGCAATAATTTTTTGATGCGATCGCGCATTCGCAATTCTTTAATTAATTCCTCTAAGCGCTCATTGGTTGCTTCTTTTTCATCCAAGCAAAAAGCTCTCAATCTAGTCAGAGTATTGCGTAAACCGAATAAATTCGCCACTACCCAATAAGTACCGCTAGTCTTTTCGCGAAAGCTTTCATCAATCGTTTGAATTGTGCGATCGGTTAAAAAGTCAATGATAGTTTGTCTGAGGACATCTGGCGGTAAAACTACTTCTAATAGCCAATCCGCTAACCTTGTAGACTGTTCTTCACTCAGTTGAAATTCTAACAGTACTTGGTCAAAAATTTGATTTAGCTGTACTTCTAAAAAGTCTTCCCGCCTTGCTAAAACCTTGAGGAGTCGAGGTAATGATTCTCCCAATAAATCACGGAGAATACTACCGACAATTTTAGCACTTTTGTAATTTTTTTCCTCAGAATTAACTTGGTCGAGAGCTAGTTTTAACAACCATAAAATTGCCCCTTGTACCCGTTCTGTTTGCAACAGACGGCGGGCCAGATTTTGCAATTCTTCTGGGGTTAAAAGTGACCCCATGATTGTATTAGAAATTTTTAGCGCCAAACGTTCCTGATTGCGGGGAATCAAACCAGGGGTAAAGGGCACTCTTTGCTTACCGATATAAAATGCTCGGTAAGGACGAAATAACATTTTGATGGCTATATCATTTGTGAAATAGCCAATAATACCACCTATCACCGGGGGTGATAGGTAAAGCCATAGATGAGACCAATCCACAGAATTTTGGAATTACCAATTTTGGATTTTATTTACTGACTACCAGCACTCCCATCATACCGTTCGCGATGGGGTAGTGTGTGGCGGAAGCAAAACCAACTTCATAAGCTAATTCTACCTGCTCTTTGCCCCCAGGGAAGCGGTCTAAACTGGGGCTGATGTAGGCATATTCTTCTTTGACGCCCAACTGGGTTGCAATTGGTACCACAACATTATCTAAATACCACTGTTGGAACGATCGCAATTGCTGATTTTCTGGGCGATGGAAATCTAAAATCGCAGCTTTCGCACTCGGTTTGAGAACTCGGTACAATTCTTGGAGACTGCGGGGAATATCCTTAACATTTCTTAAACCATAGCCCATTGTTGCCCCAGCAAATTGGTTGCTGTCAAAGGGTAAATCCAAGACATCGGCTTCAACCCAAGTAATCGTTGATTGATAAGGATAGTTTCCCTGGGAACGTTCTTGAGCCATTTTCAGGAGGTTAGCGGAGAAATCTACGCCATATACATGTCCTGTCGCGCCTACACGCCTAGCTAAACCTAAGGTAATATCCCCACTCCCGCAGCACAAATCGAGGAAAGTATCGCCAGGCTGAGGGTGACTCCATTTAATTGCCATTTCTTTCCAAATTCGGTGCTGTCCCAAACTCAACCAATCATTTAACTGGTCGTAAACAGGAGCAATACGATCAAAAATAGCGCGAATTTCGTGAGTCATGAGTCAAAAATCAACAATCAACAGGAGCCAGTGCGTTTATCCGGTTTTCCGACTGGCAAACGCCCACAGACGCATGAAGCGCCGCCTTCCGTAGCGTAGCATTTAGCGTTCCCCTGTCATACCAATTTAAATAATCTTGGCGGCACATCAAGATATTCTATAGGGCATGGTAATGCCATGCCCCTACTATCCATCGCATTCTTTTTTCAAATTGGTCTAAGCGTAACCACCTGTGTCAACTTAAGCTAAAAGCTATATAGGGTGGGCGTTGTACAAAAACTTTCGCCCTCATCCCCTAACCCCTTCTCCTGGGGGAGAAGGGGAATTAAATCTCTTGCTCCCCTCTCCCGCCGGGAGAGGGGCTGGGGGTGAGGGCAAAACGTTGTCGCCTAGTGGGTTTCGCGTTAAGTTGACACCAATGAAGCGTAACCCGCCCCTACTAATTTTTGATTAAGCGCAGTGATTGCTAGTAAGAGCGATCGCAACTAATTGGCCTGATAAATGAATTAGCTTGAGTTCATCATCGCGCAAAGTATGTGGTTGTTTCCACTGGAGAGACAACAAGCCCATAACTTTGTTACGGTAACTAATGGGTATAACTAAGTGTGCTTGAATACCAGATTTTTGGTAATGGTCTACACTAGATAATTTTGGATCTTTCAGTACATTTAAGCATAATTGTACTTTTCCCGTAGCGATCGCCTCGCTCACCAGAGAATCTGCGGCTAACCAGTTTTCTACAGTACCACCGTTACCGTAATCTCCCTGAACCGCACTGAGATTATTACCCTCAACTAGTTGCAGAATACAAGCATCAGCGCCAAAACTTTTACTAAAAGCTGTAGCAATTGGTTGGAGAGTTTCTTCTAAACTATTAGCTGCTTGGGTTACCTCTACCAACACCGTCAGCAGTGCCATTTGGGCATTAGCACAGCGTAGTTCTTCTGTACGTTGTTTGAGTAAATCGTAGGTTTCCGCCGCCCTTTGGACTACAGCCTTGAGTTCTCCCGGGTCCCAAGGTTTAGTAATATACTTGTAAACTTGCCCAGCGTTAATTGCTTCTACCAAGTCTTCAATATCTGTAAAGCCAGTCAAGATGATTCTGACTGTATCGGGGAATTGAGGTACTGTCTTGCTGAGAAATTCCGTACCTTTCATTTCTGGCATCCGTTGATCGGAGATAATCACCGCTACTTCGCCTTCAGCAGCCAACATTTGCAAGGCATTCATGCCACTATCCGCTTTGAGAACTTGAAAATCGCGGCGAAAGGTACGATAGAGCAAATCTAGATTATCTGGTTCATCATCAACCACCAGAATTTTCAGTTTTTTCGGTCTTTCTAAAGTTCTTAATTGACGACGTTCTGTATTAAATTCCAGACCTGCATTATCCATAAATACCTTAAATGCCTTTAAATATTTACTATCTTGTTATATTCCATACCAAGTTTATTCGATAAATAAATAACCAGCCTTGCGCAAATTTGCGGATGTAGATTAATAATGGGGAACAGGGCAACAGTCAACAGTCAACAGTCAACAGTCAACAGTCAACAGTCAACAGTCAACTGTCAACTGTCAACTGTCAACTGTCATCGGGGTTTACTCGTTCTTTTCCGATAAAATAAAACTTGCCTATCAGGTATTAATTTTTGACGTATGACTGACCTACCACCCAACCTCCAAAATTCTGACAACGCTGATTCAGATATCGCCCAAGAGTTGCTGCGGAAGTTACGGCAAAAGCAAGGTAACTGGGTGGAATGGGGTCAAGCGATCGCTCATTTACAAAAAACAGGTTATAATCCTCAAGATATTTTTGAAGCTACTGGATTTGAGCCGATTCAACAAAATCAGGTGGTTGTTGGTTCTCAAGTTTACAGTTCTTTAGAAACAGGTGGCGCGTCCGAGGCGACGCGATCGCATTACGCTACACGCGGCAGTGATATTTTATATGAGTTACGCTTGCTCACCCACGAGGAACGAGCGGCGGCGGCGGATTTGACTTTTCAGCATAAGCTAGACATGGATGAGGCGCGAGAAATCGCCAAAGCCATTAAAGAATATTCCCGGTTCCGGACTTTGCCGGAAGGATTTTCTGACCATCCGGGAGATGGGGTAGCATATCATGCATGGAAACTCGCCAAGCAAAACTCAGATTTACAAGAGCGATCGCGCTTAATTGCTAAAGGGTTACGCTTCGCCCATACGCAAACAGCTAGGAAACAAATAGAACAATTACTAACAGATTTTTCAGTCGCGCCAAAACGCCCAGCACCACTCTTACCCTTTTACCGCCTGGAATCGGAAGACGAATTACCCCGGATTGTTCCCGTAGTTGGCGAGTTACCATTGACACCAGAGGCTTTAAAATCTGTGCCCTTCGTCAGCGAAATTGAACCATTCCGTATGGTTAAATTTACAGGGGAGCAAGCTTGGGTACCATTACCAGGTTGGCAAGTGCTTTTAAGTGCAGAAGACCCAGTAGTAATTGTCGCAAATAGCGATCGCCTACCCAACCAAACTCAACAGACTAAATTAGAAAAATTTTTGGTAATAGTAGATCGCGCCCAACGTCAATGGGATGCTTCTAGCTACTTTATTGTCGATAACTCTGGCGAACTTGATATTCAATGGTTTGACACTGCAGCTGAAATCCCCTTATTAGGCAAAGTAATTATCATCTTGCGTCCTAAGAAAATCCTGGATGAAGAATTTACCAAAGATTCTTGGCAAATTGACGAATAAATCAATATTCCTCTGACAGAAAACCGCATTAGCTAATTTCACTGTAGATCTATTTAATAATAGATGTAGTAATAGTTACCCCCCTGATTTAGCAGAGGGGTAATTTTTTAGCTGTCAAGTTAAATAGTAAGAGGTGATCCAGGAGCGCATAAACAATTCAAATTAAGATAAAACTAGATTTATTCACTTCAAAATGCGTAATTAGACGCAATTCTCACGACTAAGTTGTTGATTGCTGACAACCAACAGATTTAATTTTCCTGATATGTGTGATTAGAAAAATAAATCAGGGAACACTGAATCTAGAAGTTTAAATTTTCCAAAAATTTTATGAGCATTAAAGATGATGAACCCTCTAGGCAATTAGATCTGCAAGACTGTCAAACACATTTAAGGCTAACAGTTCAGTACCAAAAAATCTTGGGGAGAATTTTAGCGAAGATTCGCGCATGTATAAATATCGAATCTTTGTGTTCAGCTACTTGTCAAGATATTTGTCGCCAATTGCAGATTGAGCGAGTCGGAATTTATCGCTTTAACACAGACTGGAGTGGTTATTTCATCAATCGTTATGGCTTTGCAGAATCTCCTTGGAATACATTAACAGCCTTTGGGCAAGATTTAGTCTGGCAAGACTCTCATTTACAAGAAACCCAAGGAGGAAGATACCGCAAAAACGAGCCATTTGCTGTAGCTGACATTTATGAAGCCGGACATGCGCGTTGTCATCTTGAAGTGTTAGAACAGTTTCAGATTCGAGCTTATGCGATCGCACCGATTTTTGTGGGTGCTAAATTATGGGGTTTGCTAGCCGCTTATCAACATTCTCAGCCACACCATTGGTATACTCACGAAGTTGAATTCGTCGCCCAAGCTGCTAGCCATTTAGGAATCGCCATGCAGCAAGCAGAAATGCTCGAACAAAGCAAGCAACAAACCGCCCAACTACAAGATGCAATTGCGCGACAACGTGCGCTGACAGAAGTAGTCGGCAATATTCGTTCCTCTGTCAACACCGAAATTATTCTCGACACCGCTTGTCAAGAACTCTGCAAACTCCTGAAGCTAGAGCGAGCAGCAGTTTATCGCTTTAATGAAGACTGGAGTGGCGAATTTGTCAGCGAATTTGGGATTGTGGAACCAAAATGGCATCGCATCAATCCATTTGGCAAAAATTTGGTTTGGGAAGATACCCACCTCCAAGAAACTAAAGGCGGACGCTACCGCAATAACGAAAGTTTTGCTGTCAACGACATTTACCAAGCCGGACATACTCGCTGTCATATCGATATTCTCGAACAATTTAAGATTCGGGCTTATGCTTTAGTACCAATATTTATTGGGAATAAACTATGGGGACTGTTAGCAGCCTATCAACATTCAAAACCCCGTGAATGGGCAGATTATGAAGTTGAGTTTTTGGGGCAAGTCGGGGCACAATTGGGAGTAGCAATCCAGCAAGCCGAGAATTTAACTCAATCCAAACAACAAGCAGCAGCCCTCAAAGATGCGATCGCTCGTCAACGCGCCCTCACTGAAGTAGTTGGCAAAATTCGCTCCTCCTTAGATATTAATTTAATCCTCAAAACTACTTGTCAGGAAGTTTGTAAATTATTAAAAGTTGAGCGCGTCGCTGTTTATCGCTTTGCGGCTGACTGGAGTGGCGAATTTGTCAGTCATTTCGGTATGGTTGAGGCTCAGTGGGACAGCATCAATCCCTTTGGTAAAAATCTTGTTTGGGATGATACCTACCTCAAAGAAAGCAAAGGCGGACGCTACCGCAACAACGAAAGTTTTGCTGTCAATGATGTTTACCAAGCCGGACACTCGCGCTGTCACCTAGATATTTTAGAGCAATTCAAAATTCGCGCTTACGTATTAACACCGATTTTTGTCGGTCGGAATTTATGGGGATTGCTAGCCGCTTATCAACATTCTGCACCTCTCCAGTGGGATACGGTGGAAGTTGAATTTTTGGCACAGGTGGCGAGTCAATTAGGGGTAGCCATGCAAAGTTCGCAAATGATGACCCAAATTCAAACGCGAGCAGATGAAATGCATAAATCTGCCGAACAGCGCCGGATTTTATTTGATTTAGTGGTGAAAATTCGCGAATCTCTGGATTTAGAAACAATATTTTCCACCATAGTCCAGGAAGTCAGGCGATCGCTCAGATGCGATCGCGTCGGTATCTTTCGTTTCGATTCTCATGTCAATTTTTGTAGTGGTGAATTTATTGCTGAAGATGTGCTACCGCAGTTTAATTCCACCCTCGCCGTCAAGATGCAAGACTATTGCTTTGGCGAAGAGTTTACATTGCAATATCGTCAAGGCAAAGCACAAGTTATATCTGATGTCAATAAAATTAGTACCAAATTGCCTCATCTAGATCTCATTGAACGCTTCCAGATCAAAGCCGAAATTATTGTCCCACTCATGGAAGGTGATGAATTATGGGGATTGTTGTGTATTCACCAATGCACCCATGCACGTAATTGGGGAGAAGCAGAATTAGAATTTGCTAACCAAGTAGCAGCTCAACTAAGTGTAGCTTTACGTCAAGCCAACTTATTTCAGCAATCAAGTTTATTAGGACAAACCCGTGAAGAAGCAAATCAACTCGCCAATGCATTAAACGAGCTACGTACAGCACAAATGCAAATTATTCATGCGGAAAAAATGGCCAGTTTGGGACAATTAGTAGCTGGGGTAGCTCATGAAATTAATAATCCGATTAATTTCATTCACGGTAACTTAGAACATGCCCATCAATACACCCAAGAGTTGCTCAAATTTGTGAATCTTTATCGGCATCATCATCCCTATGCAGCAACAGAAATACAAGAGTTTTGGCAAAAAGCCGAGATTGAATTTTTATTTGACGACTTACCGAAATTATTTCAATCGATGCAGGTGGGTACCGAACGCATCCGCAACATTGTTACCTCTTTACGGAATTTTTCTCGCCTAGATGAAGCCGAATTTAAACAAGCAAATATTCATGAAGGTATCGATAGTACATTGATGATTTTGCAACATCGATTAAAGACATCTAGCGATCGTCAAACAATTCATGTCAGTAGAGAATATGATTCATTACCAGTGATTGAATGTTATCCCGGTCAATTAAATCAAGTATTCATGAATTTACTTTCCAACGCCATTGATGCTTTAGAAGAACGCAATGCGCGACTCTCACCGGAAGTCATCGCTGCTAAACCCAGCGCCATCCGCATTTCTACTTCTCTGCTCAATCAAGATTGGATATCTATTCGCATAATTGACAACGGACTAGGTATAGATGAAACAGTAATATCTCGCCTGTTCGATCCATTTTTTACCACTAAAGTTGTTGGTAAAGGTACCGGGTTAGGACTTTCTATAAGCTATCAGATTGTCACAGATAAACATCATGGCAAAATCTACTGTCACTCTGAAGTTGGTACAGGTACGGAATTTGTAGTTGAATTACCAATTCATCAAGAAATAGCTAAAAAAGCGCTAGTTAAAGCTAAAGCAGCAGAATAGTTATTCATCACGGATAGATTTAACGGCGATCGCTCTTTTTTAATTGTGGATGAAAGCGCGATCGCTATCGAAATCACGTTAAAATTAAATCAATATTGCTTTTGCTATCGGCAAATATTAAGTATGAAATGGGAAGAAGTTTGTGTCAATAAAAATTTACAGGATTTACCCTTCAAAATCGAATTAAATAAATGGGGTCAAATTGTTATGAGTCCCGTAAAAATCAAACATTCTTTTTACCAAGGGAGAATCCAACGTTTATTAGAATCTTTAGTAGATACAGGAGAAGTGATGCCAGAATGTGCTATAGACACATCAGATGGGGTGAAAGTTGCTGACGTTGTTTGGTGTTCTGAGGAACGATTTACTCAAATTGAAGATGAAGTGTCAGCCTCAATTGCACCAGAAATTTGTATAGAAGTTAAATCAAGTGGTAACAGTTTAGAAGAAATGGAATTTAAACAAAAATTATATTTAGAAGCTAAAGCTATAGAAGTATGGATATGTAATGAACAAGGTGAAATGAAATTTTATAATGAACAAGGTGAATTAGAACAATCTTTATTAGTCCCAACGTTTCCTAAGCAAATTAAACGCTAATTAATTCAAAAGTCATCATCATGGGTAAAAATTACCCTAATCAGAAGAAATTATATTCTCATTACCTAATAATTTGCGATTGCCGATCGCACAGTAACTACATCAGCTTTGATACCTACTTAAATGCATAGCAGCCAATTTATACCGTATTATCTCTAAGGATAGGTGTAACCATTAATTTGAACGCCACCATAAGGCCCTGGTGTTGGACGAGGTAGAGAAATTCGCGACTGGGGTAATTGAGTAGGTTGCTGTACGCCATAGTTACCATACAACATGGGATTTGAATTATTGACAACACCTGGTATAGAACTTGGCGGAGAATAGGGCGAAATATTATTGCTCGTAGCAGAGGTAACAGCTGGTGTTACTGCTGTGGTTGTTGGCGTTACATTGACTAATGGCTGACTATTATTGAAGTTGGTTGCAGTTGGTTGATTATAAATTCTTCCCGGATTGAAGTTATTATTATTGGGTAAAGTTTGAATAGGTAGGCTATTAGTTGATGGTAATTTGGCTCCATTATTTACTGCATTGTATGCCGCATTACCCATAATATTTGTCTGACTATTTGAATTTGGATTGATTAATTTTACACTAGCTTCTGAATTACTCCCCATAATATTTATAGGTTGAGAAACTGGGAAATTCAAATTCAAATTATTTTGATTTTGTGATTTATTAATCGCATCTGCCAATGGGTTAATATTTACAGAATCGCGATTAATTTTTGCTTGGGGTTCTAATAGCAATCCTGAGTTATTAGCTGATATATTTACACCAATTTCCTCTGAAGAATTAGTTAAAGATTTAGCTCCTGATAATGGACTATGACTATAACCAGAGCGCAATAAATTATCTGCTTGGACAACAAAGGGGTTATTTTCTATCAAAGTGGATTTGGTATCAAAAATTTCCCTGGTAGCATCAGATTGAGAAACATTGCTAACGGCAGGTTTTTGACTAACAACATCATCAAATAAGTTTTGGTTGTTTTGATTTTTGCGATTCTCTTCTGGGAGAATTAATGGTGGTACTACAGTGACTCGTCCTAAGTCTTGAGTCAAGGCGGGAAAATTATCAACATCGGCGATCGCATCTCTATCTTCTGTCGAAAGTGAAGATTCACCTACCTTGGAGACATCAGCTACAGGATTTGGCTTTTGTGTCAACATCTCTGGATCGGAGAGATATTCCCAACCAACCAACCCAAACACAGATAACAAAATTGCTGTTACCCAAAAACTCGGCTTTCCTAAATTCAAGAGTCTGGCTTTGAGGTAACGTAAGTATGCAGGGGGATAATGTTGATTTGACATAAGTTTAGCTATGGAGAATTTACTGAGAAGCGGTAATAATTTAGGTAATTTCCGATAATAGATATTGCTTAAGCGTGAATTTTGAGAAAAGATAGCAAATAAATTTTCAGGTTGATTTCATCCTAACTGCTCAATCTTCATGAGTCATGGGCGATAAATAATTATTTGTAAAAAATTTACTTTTCCCGATTTAGTTTATTCAATAAGGTTTTCCTGATGGAATGAGATAGCTGTTTATCCGCGATGGTTACTTTAGATATGATCAGAAATTAAAACCTGGTCTAAGTTTATGGTTGTAGCTATTTTCTAGTTACTCAAATGTGCGTTGCTCTGTTCGATATGACGATAAAGGCATTGCCAGCCTTGTTCTCGCATTGCATAGTACTATTTACCAGGAGACTCCGGCAATGATGAAAGCTGAAGATATCATGACCAAAAATGTAGTCACCATTCGTGGTTCAGCAACAGTTGCTGAAGCGGTGGGACTAATGAAGGAGAAAGGATTGCGTGCTTTGGTTGTGGATCGTCGTCACGAGCATGATGCCTATGGCATAGTCACTGAAACAGATATTGTTTATAAAGTAACAGCTTACGGTAAAGACCCCAAGCAAATACGGATTTACGAAATCATGAGCAAGCCTTGCATTGTCGTTAATCCTGAGTTGGGTGTGGAATATGTAGCACGGTTATTTGCTAATACTGGTATTCGTAGGGCACCTGTGATTAAAGGTAAGCTGTTAGGGATTGTTTCTATTACTGATATTTTGACAAAAAGCGACTTTGTCGAAGCTCCCACAAGCTTAGTGCTAGGAGAAAGAATTCAAAACGCGATCGCATCAGCTCGTGCTATTTGTACCGAACAAGGAGCCTATTCCAAAGCCTGCGCCGCCGCTTGGGATGAAGTAGAAGAACTTCAAGCAGAAGCAGCCCATCAAAAAGCCGAAAGTATGGAATCAGCCAAGCTGTCTTTTCAAAAATACTGTAAAGACAACCCAGCAGCCCCGGAATGTCGGCAGTATAGTTAGAGGCTAGAGGGCAGGGGGCAGGGGGACAAGGAGGACAAGGGGGACAAGGGGGACAAGGGGGACAAGGGGGACAAGGGGGACAAGGAGGACAAATGACTAATGACAATTGTACAGACGCGATTAATCGCGTCTCCAACAATTAACCAATGCCCCATGCCCCATTTCAATTTACCTTTGCGCAACTCGGAATAATAAAAATAGCCCTGTACCCAAACCGATAAAGTTGGGTAGCCAAGCGCCCATAAAGGGGGAGAGAATATTGGCTTGGGCTAAGGCTCCAGTGATAAAGCTGAGGAAGTAGTAAGAGAAAATGACAATGACGCTGATACCAAAGCTGGTACCGCGTCCAGTACGCTGGGGTATGGTTCCCATTGCTGCGCCGACTAAGCCAAAAACTACACAGACGAAGGGTAAGGCGATTTTTTGTTGAATTCGGACTTCGAGTTTGCGGATTTTTTGGCGATCGCCTCCTAGTCGTTCTACAGCTAGTTGTTCTATGGCTTCGGAAATGTTCATTTCGCCGTAGTCGCGACTTTTTTCTGCCAAACTGAGTGCTGTACGAGGAAGGCGTAGTTGTTGGTGTTCAAATCGCAGAATATTGCGATAAGAGCGATCGGGAGAGACTAAATAGATAGTACCGTTATAAAAATCCCAAACGTTTTGTGATGCGTTCCATTGCCCTGATTCTGCCACTACAATTTGATTGAGATTTTGTTCAGAGCGATCGATAATTGTCAAACCTGTCATACGCTTACCATCAAATTGGTCAGCGTAAAACAGGCGTGTCAATATTCTATTGGTCGTTCCATCTTGGGCTTTAATATCTCGATATTCTGGGTAGAAAATATTTTGTTGTTTTAAAATTGGCTTGTCTGACTTTAAAGCATTATTTAAAGTCATATTCGCTTGATAACTTGCGGCTGGTGCTATGTGTTCGTTAAACACAAATGTTAACCCGGTAACGACTAAACTTAACATCACAGCAGTCATTACCATGCGATAAACACTTACCCCACAACCTCTGAGGGCAATCAGTTCACTTTCGCTAGAAAGACGACTGTAAGTCATCAAAGTAGCTAATAAAGTGGACATGGGAAAGGCTAAAACAATGAAAGTTGGCAGTTTTAAAACAAAAACTTGCAAGGCAATATCTATGGGTAGCCCAGATTCTACGATTTTTCTGACTAAATCAAATACAGCATCAATTGTTACCCCAATTGATGAAAAAGCTCCCACCCCAAATAAAAACGGTGGTAGCAATTCGCTGGTGAGATAGCGATCCATGATCGTAAAAGGCATCAGCGAATTGATGGTGTAAAAAGATGTGAGCTTTTTTGAAATCATACGCCAGTTTATACATTAAATATTTAGAACCCAGACACAGCCAAAGATTTATATTAAATACAAGGCGTGAAACCAAAATCCCAGGCGCTGAAAAAAATTAATCTTCTGGATTAAACGTAAGCATAAAGACTTAACAATCTCCAGGAATATGCCTAATTAATTAAAAATTAATTCATTTAATTAATACAGTTTCAAACTTGGAAATTATCGCCTAAATAATATTGGCGCACGAGTGGATTATTATAAAGTTCGTTGGCATTACCAAAAGCCAGAATTTGCCCCTCACGCATGATATAAGCGCGATCGGTAATTGCCAAAGTTTCACGCACATTGTGATCTGTTATTAAGATACCCATACCGCGATCGCGAAGTCGCGCTACAATTTGTTGAATTTCGGAAACTGCGATCGGATCGACGCCAGCAAACGGTTCATCCAACAGCAGAAATTTTGGCCCTTCTCTACCAGAGGCTAAAGCTCTAGCTAATTCTGTCCGGCGACGTTCGCCACCAGATAGTTGAATTCCTTTACTGTTAGCTACCTTTTCCAAACGAAACTCCCGCAGTAAATTGTTGATTCGCCCTGACCATTCCCAATGTGGTACATTGGTTTGCTCTAGTACTAACAGTATGTTATCGCGGACTGAAAGCTGGCGAAATACGCTTGCTTCCTGCGCTAGATAGCCAATGCCCAACCTAGCTCGCTTATGCATTGGCATTGCCGTAATATCGACATTATCTAACCATACTTTGCCTTGATTTGGTTTTTCTAAGCCTGTGGCAATATAAAAAGTTGTCGTTTTACCTGCGCCATTCGGCCCTAATAAACCAACAACTTCTCCTTGAGCTACAGAAAGGTTAACGCGATTGACAATCTGTCGTTTACCGTAAGATTTGTGGATATTCTCCAAAATAATTTTCACATTTAGATGCCCTTTGTCTGTAAATCCTAATTAGAACGTTTGAGATCTGGTGTCTTGGGAGCAGGTCTAGCAGATTGTCCCCCTACTTCCGAGTCCTGTACCATGTAAATAGACTCGACTTGACGGTTAGATTGAGGCAAAGCCACAAATCGTCCTTCATCAATGAGATAAGTTACTTTCTCAGCCCTGATACTATTGCCACCCTGTTGCAAAATATAGACATTTCCACTGAAATCAATCCGGCGTTCCTTGCTGAAATATTGCGCTTGTGTTGCTGTGGCTTGAATTTGTCGCGCCGGATACAACATTTGCACATTCCCGCGCGCAGTTACCACTTGGCTTTTAGCATCATATTCTTGAACATCAGAACGAATTGTTAAAGGGCGATTTCCCTCCGCCGTTTGTGCAGTCACAGTTTGCATTTGGGGAGGAATCACCATTGCACCCAAAAGTGTAGCGGGTAAAACTAAGCTTAAAGCCAAGCGACGGATTGGTGCTCTAGGTAATTGATAGAAGGGCAGCATAACAATTTACAATTTAGAATTTCAACTTGTATTTATAATTATCTCAACAACTTCATCCAAAGGGAAAAAATCCCATCGGGACTAATTTCAGATAAATACTCAGTTGATAGACGCTGACTCTGACTTTAAGGTTTCGCGTAAGTTCGGATTGGGGACTAGGGCGTGTTTTCAACCCCCAAACGCCTTCAGGAACCAATGCCTGAGGCTACACGAACAGAGCTTACCTGCGTGGGCTAAAAAGCCTTATTTTTCGTAGCCCGCGCAGACAGACTTGGTAGAGTTAGCTGCACCCTTTTAGGGTGACGGCGACTTTGAAAACACGCCCATGCCCCATGCCCCATGCCCCATGCCCCATGCCCTAATCCCTAGTCCCTGTCACCATAACTTGCGATCGCTCATCGCGCCATAATTGATATAACCGATTGGCTGGCATGGTCAAATATAATATATCTCCTGGACTCAGTTGAGTATCTAATAATTCCCAACCATGCAGGGTTTTATGTGTGGTTTCCACATACAAGGGGACAAAGTCTGCTGACATGGCAACATCTTTGACGATTTCGCCGCAAAAGGGATGTACTTGGGTAATCATAGTTGCAAAGGCTACCCAAAGACTATCGGCGGTGATGCCATTACCAAGGATACGTCCGCCTAGTGCGGCGGCGGCGAAAGCTGGAGCGGCTAATTCTGCGGGACTGAGTACGGCGTCGAAATCAAATACTTGTTGTGCCATACCGGCAAAATCCGGGTCGGCATAATGGACAATTACGGGAATGCTAGGCGATAATCCCTTGGCTTTCAGGGCAATTTCTAAGTTAATTGCATCGTTACTAGTCACAGCTAGCACTGCGGCAGCATTATTAATATTACTCGCTTCGAGAATGGCGCGGAAACTGGCGTCACCTTGAATTACAGGTATGCCCAGTCCGCGAGTAGTGTTGACAAATCTATTGTTACTATCTGTCTCAATGACTACCACCTCATGTCCGCTAGCATGGAGTTCTTGGACAATTCTCACGCCAATGCCGCTTAAACCGCAAACTATATAATGATGACGCTGGGGTATTCGGGCTGCATCCCAAAATTGTTTGAAGCGATTTCCCAGGACAAAATCGGTGAGCATGGCGTACCAGATACCAATCACCCCTGCACCAACTAGCATCATGACGACGGTGAAAAGTTTGATACTGTTGGGAGCAAATTCGATTACTTTATCATTGCCACCGGCTCCGGTAATCATACCGACAGCAAAGTATAAAGCATCAACAAAGGAGATATTTAAACTAGCAGAAACATAGGTAAGTGAGGCGAGTAAAATAACTACTAATAGCACCGCCGCCATCACTAATACTGATTGGGCGTGTTTTTGAAATTGCTTCAAGCTAGTACAAACTTTCAGCAATTTTCTTACCCATGATTTGCGCGTAGAACGCACGCGGGGTTGGATACCAACAATAATGCGATCGCCTACTTTTAACTTTTGTTCTGAAAGTAAAGCCGAGACTAAATTTACTTTACCTTTAACAGGTAAATAATAAATCAGCATCCGCGATCGCTCTTCCCATAATTCGCTGAGTTTATGTCCCAGCCAAGGATGGTTTTCATCTATATATTCTTCTTGAATCGGCCAAGTTTGTTGAAATAACTTAATTTGACCGATAGCTTGATTACCTAATGCAGCAAAGGTAAACACCGGTGCAGCTAAACCCACTACACTCATACTCAAGTGATTTGGCAAAGTCTGATCCAGACGTTCTGCCAAACTTGTATTATAAAAGCGATTAATAATGCGAATGTGCGGATTTAGCACCCGCGCTTGCAACATAATTGCTAAATTACGCGCATCATCGGAACTCGCAATCACTAATGTATGTGCTTGCTCAATTCCTGCTGCTGTCAGAGTAGCGGCGGTATGTAAATCGCCAATAATTACATCTGGAGCGGATTCACCAGGGATAGGTTTGTGATGAATACCCACAACAAATGCACCTTGCTGTCTTAACAGTCGAAAGACTTTATATCCTGTACGTCCTAAGCCACAAACAATAATACGAGGTTTCATGAAATCGCAGCATTATGGAACAAGGGGCTGCATTTGGAAATATTAATTAATATTGTTGCCTATTTCTTTGGCTAAGAACTGTAACTGACAACACGGTAATCAAATCAAAAGTCAAAAGTCAAAATTAATGATTTTGGCAATAAAACTAGAGTGAATAATACCTAGCATATAAGTATTTTGTTGAGTATTGCTTACTTTACAGATAGCGATATTTATTGCGAAATCAAATTGTATTTCTAGAAATTGAGGCGATATCTCATTTTATGAGCTATTGTACAACACCTTTCCCTTAAGCATTAATTCCTTCTCGTTCTTCTCATTCTTCTCGTTCTTTTCTTGGCGTCTTGGCGTCTTGGCGGTTAATTAAAATAATTACTACAAATACAGCGTTTTATCTTAAACATTGATGGTGCGTTGCGCTACACGACAACACACCCTACTAGCTACTGATATGTCAATCGTATATTTTACCTAAATTGGCACTTTGTGCGTCTAGAAACAGTCAATATTATTTAGATAGCTTGAAATTAAAAAACTTAATTTTATGAAAAACTTAGCAAAATTAGCTATTCTCGGTGGAATTATATCGCCCCTAGTAGCAGTAGGAATTATTTCAACTACCGCGCAAGCACAGCAAGAATCGCCTCCTGGCCCCCTTGCAGCACCTAATGTAACATTAAATATACAACGTAGTGCTGGTAATTGTCCGCAAACCGTTGGCTTGTGGTGGTTAACCTTGCCTTATGAAGGTGGTTCTGAACACACAGTAATTGCAGATACGAGAGCATTTGCTGATTCTACAAAGTTAGTATCATCAAGTAACCAGTCTGTAGAATTTATCTCGCCGCTACGCAGTGATTATGCTTCTTGCGTTGGTAAAACCCAAAGTCAAGAATATAACTTCTACAGCGTGCAATTTAAAAATAAACAAGCCTATTTTCGGGTAGATTTGCGCAAAATTAATGCACCTGCGAAGGAAGTTACCTATAAAACTGTAGCAGCTTCTCGTCCTTATGTGCGCTGGGCGATCGCGGACTAACATCATCTCAACTAATCAATCTCTTTTCCCAGTCAACACTTCGACAGGCTCAGTGCGGCGCAGTCAACAGTCAACAGTCAACGCTATCTTCCAGATAGCATCAGGTTTATGACTTTAGTAATGGTTGATTCATGACTTTTGTCTGTATGATTCTTTGGTGAAAACAGCTTTAATTACAGATGTAAGGGCTAAACGCGGCTACTACTTAATAATGGGTCAGGACGTTATCAAGTAGTAGCTGTTAATCCCTTGGTTAAAGCTAGTTTACTCCTCATTGCCGCTATAGTTGCCATAATCACAGCTATATCAGCAGAATCAACAATCATTTCTCATTGATTTTCTCTAGGAGCTGCGTCTGTAGCTTCTTTTTTTTTGGGCATGGGGAAGAGAGATTTTGTGATGGTTGCATAGAGAAAATCTCAATGCATTGGTAGAAGAATAATTTGGTTGAACAATTTACTCAAACGCTTACAGAGATTGATTTTCTTTGGTCGCCTCTAACTTTTAGTTTCTGAAGCGAAAATAAAACTTCAAACATAGATGAAATTAAAGTTTTAGAATTTGGGTGAGATTATTATTTTTTGAGAGTGATAAAACAGAACGTTTAGCAGATAAAAACCGAGCCAAAAGTTTTAGAGTTCTAAGAAGATAACGCTGATACAAGTTTGCTTTTTTTGTGGTTTGCTCAATAGAAAACTGCGGTAACCTATGTAAATTTGATGTAAAGATTCAGGGTAAATACTTGAATATATTCATCAAATATCGTATTTTCTACTACAATACTTTGTCAATTTACTAGGATAAGTGCGTGTATTAACATCCTTTTTCTTAGAGTTAGGCAAAAAATAAGATCTAAAAAGACTTCGAGATTTATCGCCAGGTTTATTTAGACCTAATTTTGTTTTGTCAAGGGTTTGAGGCTCTAAATAACCTTAATATGTATATACTGATTTATCGGTGATCTTGCCATTTTTACCAAAATTTTTTACTATTTTATTTTAGCGAAGGTACTGCTGATAAAAGCAGCATTTACACGTAAATAAATATCTGGGATAAGTCTACCAACAGTCAGCCTTATAGAGTATTAGCTTGGCAAATCTGAAAAGGATTAATCAAGCATGATATTTGCTGCACTTACAGTGATTAATTAATATCTCTAATTATTAATTAATATCTCTAAACTAACTAAATATTGCAAACCATAGTATCTGATTTCCCGCCTCAGAACACCAATAAGCCAAATTGAGGAGTTTTTTATGTCCTACCCAACTAAGTCTTTTTCTATTCCAAACCCCGTTCATCTCGTCTTCATTGACTCTGCTATCCAAGATATCCAGACCTTGGTTGAGGGAGTAGTGGCTGATGCCCAAGTTGTGGTGCTGCATCCAGAAGTGGATGGAGTCATGCAAATCACCCAAACCCTGCAAAACCAACCTCAGATTGGCACAATTCACCTTGTCGCTCATGGTTACCCCGGTTGTCTGTGCTTGGGTAACGCGCAACTGAGTTTAAAGACTTTAGAGAATTATGCCCCTGAGTTGAGAATTTGGCGCGAGGTGATGAGCCAGCAGGGGCAAATGCTCCTCTATGGCTGTCATGTAGCCGCAGGGGAGATGGGGGCTGAATTTGTGCAAAAACTGCACCAACTGACGGGAGTAAAAATTGCCGCTTCCACTACCGCCATTGGCAACGCCGCAGCAGGCGGCAACTGGGAACTCGATGTTAGGTTAGAGCGTGCTGCCACCCAGGTGCAGCCAGAGTTGCCCTTAGCCTTTCGCGCTGAAGCAATGGCTGCCTATGCTGGAGTCCTGAATACCGCTCCTTCCAGTTTAATCGGGTCTCTCCCCTTCGATGTCCTTAAAAATCAGTGGAAGACTCTGACTATCAATGATTTGTTAGCCGGGATTATCGATCCCGACAATGACCCTTTAACCATCACCAACCTGACGGCGAGTGCTGGCACTATACTTAAGCGAATTGACGGCAGCTATAGTTATATTCCCCCCGTTGACTTTTTTGGAGGTATCACCTTTACCTACGATGTCAGTGATGGGCAAAACCCTCCCAGCCAGCAAACTCGCACTGTAGAAGTATTAAATCAACGCTTCCCTGTCTTGGATGAGTTCGGTGCAGGAGCGGCTTATAGCAATCAAGCTGGAGTTAGCGATCTAATTAAGGTCTATTGGGACTACGATACCAACGGAAATGTGATCGCCACATCCAGAAATCTTGCGGCGGCTGGGAACACGACTCCGAGCGTATTAGATAATGATATCCCGAGCATTAATTTTACCTGGGTCTCAGGGAATATCCCCTCCCAGATTGGTGTA
This sequence comes from Calothrix brevissima NIES-22, assembly GCF_002367995.1. Taxonomy (GTDB): domain Bacteria; phylum Cyanobacteriota; class Cyanobacteriia; order Cyanobacteriales; family Nostocaceae; genus Aulosira; species Aulosira brevissima. Next base: position 1,417,410 of record NZ_AP018207.1, read on the forward strand.
CTTGGTTTCAACACGAGCAATGGTGGCGCTCGTGGAATAATGTGGGCCGTTCTCGGCTTGGTAGGGAAGTCATACCCCGACGAAATCTACAGAGTTGGTCCGTACAGAGATACCGCTACAAATTTCTTTACTAGTCTGCAAATGGACGTGCCTGGTGGTGTTTCAGGTTTCATCAATCTCAGCAATCCAGAACTTAAATTTGCGTTGGAGCAAGGTAAACCAATAACCGAATCCTACGCTTACTTGGTAATGCATGTTGACAACACAGTAAACCATCCTCTTATATCTGATCAAGACGTGAGAAATGGTGAAATTGTATACGCTACATATGGATACTATAACTATGTGACCTTGAGCCTAGAGCGAAACGCACCTCCAGTACTCACGCCTAAATCATTGTCCTTCCAGGAAGACTCAGGCTTCCAGTGGATTGATTCGCGGCTTCTCGAGGGGCTTCAGGATGAACTCGCCCCAGGAGGTTTCAGTTCGTCGCCCGAGACTTTTCGTTTTGGTGACTGGTTTGCTACTTATGGTCTTACCCGCATCGATGGAATTCCGGGGGTACAGGCTCTAATGCAGAGCATTTTTTATACGTTAAATTTATATGATCTTGGAGGAGATTACACAGCTTATGTCCTTGCTGATACTGGTCATGCGGCTTACCAGCATCTGGCACAGGGGGCAACTCAGACGATCGTCGGGTCTTATACCGTTCAAGATGACTTTTACAAGACGAGTACTGCACCCCTCACCGTTACCTTCACCGGGGTGAATGATGCCCCCGTCGCTGTAGCTGATACTGCCAGGGGTTTACCTAATACTATTATCGAAGGCTCAGTTGCCACTAACGATAGCGATGTGGATGATGGTGCGATTTTGACCTACAGCCTAAGCGCTCCTGTGGATGGTTTAACTCTCAACGCCGACGGCAGTTACAGCTTTGATGCCACTCGCCCCGCTTACAGTAGCCTACCTCCAGGTCAAATTCTGCCAGTGGTCGTCAACTATCGCGTGACGGACGAGTTTGGCGCATTCAGCGACAGCACCCTGACGCTTACCCTTACCCTCAATAGTCTCCCAACTGGTTCACCCACTGTCACCTTAAGCGATACCGCCGAAGATACAGCCATCACGATTAATACTGCTGACTTGTTAGCAGGTTTCAGCGATGTAGAGGGTGATACCTTATCTGTAGTTGGCTTAACTGCTACTAACGGTAGTTTGGTTAATAACAATGACGGTACTTATACCTTTACTCCCACTGCTAACTATAACGGTAATGTCACCTTGACCTACGGTGTTAGTGATGACAAAGAAACCTTAGCTAATCAAACTCGTAGCTTCTCTGTTACTCCTGTTAATGATGCTCCTGTGGGTTCACCTACTGCGACTTTAGCTAATACTCCCGAAGATACCGCTATTATCATCAATAGTACTGGCTTATTAATCGGTTTCAGCGATGTAGAGGGTGATACCTTATCTGTAGTTGGCTTAACTGCTACTAACGGTAGTTTGGTTAATAACAATAATGGTACTTATACCTTCACACCTACTGCTAACTATAACGGCAATGTCACCTTAACCTACGGTGTTAGTGATGGTACTGTCACCTTAACAGGTCAAACTCGTAGCTTCTCTGTTACTCCTGTTAATGATGCTCCTGTGGGTTCACCTACTGCGACTTTAGCTAATACTCGTGAAGATACCGCTATTATCATCAATAGTGCTGACTTATTAGCAGGTTTCAGTGATGTAGATGGTAATAATACCTTATCGGTAGTTGGCTTAACTGCTACTAACGGTAGTTTGGTTAATAACAATAACGGTACTTATACCTTCACACCTACTGCTAACTATAACGGCAATGTCACCTTAACCTACGGTGTTAGTGATGGTACTGTCACCTTAGCAGGTCAAACTCGTAGCTTCTCTGTGACTCCCGTTAATGATGCTCCTGTTGCTCAATCACCCCCAGCTACGACCTATCAAGCTATTAATACACCCTATCAAGCAATTGATCTAGTACCTGGTGGCTCTGGGGTAGTAAGTATCTTAAGCAACGATGACGATAACTTTGCACAGATTAATTTGGGTGGTGCATCTTTTAACTTCTATGGCAATACCTACAACTCACTGTTTGCCAGTAGCAATGGTCTTATTACCTTTGGCACTGGTGAGACGGGTTTTTTTAACACCGACCTTTCATCTGGGCTTGGCGGACTTACAAATGAGATTCGTCAGGCTGCGATCGCTGTTTTTTGGGATGATTTATCAACTCAGGGAACGACTGCTAATCAAGTGCTTTATCGCATCCAAGACAATCAACTGATTGTGGAGTGGAAAGAAGTCTTTATTCGCGGTAGTGGTTCTGGAAATCCCATCACATTTCAGGCAATTTTACAGCTAAACACAGGTTTAGCTCGAGGAAATATTACCTTTAATTATGTTGATCTGGATGCGGGTAATGTCAGCTATAACAATGGGGCTAGTGCTACTGTTGGGATCAAGAATGCTACAGGTTCTATAGGTTCTCCTGTGTTAGTGTCCTTGAACAATGGAAGTAACCCCAATGTTAGAAGTGGTCAAGCCATTACCATATTTGAAGTTGGACCTTTAGGTTATACTACTGAAGATACCGCTATTATCATCAATAGTGCTGACTTATTAACCAGTTTCAGCGATGTCGAAGGTGATACCTTATCTGTAGTTAACTTAACTGCTACTAACGGTAGTTTGGTTAATAACAATAACGGTACTTATACCTTCACACCTACTGCTAACTTCAACGGGAAAGTTAATCTAACCTACGGTGTTAGTGATGGTATAGATACCCTAAGCGGACAAGTTCAGACTTTCCCTGTAATTCCTGTTAATGATGCTCCTGTGGGTTCACCTACTGCGACTTTAGCTAATACTCGTGAAGATACCGCTATTATCATCAATAGTGCTGACTTATTAGCAGGTTTCAGCGATGTCGAAGGTGATACCTTATCTGTAGTTGGCTTAACTGCTACTAACGGTAGTTTAGTTAATAACAATAACGGGACTTATACCTTCACCCCTACTGCTAACTTTAAGGGTACTGTCACCTTAACCTACGGTGTTAGTGATGGTACTGTCACCTTAGCAGGTCAAACTCGTAGCTTCTCTGTTACTCCTATTAATGATGCACCTGTTGGTTCACCTACTGCGACTTTAAGCGATACTCCCGAAGATACCGCTATTATCATCAATAGTGCTGACTTATTAGCAGGTTTCAGCGATGCAAATGGTGATACCTTATCCGTAGTTGGCTTAACTGCTGATAACGGTAGTTTAGTTATTAACAATGACGGTACTTATACCTTCAACCCCACTGCTAACTTTAATGGTGCTGTTAATCTAACCTACGGTGTGACTGATGGTACAGCAACCTTAGCAAGTCAAACTCGTAGCTTTAATGTTACTGCTATTAATGATGCACCTGTTGGTTCACCTACTGCGACTTTAGCTAATACTTCTGAAGATACGGCTATTAATATTACTGCGGCTGATTTATTAGAAGGTTTCAGCGATGTTGATGGTGATAACTTATCTGTAGTTGGCTTAACTGCTGATAACGGTAGTTTAGTTATTAACAATGACGGTACTTATACCTTCAACCCCACTGCTAACTTCAATGGTGCTGTTAATCTAACCTACAGTGTTAGTGATGGTACAGCCAGCTTAACTGGTCGAACTCGTACTTTCACTGTCACTGCTGTTAACGATGCACCTGTTGGTTCACCTACTGCCACTTTAAGCAACACAGCAGAAGATACAGCCATCACCATTAATAGCTCTAACTTATTAGAAGGTTTCAGCGATGTTGATGGTGATAACTTATCTGTAGTTGGCTTAACTGCTGATAACGGTAGTTTAGTTATTAACAATGACGGTACTTATACCTTCAACCCCACTGCTAACTTCAATGGTGCTGTTAATCTAACCTACAGTGTTAGTGATGGTACAGCCAGCTTAACTGGTCGAACTCGTACTTTCACTGTCACTGCTGTTAACGATGCACCTGTTGGTTCACCTACTGCCACTTTAAGCAACACAGCAGAAGATACAGCCATCACCATTAATAGCTCTAATTTATTAGCAGGTTTCAGCGATGTTGATGGTGATAACTTATCTGTAGTTGGCTTAACTGCTACTAACGGTAGTTTAGTTAATAACAATAATGGTACTTATACCTTCACTCCCACTGCTAACTTTAACGGTACTGTTACCCTCACCTACGATGTGACTGATGGTACAGCAACCTTAGCAGGTCAAACTCGTAGCTTTAATATTACTGCTGTTAATGATGCACCTACAGGTTCACCCACTGCGACTTTAAGCAATACTGCTGAAGATACGGCTATTAATATTACTGTGGCTAACTTATTAGCAGGTTTCAGCGATGTGGATGGTGATACCTTGTCTGTAGTCAACTTAACTGCTAATAACGGTAGTTTAGTTAATAACAATAATGGTACTTATACCTTCACCCCAACAGCCAACTTTAATGGTACAGTTAATCTAACCTACGGTGTCAGTGATGGCACAGCAACCTTCGCAGGACAAACTCGTAGCTTTGCTGTCACTCCTGTTAATGATGCACCTACAGGTTCACCCACTGCGGCTTTAAGCAATACGCCAGAAGATACGGCTATTAATATTACTGCTTCGTCTTTATTAGCAGGTTTCACTGATGTAGATGGTGATACCTTGTCTGTAGTCAACTTAACTGCTACTAACGGTGCATTAGTCAACAACAATAATGGCACTTACACCTTCACTCCCACTGCTAACTTTAATGGTACAGTTAATCTAACCTACGGTGTCAGTGATGGTACAGCAACCTTAGCAGGACAAACTCGTAGCTTTGCTGTCACTCCTGTTAATGATGCACCTACAGGTTCACCCACTGCGGCTTTAAGCAATACGCCAGAAGAGACGGCTATTAATATTACTGCTTCGTCTTTATTAGCAGGTTTCACTGATGTGGATGGTGATACCTTATCCGTAGTCAACTTAACTGCTACTAACGGTGCATTAGTCAACAATAATAATGGCACTTATACTTTCACACCTAATACCAACTTCAATGGCACTGTTAATCTAACCTACGGTGTGAGTGATGGTACAGTAACCTTAGCAGGTCAAACTCGTAGTTTCACTGTCACTCCTGTTAATGATGCACCTGTCGGCAACCCTGACACTGTTAGCACAACCCGAAATACTGCGGTCAATATTGCAGTCAGTACTCTGTTAGCTAACGATACCGATATTGATACACCCTTAGCCAGCCTGCGGATTACTGCGGTTAGTGGTGCGACTAATGGTACTGTCTCCCTTAATAATAAAGGCACTCCTACCAACTTCAGCGATGACTTCATCACCTTCACTCCTCAAAACAATTTCACTGGCAACGCCACCTTTAACTACACTATCAGTGATGGTAGCCTCACCTCCACTGCTACTGTTGCCGTCTCGGTAGGGCTGTCCCTCAATGGCAGCAATGGCAGCAATATCCTTACAGGTAGCGATTTCAGTGACCTGATCAACGGCAATGACGGAGACGATATACTCTATGGCAACAATGGCAACGACACCCTCATAGGTGGCAATGGTCTTGACTTGCTGCTGGGAGGGGAAGGTAACGACAGCCTCAACGGTGGCGGCGGTGCTGATGCGCTTTATGGCGGTAAGGGCAACGATACCCTCACAGGCGGTAGCGGTATTGACATCTTTGCATTTGCCCAAGGCGATGGCAGTGACACCATCACCGACTTCACCGACGGCATTGACTGGATTGGCTTAGTTGGGCTGCGCTTCAACCAGCTTAGCATCAGTGGTAATGGCGGTAACACGACGATTCGCTATGGCAATGAGACTTTAGCTACCCTTACGGGAGTCAGCGCTAATTTGATTACGGCTGCTGATTTTATTTCAGTTTAGCCGCGTTCTCTTTTCGTCAAGCGATCGCATTTTCGCATCCATGAAAGGCGATCGCTTTTGTTTTGGCTTATTTTTATCGTTTAATCGAATTACATAAATTAATTCTCTACAGCATTTGCCAGTGTTGTGACAGAGGTAATCGCTAAATTTCTTGTAAAATGACAGCGACACAACCTTTCACAGAAGAGGAGAGACAAGTGAGTATTTATCTCGATTCGGCAATTGTCGCTGAAGCTCAAGCTGCAAAAGAATTAGGCTGGGTAAAAGGGATTACAACTAACCCTACTCTGTTAGCGAAAAGCGATTTACCTGTAGAGACTACGCTGAAACGATTGACACAATTGACTACAGGCCCAGTATTTTATCAACTGATGTCCTCAGATTTTGATGAAATGTTAGCCGAAGGGCGAGCAGCTTTTGACATCATAGGTAAGCAAACTGTACTCAAGATTCCCGCATCTATGGTAGGGTTTCAAGTAGTTGCAGCATTATTCGGAGAAATTTCCTGCGCGGTGACAGGAATATATAGTGCTTCCCAAGCAGCAGTGGCTAAAGAAGCGGGTGCAAAATATGCGATCGCTTATGTGAATCGAGCTACTAAACTTTTAGGTGATGGCATTGCTTTAGTTAAGCAAATGTCTAGTGTAGTTGCTGGTAGCAATACAGAAATTATGGCAGCTAGCATTAAATCACCAGAAGAAGCAGTAGCATCTCTCCAAGCTGGCGCACAACATCTCACCTTACCTTTAGCTATGTTGCAAGCCATGACTACCCACGAACTCTCACTGCAAACCATTGATGAGTTTAACAAAAATGGTCGCGGTCTTTGGGTATCTTGTCATCTATAAGGTTATTGGAGACGCGATGAATCGCGTCTGTACAATTGTCTGTTTTTCCTAGCCCCTAGTCCATAACCCCTAGCCCCTAGCTAAAACAATGTCACAAAAAATCACAGCCGTATTTGATGGCAAAGTTTTTTATCCTACTGAACCGCTAGCTTTACCAGCTAATACCCGCGTGCGGTTGAGTATTGAAGTGTTACCGGCACAGAAGCAAGAAAGTGTATCTTTTTTAGCAACGGCGCGATCGCTCCATCTTTCGGGGCCAGTTGATTGGTCTAGTAAAATTGATAAAAATTGACGAAAATTGATAAAAATTTAGAAATATTAGTAACTTTTAGCATCTACAGCATGAGGTCAGAAGTCTTTTTAGATACAACATTTGCGATCGCTTTATCTACACCGCAAGATAACTTGCATCGGCGTGCTGTTCAATTGTCTGAGCTTTTAGAAACAGCAGGTACGCGCTTAGTCACAACTCAAGCCATATTGTTAGAAATTGGCAATATTTTATCTAAACAACCATTGCGTCATGGCGCAGTTACTTTATTAAATGCCCTAGCAGCAGACTCTAAGGTAGAAATTGTCCCTTTATCTCCAGAACTTTTTGACAAAGCTTTTCAGCTATATTGCGATCGCTCTGAGAAAGAATGGAAATTTATTGATTGCGTATCTTTTATAGTGATGCAATATAGCGGCATTACAGAAGCTTTAACAGCCAACGAACATTTTCAACAAGCTGGATTTCGAGCCTTATTAAGAGAAGAACAAAACTAAATAGTAAAAATACTTATTTAAGCCTGAAGTTAATTTTTGTGGGTGGCGATCGCGTGGTTTTTTGATGGTAGTATAATCGCCCCAATTCATAATCTTACTAGTCCACAAATAGCCAAAATCACTTGCGCATACTTTTGAGGATTTAACCGATATTTTTTAAGGACTATCTCCCACAAAAATGCTCTTGGCAAAACAATCCTAAAGATTTACTTTATATATTGTCTCTCAAGCATAAATATAATGTATGACTTATTTTTGCTGACAATTAACCTGTATTTATCCTAACTTAATATCATAAGTGATTATACTAGCTTAAGAGCAAAGGTGAGGCTATATAGCCAGATCCTTAGCTGACTAGGTTCATTTACTTGATGTAAGAAAAACAAAGGCAAAGTCTAGAACCCAGGTATAGTTGGAAGTTCACGCATTTAATTCTCATCCAAAGCCTCAAATATTTTGGTTAATCTTGGTGGAATAGCACGTTTTATTAATTTAAAAAACTATCTTTAGATAGATGAAATTAGATTCTTGAGTCTGCCAGATTAAAAACATTCAATCCACTTAAACGCTCACTGGAGATGAGTTTTCGGTTCGGTTCACCTAAATTGCGCAAGTCTGCGGCAAGGCAGGTGACAGTCATTGCAGATATCGAGGAAAAATTGGTTTTCCCATATCTACAAAGTGGAGTCCACGTGACAAGGACTTTTGACCACTGAACCCTACACATTATGAAAATCGCACAAATCGCACCCCTGTGGGAACAAGTTCCGCCTGTTACCTATGGAGGAACTGAGCTAGTCGTGAGTCGTTTGACCGATGAACTGGTACGTAGAGGTCACGAAGTCACGCTATTCGCTTCGGGTGATTCCCAAACTCTAGCTCGTTTAGAAGCTGGGAGTCCGCGTGCATTACGCTTGGCTAACGATATCCAAGAACCGATGATGTACGAGATCATGCATGTTGGTAATGTTTATCAACGCGCTAGCGAATTCGATATTATTCATTCCCACGTAGGGGTTTGGTCTTTGCCTTTAGCTAGTGTGGTCTCAACACCAACAGTGCATACCTTACATGGTATCTTTACTCGCGATAATAACAAAGTTTTTCGCCAGTACAGTACGCAACCATACATCAGCATTAGTGATGCCCAACGTCTGTTAAACATTAATTATGCAGCTACAGTCTATAATGGCATCAGCGTTGAGAAGTTCCCCTTCTTTGCAGAACCGCAAGATCCGCCATATTTGGCATTTTTAGGACGCTTCTCCCCTGAAAAAGGGCCGCAACACGCTATAGCTATTGCTAAAAAAACCGGTTGGCGCTTGAAGATGGCTGGTAAAGTTGATGTGGTAGATAAGGAGTTCTTTGAAAAAGAAATTGCTCCTCATATCGACGGTAAGCAAATCGAGTTTCTCGGTGAAGTGAACCACGATCAAAAAGCCGAACTTTTAGGTAACGCAGCAATTACTCTGTTCCCCATTACCTGGTGCGAACCTTTTGGATTGGTAATGGCTGAATCTATGGCGACAGGTACACCAGTCATCGCCATGAATATGGGTTCTGTTTCTGAAGTAATTGCGAATGGCGAGACTGGTTATGTTTGCCAAAGTTACGATGAAATGGCGGCGATGATTCCCAAAGCCTTAAAACTGAATCGCCAAAAATGCCGCGAACACGTAGAAAATAGATTTAGCGTTACCCAAATGGTTAATGGCTATGAAGCAGTCTACGAAAAACTGGTTGGCGATCGCAACTGGCGTCATTGGTTCAACTCTGCAATCAGAAATTCTTTGGAATCTCTAACATCTTTGACCAAATAATTACTAATTTGGAATTTCACAATTCGGACGCAATCTAGTAGTTCATCGCATTAATTCTGTGGGGTAAGTTTCTGCTTATTTTCTCTTCCTTTGTGTACTTCGCGTCTTTGCGGTTCGTTTTGTACCCCTCGAAATTTTTGCGACAGACTACTAGTATACCGCCGCATTAATCATGATGGGTAGCTTCCGTAGTCAGGAATTCAGTCCTGTTCTTAAAAACCCTCTGTGCTGACTACTCATATTAATGTATCCATCATCATTTAATGGGATAGACAAAGAGGTTTTAGGTCTTCAATTTGTAAATAATTTACTGATGCTCCCTAAATATGGGAGCTTTTTATTTTGGCGATGAGTTTAGATAGGAAATGGAGATGAAATTGGCTCATTACGAAAGAACATTACATCAGAATAATTAAGTGCTTTATCAATGGCAGCGTAAAGTTCATTCTTTGACACAGGTTTAATTAAATAGATAAAAGGATAGGTACTTTGTGCGCGTTCTATCGTACTTTTATCAGCGAATCCTGTAATATAAATAATCGGAATATGCAAATTGTGCCAAATTTCTTCTGCTGCTTGAATACCGTCAATTTCACCATAAAGTCGAATATTCATCAAAATTAAATTTGGTTGTAACTGATATGCTTTTTTAATCGCTAATTCTCCTGAATTGGCAATATCTATGACTGTATAACCCCAACATTCTAAAATATCTTGCATGTTGAGAGCGAGGCTATAATCATCTTCAACTATCAGAATTTTAACTGGATTATTGGGTTCTGTATTTAAAAGTAAGTTCATCATATTTATACTCCTGATTTGGCAAATTTATATTGACGGGGAAAGTCTAAAACTGAGAAATTGATAGAGAATCCCAACCCAAAATTTGAGAAATCCGATCAGACAGTGTTAGTGGATTAAAAGGTTTGAGAATGACACCTGAAATTGCATACTGTTGCAGAAAATCTGGCTCTAACCATCGCGCTGCAGCACTCAACAGCACCACAGGAATTGCTTGGGTTTCTGGATTATTTCTGAGTTGATTCATAAATTTAAAATAATCCATACAGTGCATTAATAAGTCCACCACAATTGCATCAGGATGGTTTAACAAGGCTTGCTGGAATCCTTCAACCGAAGAATTAGCAATTACTACATTCCAACCCCCTAAATCTGTGAGACATAGTTCCACAAGTTCTCGCACATTGAGTTCATCATCAATTAGTAAGATAGTTTTATTGGACATTATTAACTACCTCTAATGTCCACATTGAAAAATACTCTAGTAATAAACATTGATAACGATTGATTAATTTAATCAGCCAGAATGCATTCGCCAAAATTTAAGTTGTGACGAATGTTTCTCACCTGCGCTTTAATTTGGGCATCAATAGAGTTATAAAATATCACAAGCATAAAGTATTGACCCGTAATTTTACGGTCATAGAAAGTTGAAGGTGAAGATAAATCAGCCTTGAAAAATGTTAAAAATGGGTAAATTTGAAAATTTTTCATATATCCTGCTGATGTTCTCAGGGATTTTCATTACACCAGCAAGGTAAATGACAAAAATAAAGAACTGATAAAAACCGCAATTTTATTACAAAACTTAACAATAACAATATTTAGAGACGCGATAACCCTTGTCTGTACAATTATCATTTGTCCCCTGCTTCCTCTGCTTCAGCTATTGGTAGTGTGAAGAAAAATGTGCTCCCGATACCAAGGGTACTCTCAGCCCAGATTTTGCCACCATGTTGATCGATGATGGTACGACAGATGGCTAATCCTAAGCCTGTACCGCCTTTGAGGCGAGAGTCGGAGACATCTACTTGCTGAAATCGTTGAAAGATGGTTTCTAATTTGTCTGCGGGAATACCTCTACCGCGATCGCGAATCCAACGAATCGAACCATCAGGGCGGATAATGCGATATTTTTTCTCAAATTTCCCGGCTTTAAGCTGTTCTACCATTTCCAGTTGCACGCGATCGCAAATGACCAATGACAAATGACCAATGACAGCCATCGCGCGTTATCTTTAATTACACAGACCTATTGCTGTAAACAATGGTTGATATCAAACAGAAAGTAGATTTTCTGGCAAAAAAATTCGTTCCATCTCATCGATTTTTGCGCACCCAAGAATCCACAATCGATCGCAGCCATATACTGCAAACAGCACTCAACCCTGCATCAATCAAAGTCCTCAACTGGAATATCGCCAAGAAAAGTTATCACGAAAATTGGATGCGGGATTTTTTAATCATCCTTGAGCAACATCAACCAGACTTAATTTTTCTCCAAGAATTCCGTCTTGATATAGATGCCAAGAATATCGTGGAATTGGTAAATATGAGTTGGAGCTTTGCGCCTAACTTTATTGATGCCCATCATCAAAGTTATTCGGGCATTTTAACCGCAGCTAAAATTAGTCCACTGCATAAAAGAGCCATCATTACTAAACATTATGAACCAATTATTAAAACTCCTAAAGTCTCCCTCATGGCTGAATACCCCTTATCTCACAATCACAATAGTCTCTTAACCATTAATAGTCATTTGATAAATTTCGTCAATCTCCATAAATTTAAAACCCAATTACATGAATTAGAGCTAGCACTATCTACCCATCAAGGGCCGATTATCTTCTCAGGAGATTTCAACACTTGGAATCGCCAAAGAGCCTTACTTCTTTATAAAGTAGCTACCCGATTAGGATTAATGCCAGTGTCTTTTGCACCACACCAAAGCAAGAAAATTAAACGCTTTCTTTTATCCCCGCCATTAGACTATATATTTTATCGCGGACTCAAGGAACATAAAATTAATGCTAGGGTCTTAGAAGATATTAATTCATCAGATCACAAGCCATTATTAGCAGAGTTTTCTTATATAAATACTTAAAAAATTATTATATTTAGATGCGACATTTGCTGATAATATTTGGTGCTTATACCATTTCGATATGAAGATGCATATTATTAGCCTGCGGAGGCAGGCTTTGTTTGTTTAGCCCCACCCTTCTAGGGTGAGGGCGTTAATGTGCAACCTCACATAGAATTGGTATTAATAGTTAATTGCCAGGAGGTTTACCAAATAAAATATCAGCAGCTTAAGCCTCAAATACAACTGAAAAATAAACCTAAAAAAATTATATAAAATTACAGATGTTAATAGATAGTAGTGCCATAACTATTTATAGTGCGGCTACAGTTATTGCTCATGCTTTAGGAATCGCCCATGCAGCCCACGCAGTAATGACAGTGCGTTCTTCACAAGGCGCGATCGCTTGGGGAATTTCTTTAGTAACTTTTCCCTGGTTAAGCATTCCCTTATATTGGGTATTAGGCAGAACTAAATTTCATGGATACGCTGAAGCCTTGCGCTCAGTTTACGCCGAACACTATCAGCTAGCCCGTCAAACCTATAATGAGATTGCCCAATTTCAGGTTCCGCTACCAGATAATTTAGCCAGGTTGCAACCATTAGCGAAAACCTTTACCGGTATACCCTTCACATCCGGTAATGCAGCCGAATTGCTAATTAATGGTCAAAAAACCTATGAAGCCATGTTAAGCGCGATCGCCTCTGCCACAAATTACATTTTGCTGCAATCATACATCGTCAACGATGACCAAGCTGGAGAAGAATTCAAACAAGCATTGATAGAAAAAGCCAAGCAAGGAGTTAATATCTACTTTCTCTACGATGAAATCGGTTCTAACAAACTATCTCGTAGTTATCTTCAATCTCTACGCAAACATGGTATTGAAGTTAGTGCATTTCACACAACTAAAGGTAAAGGTAACCGCTTTCAACTCAACTTTCGCAATCATCGCAAGATTATAGTCGTAGATGGTGCAGTCGGATTTGTCGGCGGTTTAAACATCGGTGACGAATATCTAGGCAAAAATCCCCGTCTCAGTCCTTGGCGCGATACTCACATGAAACTACAAGGGCCGACAGTCCAAAGTTTGCAAGCTTCATTTATGCAAGATTGGTATTGGGCGACGCGAAACTTAATTGATGTCAATTGGGAAATTAAACCTCACCAAGAAGCCAACCAAACCGCATTTGTTTTACCTACAGGCCCCGCAGATCGGCTCAAAGCATGTAACCTATTTTTTGTCAATGCAATTAACGAAGCGCAAACCCGGCTATGGATTGCTACCCCTTACTTTGTCCCCGATGACGCCACCTTAACAGCCTTAAAACTAGCTGCGATGCGGGGTGTAGATGTGCAGATTCTTTTACCCAATCGCCCCGATCATTTATTTGTTTATCTTTGTTCTTTTTCCTACTACAGCGAAATGAACGATATTGGCATCAAATTATATCGTTACAAACAAGGATTTATGCATCAAAAAATCATCCTCATTGATGACGATATGGCAGGAGTAGGCACAGTTAATTTAGATAATCGCTCATTTTTTCTCAACTTTGAAGTTATGGGTTTTGTCGCTGCATCCTCATTTGTAGCCAGTGTTGAGAAAATGTTAGAGGACGATTTAGCGGTTTCTGTGAAAGTTAATTATGCTGAATATCACAAAAAACCTTTGTGGTTTAAGTTAGCGGTGAGAATTTCTAGGTTGTTGATGCCATTGCTGTAAAGTTCCCCAACAGACAAAACATCATCCCAGCTTGAAAAAGAAGGACTCAAAGAGCGATCGCATTATCCGTTGGCAATCTCAGCCAGTGCATACATTGTTAATGTAAGGCGAGTTATTTGTCAGAAGCGATCGCATTATTCGTGGGCAATATCAGCCAGTGCTTGATTAATTGCATCATCGCTCACACCATGCCGTTTTAAACTTGCAATTAACGCATTCACTGTGTTGTTTTCTAACCGTTTTAAGTCTGCACGCAATCCTTGCCCAATATACGCACGCATTAATGGCTGGTAACCAGAAAAACCTAATATCGGTGCAAACTAAAAGTCGATTCTTTGCGCCTTTGCGCCTTTGCGTGAGATAAAAATCATCCCATAAATCAGCAACGTCAGAATTTGAATTTTTCTCATAAAAACATATGATGTAATTCTTAACCGAAATTGCATCATATATTTCTTGGTTTTAAATAAAAATGGTGCGTTACACTTCGCGGTAACACACCCTACATTTTATGCAAAAATCAAATAGTACACTATTTAAAACTTAGCGTTGCACTGAGTTAGAGATATCTCTACCTGCTTTAGCTGCACTATCTTTAACACCACCAGCAGTTTCCTTAGCACCTTCTACATAGCCAGAGCCAAATTCTTTCAAAGCTTCGGCTGATTGTTGACCAATCCGTTGTAAACGTTCACCAGGTGCGCCTTTTGTTTCCCTTGCTTCGCGATTCCATTGACCTGTAGTTTTAGGTCTTTGAGCATCATTTTCTGATACTCTTTCGCGGACTTGGTCGCGTAACTCTTTACTACTACGTCCAGTATCGTCAATGTAGGCGCTATTGCGTCCATGATCTACATTAGTTGTCAGGACAATCAAACCAACAAAGACAACAGATAAAAAACGCTTGATTTGAAATCCTTGAAACAAAGAACTAATATAAGCGATCGCATTAGAAATCACATTCTTCATGCTAATACTCCCTTGGTAAAATTATCGATGATTTCCAGATTGTCGAGATACCCTTGGCTCACTCCAAAATTAGCTAACTCATAAAAAACTGAAGTTAGTTTCTCTGGGAAATTAAGCTATCAATGGAATTATGGATTTATTGATGAAATCAAGCCAATGACTCTTTTGATTACAAATTAAGACTAACTAGAAAAAATTATTTATCCCTCTAACAAAAGTCAGAGTTTGCTGAGAAATAATACCAATTTGCAAAAATAATGCGACAGATGGTAGGGGCATGGCAATGCCATGCCCTCTAGAATATATTGATACGCTGCAAAAATAATTTACAGCAGCTTTCACCTATTTGAACCACATCTATCGTAGGGAACACAGGCAATCTTTTGGTACATACAATAATTTTACTGATGCCGTGCCCCTACAGCGTGGTCTATTTACCTGAAAATAGCTGTAAATTGGTATAAATTAAGCAATTTATGGAAACATACCAATTTTGACGCAATATCCTTGAGGCGATCGCTCTTTTTATCTTTATATATATGTATATAAAAATACTCACATTTGCTTTCATTTCTGAAGTAAAAATGCGAGTTACGCTTAATCGGATTATTCAATATTCAGATATTGGGGTAGTTGCTAACCCTGGTAACCACTATAGCTTGACGTTAATGTACATCGTCATATTCTGCTGTTTCTACCCGTCTTGCTTCCATCCGTGGCGGTAAAAATTCAGCCCGACGTACAGGAACTAAAGGCGATGTCTGACCTTGGTAGGGGTGAATTACTTGTACAGTCCGGGCAGAGCGCTGTTTTGGAGAAAACAAAGCCAATACACCAGCAACGACAACGCCACCACCAATGGTTAAAGTCATACCGCCTACCGCCCAAACTATAGGTGAAGACCACCAAGGATTTTGCGGTTGTAAAGCGTTTTTCTGATTATTTTGTTGAGCAAATTGCAGTTGTTGTTGCTGCTGATTGTAGCTTTGAAATTGCCACTGGAGTTGTTGATTTTGGGTTCTCAACTGCTCGTTATCGCTTCTTAACCGCGCCATTTCCGATTTCAGCGTTTCTAATTCAGCTCGCTGATCTGAATTAGGCGCAGTTGGCGGCTGGTTATTAGGATACATCGGTTGCCCATAAGGATACTGGGGCGGCGTCATCACCTGAGGTGCTACAACAGTAGGCATCTGTGGGGTAACCGCAAAATTAGGTTGTAGAGAATTATTACCTGCCCCTTTGAGCAATACTAGAGCCGCTAAACCAGCTACGGCGACTCCACCGATAAATGCCATACTCTCACTCATCGCCTAAGCCCCTCAAATGCGACGTAATAATTATCATTTTTAACTGACTCACTCTCACACTCATATTTTTTTAGTTTACTTACACTTCACATAATACCCAAAGTATCAGCGATGTTCCCAGGTAGTTTTAGCACAGCATCATATGTGCTGCTTATATTCAATATTATATCTGTTAAATTATCTACCAATCCCCAGCAAAAAAACTACACTGTTATATATTTTTAATCTACTTTTCCCTAGTCATCAAGACTAGTATTTATACTAATGCTATTTTGCTTGGAGATTTGCTTTGAGACTTTGGCAAAATTCCGCGATCGCATTTAACCCTGCTTCAGGTGTCCCTTCGGCTAAACGTTTGACAAAAGCGCTGCCCACAATTGCTGCATCTGCGCCCCAATCTCTCACTTGACGCGCTTGCTCTACTTGGGAAATTCCAAAGCCTACGCCAATTGGCTTATCTGTAAAATTACGTATTTCTTTGAGTAAATCTGAAACTCTTGTTTCTATCTGCGCTCTCATCCCAGTGACACCAGTAACACTGACTAAATAAATAAAACCTTGAGAAGCGCGAGCGATCGCTTCTATGCGTTCCACAGAACTAGTAGGTGCTATGAGTAAAATTAAGTCAATTCCTATCTTGCTAGCTGGTTCCAGTAACACAGCAGCTTCTTCCAAAGGTAAATCTGGTACTACCAAACCTGCTACCCCAGCTGCAGCAATTTCTTCGAGAAACTTATCAATTCCCCGATGCATAATTGGGTTGTAGTAAGTAAACAGGACGATAGGCGATTTTAAATCTGGAGTAGTTTTTTGCAACATTTCCAGTACTGCATCGAGGGTAGTTCCCCGTTCTAAGGCGCGGGTAGCAGCTGCTTGAATTACCGGGCCATCTGCCAAAGGATCGGAGTAGGGAACTCCTAGTTCAATAATATCTGCTCCACTGCGGTCTAGAATTCGCAATGCGGCTGCCGTTGTTGCTAAATCTGGATCGCCAGCCGTAATAAACGGAATCAGCGCGCATTCTTGATTGCGTCCTAGAGTTTCAAAGCAGTCGGAAATAGCAGTCATTGGTCAAGATTCAAGAGTTAGTTGTCATATCCTACCAAACAACGTACACCGAACCAACGACCAATCAACCTACAAAGGGAACTGTAAAAAATAAATTATTTCTTTTAAGTCGTTGACTGTTGACAGTTCACAGTTAACAGTCAACGCTCAACAGTGAACAATCGCTGCGGGAATATTGTTTTACTTGGAAGTTCCTAAGGTTGACTTTGTCTTTCCTGTTCAACTTCTGCTTGCAGCTTGGCTAGTTCTTCAGGGGTGAGTTCATCTAGCCGCTTTTGGAAAAACGCCTGTTCATAATCTTCGCGTTGTTGATGGTAGGTCATTTTTTTACCCACCGCACGAAAAACATAGGTAGCTAGCCAACCCAGCAAACAACTGACTAGCAAGACTTGGCTCCAAATACCAGCTTGTTGATTATCTAAACCTACTAGCTGTAAGCCTAGATATGCTATGCCTCCAGCAACAAAAACGCCAAAGCCGATTCCTATAGCATCAATGCGTCGCATGAGAATTATGACCTACCAATGTTGTTAAACTTCAATTTGTCGGCGCTGGGGTCGAATATTTACAAATGGCGATAAAACCAACAATCCTGGAAAGAAGAAGAACACCAGAAAGTACATGATGGTGCGCTCTATAGAACTAGCTGCATACCAGCGCAGTTTGAGATAAAACAGCACAGCCACTGGAAGAACTAACAAATAAGCTCCAGCCAAAGCCAGATACAGCAGGGCTACAATCATAATTTTCGCTTCTGTGATAGACAAGATGGTTGATTACATCTATTTTCCATCATAGGCTGAATGGCGAAATATGGATAATGGGGCATGGGGCAATGGGGCATGGGGCATGGGGCATGGGGCATGGGGCATATAATTTTTTTGGGGTTGGTATTAGATATTGTTATCGACAAATTATTTGGCGGTGGTACTTGCAATTCATAATTTGATGTGTTAATTTTGTTAAGGCTTTTGCGAAAGGAGTTAAAGCTACCTAATTAAATAGGGATGCTACTCTTAGGTGGCGATCGCAAAAAAGCTAGTAAATACTGTTGTTAGTTCAACAAGTATTTGGCATAGTCACCAATTCAGTACAATTGCTTCTTGTCAACAAAATTATTAAATCTAGTTGCACAAAAAACGTAATTAATGCTGAAATGTATGAGAGAGTATTTACTACCTCTCAATCAAATCAACTCCTAACTCAAAATTAGGGGGGTGTGGCGGAATGGTAGACGCTACGGACTTAGATAACTGAGCCTTACTAGAGAAATCTTGTAAGTGTAAGCTCTCAAACTCAGGGAAACCTAAATCTGATTACAGACATGGCAATCCTGAGCCAAGCCCACAAGAACAGATGATGACTTTTAATTTTTGATTGGTGACAATCCAAAATTGAAAACTCAAAATCTCTGATTGCGGGAAGGTGCAGAGACCCGACGGGAGCTACCCTAACGTTAAAGTCGAGGGTAAAGGGAGAGTCCAATTCTCAAAGCTGAAAGTTATGAAAACTAGTAGGCAGTAGCGAAAGCTGCGAGAGAATGAAAATCCGTTGATCGTAAAAGGTCGTGTGGGTTCAAGTCCCTCCACCCCCATTAATGAATTCAAAATTAAATATTTGTGACTGTGATTTTACCCATAACTTTGCCGCAACGGCAACCTTATGGGTAAAGTTGCAATTTGCTTAATTTATTTGCGAGTTAATTTTTTGAAGTAACTGTTCAACACGCTCAACCATTTCTTTGTTTTCCTGCGCTTGAAACAATGCTTTGGCTTTATTGAGATGAACCACAGCTTCATCTCGTTGCTGTTGTCTATTCAGAGTAATGCCCAAATTATAATAAGCGAATGCAGAGTTAGGATCTAAACTAATAGCTTTTTTATATTGCGCGATCGCTTCTTGGGGTTTACCTAAATCATCCAAAGTATTACCCAAACCTGTATAAGCTCGGCTATGATTGGGTTCTAGGCGAATGGTTTCTGTATACTCAGCAGCAGCTTCTTGTAATTTACCCCCCTCATATAAAGCTCTAGCTAAATCATAGTGAGCTTCTACATATTTAGGATCGAGACTGATAGCTTTTTTGTATTGTGCGATCGCTGCTTCAGTTTTACCTTGAGTGTACAGCACATTTCCTAATAAGTTATATCCTAAAGCCTGTTGTGGTTCTAGGCGAATAGCTGCTTGATACTCTTCTATCGCTGCTTCCAGCTTACCTAAATCTTGGTACGCACTACCTAAATAATAACGAGCAGGTGCATATTTAGGATTGAGGCTAATGGCTTTTTTGTATTGGGCGATCGCTTCTTCTGCTTTACCTTGAGCGTATAAAGCATTACCCAATTTTGCATAAGTTGGCGCATAGTTGGGTTCTAGACGAATTGTTTCCGTATATTCACTAATAGCTGCGTCTAATTTACCTTGTTCGTAATAAGCAATTCCTAAGTGATAGTGAGCTTCAGGATATTTAGGTTCGAGTTTAATCGCCGTTTGATAATGAGCGATCGCTTCTGGGATTTTACCTTGATCGTACAAAGCATTACCTAAAGCCGTATACCCTATGGGACTTTTTGGTTCTAGGCGAATCACCGTCTCAAACTCAACTATCGCTGCGGCTAATTTATCTTGATAGTATAAAGCATTACCTAACTTATAATGAGCTTCGGCATTTGTGGGCGAAATAGCGATCGCTTTTTGATATTGTGCAATAGCATCATCTAGGCGATTGAGTCTTGTGAAAGTTAACCCCAAATGCAAGTATGCATCAGGATCTTTAGGATTAATACTAATTGCTTGACGATAACTCGCGATCGCTTCTTGAGGTTTACCTTGATCGTCAAGGGTATTCCCTAAACCAATATAAGCCTGTGCATAGTTAGGTTCAATTTCAATCGCTTTCCGAAAAGCCGCTTCAGCGCCTTTTAAATCGCCTTGTGTATAGAGATTAATCCCCTGTTCAAAACTCGCGATCGCTTTTTTATTTTCCGCCCTTCCTACTTGAGATAAATTCAGTAATTTTGGAGAATCTGGGCTAAAATTTGTCGCCCAAGCAACATTAGCCTGAGTCAAACATAAACCAATAATTGCCGCAGGTAGCAGAGTTTGAATTTTGAGCATAGTTGCTAATATACCTATATCTTTAGTTAAGCTGACCTGAGTAATTTGCAAATCATTTCATAATTTAATTTTTTCTACAATATCAATAGAAGATATTTTGATTTATTTAATTAAATATTAATTTTTATAACAATTCTCAATGATTTATCAAGCATAATAAATGCTGGGTAGATTTTTTTGGGTTGCATCAGATATAGCCGAAAAGTTTTATATCCAATTAGTTGTGATATACCCTTCTTCTGTCACTTTCCGAGAGGGCGACCACTAGAACCCTGATGAGGCAATAAATACAAGCTATACTATTAGAAAAAAATGGGTCTTGTATTTGTTATTAGAAAAGAATTGTGCAATCGCTTGCTATACAAAAGCTCTGGAACTCAGAAATGAAAAATGTTTTCGGATAGTGACAGAACAGGGGTATCTGCCTAAAAGACCAAAGATCCCCGACTTCTTGAAGAAGTCGGGGATCTGAAATAACCCATTTTTCTCAGCGAATATTGTTACTTCAATTTCGCGTTCATCTTGGCTAAAAGCTGAGTAATTTTCTCAGCCTTTTCTGGTTGACGCTGCTTCTGTAATAATTCTTTCGCTTGTTGCAGATTATTTATCGCTGCTTGGCGCTGTTCTTGTTGCATTAGCACATTAGCTAACCGCAAGTATCCTTGAGGATTTTTCGGACTGTGACTAATTGCATCTTCATAACATGCTTTTGCTTCTGCAATGTTACCTTGCTCTCTTAAAACATCTCCTAACAGCAAGCGTACCATGTCATTAGTAGAATTCTGCGCCATAACTTGGCGAAAAGCCGCTTCTGCACCTTGATAATCTTGCTGTTGATAAAGATTGACACCCTTTTGAAATAAATTAGAAGTCAGCAAAGTTTTGACAGCAAAATAAATCAAAAAAGCAATACTAGAAACTACTGCAACAATTGCCAAAACATCAGTTACGTGAAAGGTTTCTTGCATTTTTCTAAGCCAAAAGACAGGCGATAGGGAAAATCAAATACTCAATGAAAAACAGTTTCCAGATGAATTGGTAGAATTGGGTAATTGCTCGTTTTTCTTGTGTCTCTACGGCTAAACTGCGTACCCACATCAAGCACAGCACTACCAAATGGGTAATGACTAAGAAAACAGGGTTAACTTCAGCTAAACGTAACACCCCGACTAAAATCATCCCTAAATAGCAAGTAGTCAATACCCAAAGCGCCAAATTAAAGACTGCTTTCGGCCCTAGTTGAATGGTTAAGGTAGTGATATTGTATAAGCGATCGCCTTCCATATCGGGGATATCTTTAAAAATAGCGATCGCAAAAGTAAACACCAAAATAAACACCGTCAGCACCCAGACTGTGCCGGGAATCGATTGGTTTTGCTGTAACAACCAGCTAAAATGCAAAAACAAGCCTAAATTAACAATCGTTCCCCGCACCGAAAAAATACAAA
Source organism: Calothrix brevissima NIES-22 (assembly GCF_002367995.1). Taxonomy (GTDB): domain Bacteria; phylum Cyanobacteriota; class Cyanobacteriia; order Cyanobacteriales; family Nostocaceae; genus Aulosira; species Aulosira brevissima. The sequence continues at coordinate 1,439,333 of NZ_AP018207.1, forward strand.
CAGCTGCCCAAAAAGGAAAGCGTTTTAAGCGCATTGGTGGTAAAGAATAAGCCGTACCAATAGCTAAACTAATCGCTACCATTCCGAATAAAAAAGGGCCGTTAAACAAAGCAATTACTAATGCAAAAATCCCAGTAATCGCGACAATTAATTTACCTTGGGTAATCGAAAAAGCCCCGGAAGCTAGAGGAAGATGTGGCTTATTAATCTTGTCAATCTCAATATCTTCGAGTTGATTCAGCCCCACAATATAAACATTGCCACAGAAACAAGCCAGCCAAGCTCCGAAAATATGTGTGAAGGAAAAATTACCATTATTACCAGCAGCGATCGCAATTAAATACAAAGCAAAGACACTTAAACTGGTACCAATAATTGTGTGTGGGCGGGAAAACTGCCAAAAAGCATAAAGCCAGCGACCCCACACCCCAAAAGCCTTTTGTCCAGAAAACAGATTCATTATTTATTCCCACACAACAACCCAAACCGAATCAACCCGCGTTGATAACCGCTACGCATTAAACCTAGTGACAGCGCGCCGACAATCGTTGTCCAGCCAGCAGTTAATAAACCCCATATTGCCTTGGGATTAAACGCCGAATCAATCACCACATCCCAAAATGGCGCGACAGCCATTGACCAATCAGCCGTGCGGATATTTTGTAAGGGGAGTTGATCCGCGATCGCTTTATACTCTGGTAAGGAAATCACGTAAGGTAAACAATACACCTGGTAAATTTCCTGCAGATGTTTTTGTTCATCAGCAGTCAACGGCGAATTATCAATTGGGCGATGACACCAAGTCACCATAATTAACTTACCGCCCGGTTTGAGTACTCGGTAGCACTCTTGCAGAAACTTAGTTTTATCCGGCATGTGTTCGCCACTTTCCAAAGACCAAACCAAGTCAAAACTATTGTCTGCAAAGGGCATTTCTAGGGCATTAGCCACAAGAAACTGACTGCGATCGCTCAAATTTAACTCTTGTGCCCGTTCAGTGGCTCTAGCGGCTTGTACGGGGCTGAGAGTAATTCCTGTAGCCCTAGCTTGAAACTTCTCAGCCAAGTATAAAGAACTACCACCAATCCCACAGCCTACATCTAAAATGTTTGCCGCCGTTTCTACCTCTGCCCAATTCAGCAATTCTTCAATTAAATCAATCTGCGCCTGACGACGGTCTTTTTTATGCGTCCCATTCGGCCCGTAGTAGCCGTGGTGCATGTGTTCACCCCAAATGTCTTCCCAAAGACCGGAGGAGGAATCGTAAAACTGCTGAATTTGTTGGTAAATTGTTGCACTCATAAAGAAAGCAGTGTTAAGACGAAACAGAATTTAAATCAACATATTCGTAGGCTACCATGTGTGTTTTTAATTGAATAAGGGTGTTTTTGATTTTTGCAAGGTTAAACCCTATGCATACCCCTTTAACAAAATTTATGAATCTTACCCCGGTATGACTGTTGCCCGTACAATTTGTTTAGGCTTTTTAGCAGTCATCACTGTAGGAACTCTCCTACTGATGCTGCCTTTTTCAACTGCTAACGGTCATTGGAATGACCCCATTGTCGCCCTATTTACCTCAACATCTGCAGTTTGTGTAACTGGTTTATCGGTAGTCGATCCGGGCACATATTTTTCCTTTTGGGGTCAGTTTTTTATCGCCTTATTAGCGCAAATTGGTGGTTTAGGCTACATGACTACCACCACCTTTTTGATTTTGCTGATTGGGCGTAAATTTGACTTGCGAGATAAAATTGCCATTCAACAAGCCTTAGACCGAACCGGAATTAGTGGTAGCGCTCAAGTAATTCGCTCAATTATTGCTACTACCCTCATTTTTGAAATTACTGGAGTGTTTTTATTACTACCAGCATTTGTCCCCGATCATGGTTGGGATAAAGGATTGTGGCTAGCAATTTTTCATAGTATTAATGCTTGGAATAATGCTGGTTTTAGTCTGTTTAAAGATAACTTAATTGGCTATCAGTCATCTTTTCTAGTCGTCTTCACAATTACAACATTAATTATCTTTGGGGGGATTGGTTATCAGGTAATTTTAGAAATGTACCTGTGGTTACGCGATCGCTTCTTAAAAAAAACAGCCTGCCAAATCTTATCCCTAGATTTTAAAGTCGCAACTAGCACCACATTATTACTTCTGTTTATTGGGACGATCGCCTTTCTCTCTATCGAGTTTAGAAATCCTCAAACCTTTGGCGGAATGAGTTTACGCGATCAGTTTTTATTAGCTTGGTTTCAATCTGTTACCCCTAGAACTGCTGGATTTAACACAATTGACATTGGTAAAATGACCACTGCTGGTTTATTTATCACCATTGCGCTGATGTTTATTGGTGCTAGTCCTGGCGGTACTGGTGGCGGGATAAAAACCACAACATTGAGAATCCTTACTAGTTGTACGCAATCAATTCTCCAAGGTAAAGAAGAAGTATTGTTATATCAACGAAAAATAGCAATCAACCTGATTTTAAAAGCTGTCGGTGTGTTAGTTGGCTCTGTAGGGATGGTAATTTTATCTACAGTTTTAATTTCTCTCACCGATCCCAAATTGGATTTTATCCAAATTCTCTTTGAAGTAGTATCAGCCTTTGCTACAGTCGGACTTTCCACCGGAATTACAGGAACAGTCTCCACAGCTGCCAAACTGATATTAATTCTTACCATGTATGTCGGCCGGGTTGGCGTTCTCCTGTTGATGTCTGCTATCCTGGGCGATCCGCGCCCTACCCGCATTCACTACCCCGAAGAAAATTTGTTAGTGGGATAATTAAAATCAATCTCACTATCGATCAATCCCCATAAAACCTCAGAAATAACCTGATAAAATTTACACTGATAGACCAAAATATTTTGGCGATATTTTTGGATCTCAGTGTAATTTTTTGCCCTAAACCCAGGGAGCGCTATTTAAGGATAAAACTTGTGAACCTTTCAGCATTAAGCTTTTTTCGCAGTTTACGTAAAGATAACCATCAATTTGCAGTGATTGGTTTAGGTCGTTTTGGTCGCTCTGTCTGTTCTACACTGCATAGATTAGGTTACGATGTCCTAGCTACAGATGTCGATCAAAAGCGCGTCTCCGAAGCATTAACAGAACAGATAGTTGGTCATGCTTTACAACTAGATTCTACAGAATCTGCGGCGCTCAAAGAAGCCGGAATTTTTGAATTTGATACTGTTATTGTCGCTATTGGTAACTATATTCAAGAAAGTATCATTACCACATTAAATGTCAAAGAAGGCGGCGTTCCCCATGTCGTAGCTAAAGCTTCTAGTGAAGTTCACCGCAAATTGTTAAAACGAGTGGGAGCAGATCATGTAGTATTTCCAGAATACGAAGCAGGTTGTGCTTTAGCACGCACCCTCACTAAACCATCAATATTAGAGCGGTTTGACCTCGACCCCGATAACAGTATTGTCGAAGTGATTGTTCCTGATGAATTTCATGGTAAAACTATCACCGAATTGCAACTGCGTAATCGCTATGGGTTGAATTTATTAGCTGTGAGTCATGATGGTAAATTTCTCATTAATCCCGAACCGAATAAGCGCTTAGAAAGGGGTACAGCGATGGTAGTAATTGGCCATAATAAAGATATTAATCGCTTACCTATTTAATCTTGAGTTACAGCGAGCGATCGCATCAAGAATTACTAGTACAGCTAGGCGCAAACGCCCGGATTATAATTCTTTTGACTTTTGACTTTTGACTTTTGACTTCCGCATGGGGGAACCGGGAATTCCCGCCAGGCATCTCCCCCTTGATCCCTCCACATTTCCAGGCTCCGTAATTTCCGCAGTGGTTTAAGCTTTGTAACAAATACAAGCGTTTATTGGGCGGTTGCTGAACATAATTTTGAGAAACTTTTGTCTATCTTCAGATTTTCCACATTTTTACAATTTAGAATCTAATCTTTTTATTTATATCTATTCAATTTATGTTGAATTTATTCAATAATATCTACAACTATATTTTATCTAAGATACTCAGATTTTCCTCATTTTTTCACCATAGACTGATAATTGTCAGGCAATTCTGTCACTAAAAGATAGATTTACCATAATTAAATGGCAACAACACATTTTCGTTCATTCTTGTTAGCAACAAAAAAAATATCATGGTTTTTACTGAAGACTTCCCAAGTTATACAATGTATATTTTTAATTAAACTAAGCATCGTATACAAATATTTTCCGGTGATTGATGAGTGCGATTGTTGATATACCCAGACAAACCACTCATAGCTATTGGCAAAATAGTTTTGCATATCTGCTGTCATAAAACTTGAGGTCAATAACTCATTAATCCCTCAAACATGTATTCCTAAGGCTTATCGCTTTAGGTTATTTTAACTGAGCAATTTCTCACTGCATTGCCAAAAAAAATCCTGCTTGCGATCGCAGGACTAGTTTTGATTGAATATATACACTTCCATCATGCCAAAAAAACAGAGATTTATCAAACATTCTTCCAATTTCTCTCGCGCGCTTGTTGCAACAGCATTATTAAGCAATGGTATTTTCCAGTTTGTTGCACCAGTATTAGCAGCAGGCACAGCTGCGGGACAGTCAATCAGTAACACCGCGACTGCTACCTACGAAGATCCTAATAATCCAGGTAATACTATAAATTCTACATCCAACACTGTTACCGTAACAGTAGCGGAAGTTACAGGCATTAACGCGACACCTACTGGTATAGACGATAGCACACCTGCTACGTCACCCCAAGTAGGTGACGTATTAACTTACAAATTTGCAGTTACTAACGTTGGTAACGATCCTACCAAATTTAATATTCCTACCGCAGTCACGCTGACACAATCTACAGCAGGTGCAGGTACAGTCGGAACCATAGAATATAGTATAGATGGTGGTGTAAACTGGATTTCTTCTGCAACTACCCCGGTAACAGCTAACCCGGTTCCAGTTTATACTCCAGGTGTCAAGATAGGCTCAACTACAGTTGATGTAGGTACTGTATTAGTTCGTGTACCCGTAACTATCAATCCTGCCGCCACACCAGGTACAACCATTGAAGTCAAATTAGGTAATACACCCGATCCTAACAATCAAAACCAACCTTCCACTGTTACCACAGCAGCAGAAGAACTTAGCACCAAAGACTTAGATGATAGCGATCCTAATGATGTAGATGGCGTACCCGTAGGCGGAGAAAAAGAAGCATCCGCCAAACAAACGGGGACTGTTGGTACTAAAAATTATGCTTTAGCAACCTTAAAGAAAACTCAGAGCAACTATAGCAACAATAGTACCCCAAGTGTTATCACCGATGACACAATTACTTACGGATTGAGTTTGAAGGTTGAAAATAGCGATCCTACAGGCAAGAATATTACACCTTCTGCCTTAAAGGGAAGTTCAATCACTGTAAACAGTGGATCAGAAACTCGGATATTGATTTCTGATGCTATTCCCGCAGGTACAGAATTAGACTTAAGTACAGCACCTACAGCACCTAATGCAAATTGGGAACCTGTTTATACTACCGATCCTGTAACTACAGATGCTAACGCAGCTTCATGGAAACGCTTTAATTCCGGAGCGTTACAAGGTGGTGATACAGTAGCCAATGTCACCCGTGTAGGTTTCATCAACACAAATGCTATCACTTCTCTTCCAGCTAATGGAACAGATATTACAGGCTTCTCAATCAAAGTCAAAGTTAAATCAACAGCTACCGCACCTTTAACTGTTGCAAACATCGCCCAAGTATTTGGTAGCACAGAAGGTAATGACCTACCAGTATATGATGAATCAGGCGACAACAACCCCAGTAACTACGATCCTGGTACATCAAGCTTTCCGGGAACTGATAGCAATGGTGATGGTGTTCCCGATACTATAGGCGCTGCGGCTGTTGAAGATGGTTATATCAACGATGCCACAGATTTAACTAACACAGGCTCAGAAGCCACTAACAATGGTAACGATGGTACAGGGCCTCTTGGTGAAGCTAATGTTTTCACAATTAATACATCTAGCCTGCTCAATGGCCCCAACGGTCAACCAGGAGCTTTAGGCCCTACCAACGATAATAATACAGACTTTACCAACAAGTCTTCTGCTGTTCCTGCCAATACAGCACCCGGTAGTACGATCGATCCATCAGCAGTGAGTTTTACTAATACTGTTCAAAATGGTGGTAGTTCTCCCGCTTCTATTGTCTTAGTACCCACACCACCAGCAACAGCAGGAGATTTACCCACAAATACAACAGTCACAATTACTGATCCCAGCAATGCATCGAATACTGCAACATACACCTACAATGGTACGAGTTTTACTTTAACTAGCGGTACAGCTGTGACATTGACTGTGCCTGCTAATAGCACAGCTAATTACACCGTATCTGTTGATTTACCAACAAATACTGCACTTTCTACAGATACAGAAAAAGGTTACCCAGTACCGATTACAGCCTTTGTTGATACTAATAGTAACAAAACTTTAGATAGTGGTGAAATTACTAATATCACCATTGACCGTGTATATACTGGCTTCCTGAAATTGGTCAAATTGTCTCGAGTTTTGGATGCTAGTGGTAATCCGTTAACTGGAGCAAGAGCAGCTCAAAGTGATTTTGAAACTACACCAGTCGTTGGTAGTGGAACTGCAACACCTAGAACTCCTTTACCTGGAGACATGATTGAGTATCAAATCCGTTACAAGAATATTGCGGCGGAAGATAATACCAACGGAGCTAATAATGGGCTTCTCAATGTTAACAGTTTGGTAATTACTGAAAGTGGTATTTTAGGCGCTAACAGTAATTGGGCATTAGATAATGATACCAACGGAATCATTGATACCAGTAACATTGTTGGTTCTGCTGTAGATTCTGTCCCTGCAAGCGCAACAATTACTTATTTTAGCGGTGCGACTGGTACTGCTTCTACTTCAGACCAAACAGGTACTACACAGGCTACTGACGTTACCAAGTATGTAAACACTATCAATGTTCAAATTACACCTGGCGTACAACGAACCTTTACTTTCCGCCGCAAGGTGAACTAGAAAAAACTATAGGTTGGGTTGATTGACGCTAACCCAACCTATATATAGGTTGAAATCAGAATTCTTGAAATTAAAGTAGGTATTGATCGATGAAAGGTTTTTCTCTGGCTACTATTGGCGCAGTTGCTCTCGTTGCAGCAGCACCTTTTGTTACACATTCACTAGTATTAACACCATTGTGGCAGTCTAGTAGTGCGATCGCGCAAAATGCCACAAAAGCACCAATTCAGTTACGCTTAGAAGCAGAAAAGAAAGTAGTGCAACAAGATAGGCAAGGTAAGCAAACAGTTACATGGCAAGCTTTGCAAGGTAAAGTTGTTGTCCAAGCAGGGGATGTACTGCGTTATACCGTTACAGGTGGTAATAATGGCGATAAAGCCGTCAAGAACCTCACCATCAATCAACCAATTCCTCAAGGAATGGTCTATATACTAAAATCTGCTACCGTCAACGATAAACAAGGTGCAAAGATTACCTACAGCATTGATGGTGGACGCAGCTTTGTCGAAGAACCAACAATCAAAGTCACCCTTGCTAATGGTACACAAGAAACTCGTCCAGCCCCAGCCACCGCTTACACTCATATCCGTTGGAAATTTGGCTCATCTGTAGCAGCTAAAGAGACAGTTAAAGGTACTTATCAAGTACAAGTGCGCTAACTAGATGGGAAATTTTGCGGCGTTGCATCAATTGCACCTATGCATGATCTGTTAATTATTTGATTCAGCAACGCCAATTTCTACTTTTACCAATATCAAAGTAATTCATAGTTGCAATTAAATTTTTAATCCTTGTGCTGACTTTACTTATTCTAATCATCAATAACAAATAATCAATGGCAAATAACCAATTAGTATTTACTTACTCAAGTTCAACAGGAGAAAAATTCAGTGCGCCGTCAAAGTTTGCAGCATCGGATTTCTGATGGTGGCTGGTTTAAGCGGTTAGCGATAACCATCTTAGCAGGAAGTTTCTTACAAACCCCAATACCTGTTTTCGCGCAAATTAATAGTGAGACTACGCCTCTAGCAATCAATAACCAGGCTACATATACTTATACAGATCAAGATAATCAATCTACCTTTCAAGGAAGTTCTAGTGTCATTAAAAATACTTCTAACTCTAGACCATTAATTGACCCATTAGGAAGAATCCTTGGTTGTGGTGGACAAAAGTTACCTAATTATCAAGGATTTTCTGTGGCTTTGTATGAACCATTAGCTAGCGATCCACTAGGTACAGAACTAGGGGAATTAGTATCGTTAACTAGAACAGAAGTACCGGATATTCCTAATAATAATATTTCTAAAGGTATCAGCCCAAACAACGAAAATGTTAACCCATTTTCGCTGACAGATTCGACTGAGGGATACTATAACTTCTTATTCGATCAAGATAAGGGACAAACTGCTCAAGGTAAAACTTATATTTTGGTAGTCAATCCGCCTGCCAACTCTATTTATACGCAAAGACGCATTAAATTAACAATTGTTAGTAACTCTGGTGAAGGTAGTAATAGGCTGGTTCAGTATACTGCTACTTCTCTCGATGGTTTACCAATCAGCGTTCAAGGTACAACCCAGGTCAGTGATACGGTTTTAATCTCCGATGCTGAACGCATTGGACTAGATTTATTACCGATGCAACTGGATCTGGGTATGTGTCAAACACAACAGTTGCAAATTATTAAAACAGCCGATCGCGCTACGGCTGAACCTGGAGATACGGTAATTTATCGCCTATCCCTGAAAAATGTTGCTGACAGTACATTAGATAATATAGTAGTTAATGATACTTTGCCTTTAGGCTTCAAATTTCTGCCGCAATCGGTGCGGGGTGAGGCTAATGGTCAAGCAATTACCTTTACCGCCGAAACTAGTGGATCGGAAATTATTCTGCGGACTACAGAAGCGATCGCACCTGGTAGCATTATCAATATAGCCTACGCCACCCAACTGACACCTGATGCGGTGCGCGGTTCTGGGCGCAATTCCGCAATTGTTAACGCCCAACGCACAGACAATGATTTTGCTGTCAAAGACGGGCCAGCTACTCACTCTTTAAAAATTCGTCCCGGAATTGTCTCTGACTGCGGTACGATTATCGGTCGGGTTTTCGTAGACAAAAATTTTGATGGCGAACAACAAGCAGGCGAACCTGGCGTACCAAATGCAGTGATTTTCCTAGAAGATGGAAACCGCATCACCACAGATCCCAATGGTTTGTTTTCCCTCGCCAACGTTTTACCAGGAAACCACACAGGCGTTCTCGACTTGAGTAGTCTTCCTGGCTATACCCTTGCACCTAATGTCCGCTTCCGCGAACGCAATAGCCAATCTCGGTTAGTGCGTTTAGAACCTGGTGGTATGGTACGCATGAACTTTGCAGTCACTCCCACCTTTAACTCAGAGGTGAAGAAATGAAAACCAGACTGCACCATACCCATCTTGTCAATTTGCAATTAATCGCGGCTGTAGCTGGATCTGTCAGTGTAATTTTGTATCCTGTCATTGGTAGAGCAGAAAATACTGCGGTTATTCAAGAACAACAGAACTTTAGTGACAGAGAAATATCCTCTTTAGTCACAAACAAGTTAGAGGTTGAAGACAGCACCAAGGTAGAAGATAAACAACTATCAGCTACTTTTGCGAGTTTTTCCGAGGACTTAAACCATTGCAATACTAAGGTTACATCAGAAATTACAGAGCAAAAAACCGCTTCCCTCTGTCCGCCATCCACAACAGAATCCGTTGGTATACAACCGTTTCAACCAGCAGCTGATATTCAATTATCTAGAGGTTTACAGCAAGTAGCATCCGATCAACAATTACCTACTGGTACCATACAACCATTTCAACCAGCCTCTGATATTCAATTATCTAGAGGTTTACAGCAAGTAGCAGCTGAGAGGGAAAATCTATCTGCTACTGCTGGTATCCAACCCTTCCAAACAACATCTGATATTAAGTTACCTAGAGGCTTAGAAAAAATCGCCAATGGGACACAAACATCTACACCAGATGTTGCTACCAGCGTCAAAATCCTCGCTCCCACACCCGATGAAATAGTTGATGTTGCAGCTACTACGGTAATTCTAGAATTTTCTGAAGGAGCCAAGGTAGAATTACGAGTCAATGGACAGTTAGTCGATCCTTCACAAATTGGACGTACAGCTACTGATTCCGCAACTAAATTAGTTACGCAGACATGGTATGGGGTTTCTTTAAAGGAAGGGGAAAATACCATCACTGCTCAAATTGTTGGTGCAACTGCGCCGGCTGTAAGTAGACGAGTGATGGTGCGGGGAACACCCACACAAATAAAGTTAGAAACTGTAGAAGCGCGGATTCCCGCAGATGGGCGTTCTACAGCCACAATCAAAGGAAGGCTGTTAGATGCGAATAACAACCCCTCTAAATGGGATACTGTTGTTACTTTAGTTGCCAATGCTGGTGAGTTTATCGGTGCAGATTTTAAACCCGATCAACCAGGATTTCAGGTAGAGGTGAAGCAAGGAGAATTTACAGCCAAGCTGAAATCTACTTTAAATGCGCAAACAGTAACTATTAAAGCTAATGCTAATCAGTTAGAAGCTTTTACCAGCTTACAATTTGAAACCGCTTTGCGTCCGAGTATTTTGACTGGGGTAGTTGATTTGCGCTTAGGGGCTAGAGGTACGAATTATTACGGTAGTTTCCGTGATTTCCTCCCCCCAAACAAAGACAATAGCACTCAGTTAGACTTTCACTCGGCGGTATTTGCTACAGGTGCGATCGGTGAATGGTTGTTTACTGGTGCATACAATAGTTCTCGCACTCTCAACGAAGATTGCAACTGTGATAATCGTCTATTTCGCAGTAATCAATTCAGCGAGCAAAACTATCCTGTGTATGGCGATAGTTCTCAGGTTGAGGTTGTTACACCCTCTATTGATAGCGTATTTCTGCGTTTAGAGCGTTCTACAAAGATTCCTGGTGCTAGCCCCGATTATGCTATGTGGGGTGACTACAATACAGAGGAATTTGCCCGTTCGTCACAGCAATTTACAGCAATTACTCGTCAACTCCACGGTTTTAAAGCCAATTACAATTTAGGGAATTTCCAATTTACTGGGTTCTACGGTAACAACGTAGAAGGTTTTCAACGGGATACCATTGCCCCTGATGGTACTAGCGGTTATTATTTCCTCTCGCGCCGCATCTTGCTACCAGGTAGCGAAAATGTCTTTTTAGAATTAGAAGAATTAAATCGTCCGGGTACTGTTTTAGAACGCAAGCAGTTAAACCGGGGCCCAGACTACGAAATCGACTACGATCGCGGAACTTTATTATTCCGTCAACCGATTCTGCGTACAGATGTTGATGAATATGGTCAAGTTTTAGTCCGGCGGATTGTTGTTACCTATCAATACGATAGCAATGACTCGGACAGCAATATCTATGCAGCCCGTTTGCAATATAACTTTTCCCGCAACGTTAACAGTGAAAGTTGGATAGGCGCAACCTACATTCAAGAAAATCAAGGGGTGCGTAGTTTTGAACTCTACGGTGCAGATGCCATTATTAGTTTGGGTTCTCAGGGTAAAGTAATCGCTGAATATGCCCATTCCAGTAATAACTCGGATGTCATGGGTAAAGTTAATGGTGCAGCTTATCGTGTAGAAGCCGAAGGGCAGATTTTACCAGGTATTCAAGGTCGTGCTTATTATCGCTTTGCCGATACTGGCTTTGCGAATAATGCCACAATTAGCTTTGTTCCCGGTCAAACTCGCTATGGTGCGCAAGTTACAGGTAAAGTTTCCTCAACTACAAATGTGCGGTTGCAATACGACCATGAAGATAATTTTGGCATTGCACCCCAACCTTTAGATACCTTTGAAGAATTATTTTCACCCCGTGCACAAGCGCTTCCCGGAAGTAAGGTTGATAACTCCTTAACAACAATTTCCGCCGGAATTCAACAAAAAATCGGTACTGTTACTGCTGATGTGGAATGGATTCATCGCAATCGGGAAGATAGAATGGCTACAAATAATCTACGTAGTAATTCTGATCAACTGCGATCGCGTCTGACTATCCCCCTGGCTACTAACCTGACTTTCCAAGCGCAAAATGAACTAACTTTATCTGCCTCTAAAGATGCGGTCTATCCAGACCGGACAATTTTTGGTTTGAATTGGGCTGTCCTTCCTGGGATTAATGTTAGCCTCGCACAACAATTTTACAGTGGTGGTCAACTTTCTGGTAACTCTATTACTAGCCTTAGCGTCAACGGAGAACACAAACTCGGTAGAGATACTACTATCACTGGTCGTTACTCAATTTTGGGCGGCGCTAACGAAATCACTACCCAAGGCGCAATTGGTTTAAATAATCGCTGGACTATTGCCTCTGGTTTGCGGTTAAATTTGGCTTACGAACATGTATTTGGTAGTTTCTTCCAACGCACTGGTGCAGGTCAGCAATTTGCCCAACCTTTTGCCCCCGGTCAAAGCGCTTCTTCCATTGGATTTGATGGTGGCGATAGTTACAGTGTTGGACTAGAATACACTGATAACCCTGATTTTCAAGCCAGCGCCCGCTACGAACATCGTAGTTCCTCTGGTGGTTCTAATACCGTCATCTCAGCCGCAGCTACGGGGAAAATCTCTCCGTCTCTGACAGCTTTGGTACGTTATCAACAGGCAAATTCTGCTAATCAACGGCTGACAGGATTAGGAGATACAGTCAACCTGAAGGTGGGTTTAGCTTATCGCGACCCCAATGACGATAAATTTAACGCCCTCTTGCGTTATGAATATCGGCAAAATCCCGCAACTACTCCTGACACCATCCTCTTAGGAAGTGGTACAGGTTCAGAAGACCATACTTTTGCCGTAGAAGCTATCTATGCACCTAACTGGCAATGGGAATTTTATGGTAAATATGCTCTGCGTCACAGTACCTCTTACCTAGCTAACGATTTAGTTGGTACGAATACGGTCAATCTGGCACAGTTTCGTGCTACCTATCGCCTGGGATACAGCATGGATTTAGTAGGTGAGGCGCGAGTAATTAATCAATCTACATACACTGAAACAGGTTTTGTCATTGAAGCGGGTTATTATCTCAGTCCTAATTTGCGTTTGGCTGCGGGGTATGTGTTTGGTCGAGTCGATGACCGCGATTTTTCCGGTACTCGTTCTGCAGGTGGTGCTTATTTGGGTTTAACACTCAAACTCAACGAATTATTTGATGGTTTTGGACAGCAAAAAATTGCGCCACCCCAGCAACAAGAATCTGTAGTCCAACGATTGAAAAAAAATTCAAAATTAGGAAATCTCAAGACAAAAATGCTGTAGGATTGTCTATTTTTCAGATTTTAGATGAGAAGTTAAATATATGAAGGTGTGTCTTGGATTCATCAATTTTTATCGGTCTGTATTCGGGAATGAAATCTTGACTACAGCTATTTTGTTATTGACATTAGCTGAAGTGGCTGTGAGTCAGTCTCTTCCATCTTCTATGAGAGTAGTGGTAAATAGTAATCAAGATGGAGCGATAAAGGCTGATGATGTGGTGACTTTACGAGAAGCGATCGCACTTGTTAATGGTACCTTATCAATTGAGCAGTTGAGCGATCGCGAAAAAACTCAGGTACAAAGCCTTAGTAATAATTTACCCTCCCGCATTGAGTTTAATTTACCACTTCAAGAAAGAGCTATAGCGATCCAAGAATTGTTACCACCCCTAGCTAGTCCTGGTTTGCTAATCGATGGCACTACACAACCAGGATATGATGAAGCTAAATCACCCGTTGTCGCCATTACGCCTAATAAAAATGCAGATATCATCCGTGGTTTTACGGTTGTTGCTGATGGTGTAACCATTCGCGGCTTAAGTATCTATGGATTTAATGCTCGTCATGGCGCTACTGCGAGTCTCCCCCCTGGAGATATTTTTATTGCACCACTTTCGGAAGTTTTCGAGAATAAAAAGCATCAAAATCTCTCCTCTACACCGCCGAAAGATGTGGTAATTGAAAATAACTGGCTGGGTATAGCACCAGATGCAAGTATTCCTACGAAAACCTCGGCTTTTGGCGTATCTGTATTTAATAGTCTGGGAACAATCATCCAAAATAATCGCATTGCCCATCATGATGGTAGCGGTATCATTACCTCAGTACGAGCAGAAAATTTACAAGTTAAAAACAACATTATTTCTCACAATGGCTTGGCAGGAATGCCTGACGCAATTCGTTTGGAAGGTATAGTTAATAATACTGAAATTACTGCTAACTTCATTCAATTTAACGCTGGCAGTGGCTTGTACTTATTTAAACCGGAAGGTTCAGTAAAAATTCGCGATAACACCATCAGTAATAACGGTCAACAGTTGCAGCGAGCCGCAATTTACCTGATGGGGAAAGGACATGAAGTGGTGAATAACAAAATCACCGATCAGCCAGGGACAGGGGTAACAATCGCCGCTTATCCCCAAAGCCAAGGTAACAAAATTCAAAATAACCAATTTGCCAAACTACAGGGACTAAGCATTGACTTGGTAAGTCAGCAAAATGTTAGTGTTATTGACTACCAACAAGGTGATGGTGTAAATCCAGTCCATGACAGCTATCAGCGTCACCGTCAGGCGGGTAACTTTGGCATTGATGCGCCCAGCTTTCTGAGTCGGGAGTTTTTTATTTTACAAGATGAGTCAGTAACCCTGGATGGTTTAGCGGCTCCTGATTCTGTCGTGGAAATTTATAAAGTCAGTGAAGTCAATAGCAATATAGGCACATTAAACAAAGCGATCGCCACAGTAAATACCAATAGCGATGGTAGATTCTCTGTGAAATTGGGAAACCTAAAGGACGGAGAACGAGTAAGTGCGATCGCAATTCATCCCCAATATGGAACATCGGAACCAGCAGATACAGTCGTTATTCGCGACTTGGAACAAACGAAAAAGGAAAGTTTTATTCCTCAATATCTTACTGCTGCCCTACTTCCATAACCCATCCGGTTACAGTTACCCCAAAATCTCCATTTTGTCCTGGATAGAAAGAGCAATTTTGGCTGGTATAGCAGCAGACTAACCGTTATATGCGAAAAATGAATATTTTAAAATTATTTATGTCAATTAGTAAACTACCGAAACAATCAAAAAATATCACCCAAAAACTAATTCAAATTTTAGTTATTTGGTTGAAAATATTATTATTAACAATAATTACACCTATTACTCAATTCTCTCGCCTAAAAGTAATTACTAAGAGTCAGAAAATATCTTTATATTTGCTATGTAAGTTTTTTCATTTTCACAGCAGCAAAAAAAAGATTAATATTTGGTTTTTGAGAATTTCTCGGTATTATTTTAACCCGGTTTTTGGACTGATTAAATGGCTGAGAACCTTACGCCTATTGCGGTTGTTTTTTAGTGGGTTTTTAAGTTTCTTATTAGTTCTCAACATGGCTTCGTTCGACAATCCCATCTTCGCAGAAGGTAGTTATCAATTTGGCCCTGATCCATCACAAGTAACCCTAAGCAACCAAGGCTTAATGGAATATGATTCCCCTTATAGCGATGCAGGTGGTACAACCACCGGAATTGGACAACTGAACCGCCCCATTTATGTAGATATTGTTGCAGCCGGAGAGGTCATCAATATTGGTGCTTGTGGTAGTACCTTTGGAGACAACTGGGAAGTAGATATTTATTACAACGGTACTATGCCCGATGACTATAGTGGTACCTATGCAGCTTACCCACCAGCATCCGGGACATTAGTATTTGGGCAAGCTGGAGATGCGGTTGCCACCAATAGCAATTTCCGAGGTCAAGGTACTTTTGGTACAAGTGCAAATAATGCGAACTGCACCACCTATGCCCAGCTAAGTACAGCAAACATGGATGTATCTCCAGCTGGTACTGGTATTTATGTGGCTAATGATGTTGACCACTCTAGTGATGGAAGTGTTGTTAGATATATAACTACTCAACCTGGGGTTTATGAAATACGCTTACGCAACCGAGATCAAAATACCAATGCAGCCGACCCCAATACTATTTTTCGTCAATTTGATATTTCAATAACTCCCAATATATTAACTAACCCTAATCCCCAAAGCTCTAACGGGCGAGTATGGTCGTATGTTTGGGCTTTTAATGCTAAGGGATTCGGAAATTACACTAATCAAGATTTTTATGTGGTTGTACCAGGTGGTACTCCAGGTACAAACTTCATCTGGAAACTAGATTTAAACTATTTTGCTGGTTATATTTATGAGCTAGTTGCTAATAACGCAGGGGTGAACTCTCCTAATGGTGCAGGAGTAAATGTACGGGGCTTAAGTGTTCCGGTTTCTGGCAACTCTGTTACGCCAAAATATCGACAATATCTTAGTTACCCAACGGCAAGAGCCTATACTCGACCTACTCAAGCCCCTCAAATTAGTAATCTTAGATTTGAAGATAGTGACGGAGAAGATAACACCATTACTCCAGGATTCACTGGAGGAATCCAAGATACAGGCTCCTTTAAGTTTACCTCCAGTCTTCCCGGAACCTATGAAATTATTATCGATGCCAACCAAAATGGAGTATATGGTGATTCATCAGGAACAGACGTTCAATTAAGAGGAGACACAGACGCATCTGGAAATGTTTCCGCTGTCTGGAATGGCAAAAACAACTTAGGCACTGTTTTACCTGTGGGCAACTATAACGCTCAGATAAAAGCCATTGTAGGTGAATACCACTTTATTGCCGCAGATATCGAAACCAGTGGCGGTAGCCAACAAGGACTAACCGTTGTAGAAGCAACAGGTGCATCTACAACTACGAATACTCAGGTTTATTGGGATGACAAAACAGCTTTAACAACTGGATACAATGCAGGAACAGGAACAACTACATTACCCAATGGATCAATTGGTGGCCGCCATACCTGGGGAACGACTTCTACAGGAGGCGCGCAAGGTTCAAATGGTAGTAGCTGGGGTGATGTGAGATATATTGATACTTTTGTTTATGGTAGTTTTACAGTTGGGGTGATCCCAGCAATTATTGCGGATGTTGATCAACTGGACTGGGGCGATGCTCCTGATACCTATGGTACCAACAAAACTAATTCTAGTGGAGAAGGTATTGGAGCAAGCCAAGTTTTAAGTACCACCATTAAGTTGGGTAATGCAGTGACAGATCAGGATCCACAACCATTTACCTATGGTACAACTGTTGCTAATGGTCAACCTAATGCTGCTGCGAATGGTGATGATATTAACGCTACAGACGATGAAGATGGTGTTACCAGTTTCCCTAACTTATCAGTAAGTGATGCCAATTATACTGTTCCTGTCCGAGTCCAAAACACCTCTGGTGCAAACGCCTATTTAGGAGGTTGGATCGACTTTAACCGAGATGGCAAATTTTCTGCTAGTGAAGGTGTGGTACAAACTATAGCAACCGGAACTAATGGTAACTTTAACCTCACTTGGAGTGGCTTAACAGGTCTAGTTGCAGGTGATACATACGCTCGATTTCGGATTAATAGTGATCCTGTTGCTACTACTAATTTTATCGGCGGTATGAGAAATGGTGAAGTAGAAGACTATCTGTTGACTATTTCCGGACCAAGTTCCACCTATGATTATGGCGATGCACCCGATACAGCCACAGGTACAGGTACAGGGAATTATAATACTACCAATACAGATAGTGGTCCTAGACATCTGATTAACAGTAATTTAAAATTAGGTAGTAATGCTCCCGATGCAGATAGTGGTACATTACAAAATTCTAATGCCAGTGCAGATGACACCAATAATATTGATGATGAGGATGGTGTCACCTTACTCAATACCATAAATGCAATCAGTACAACCTATAGCGCCACAGTCAATGTGACTAACATTACAGGAACTCCTGCTAGTTTAGTGGGATGGGTTGACTTTAATAAAAATGGTGTTTTTGAAGCTACTGAAGGGGTATCTCAAACGATCGCTGATAACACTAACAATAGTAATGTAGTTCTGAACTGGACAGGATTAAGTGGTTTAACACCAGGTACAACCTATGCTCGTTTTCGTATTAGTAATGGCACTTTAACCACAGCAACTCCCACAGGTTTAATTGGGATTGGAGAAGTAGAAGATTATCAAGTGACAATTAATACTATAGATTATGGCGATGCACCAGATACCACAGCCGGTACAGGAGCTAATGATTATCAAACCACAGCAGCTAATAGTGGAGCAAGCCATCTAATTATTAATACTTTAAAAATTGGTGCTAATGAGCCAGATGCTGATAATGGTACATTGCAAAATGCTAATGCTGATGCAGATGACATTACTAATATTGATGATGAAGATGGTGTCACTTTCCCGACCACTTTAAGTACAACTAACACCACTTATTCAGCCACAGTTACTATCACTAATATATCAGGAAGTGCAGCTACTTTAGTGGGTTGGATTGACTTTAATAAAAATGGCGTTTTTGATCCTAGTGAAGGGGTTTCTCAATCAGTTCCTAATAATGCCAGTCCGCAAAATGTCACTCTCAACTGGACGAGTCTTACTGGATTAACAGTCGGAAATACCTATGCTCGTTTTCGGTTAAGTGATAGTGCTAGTTTAACAACTTCTACTCCTAATGGCGCGATAGGTAATGGGGAAGTAGAAGATTATTTAGTGGTGATTAGCAATAGTGACTATGGAGACGCACCAGACACAGGTACAGGTACAGGGGTTGGTAACTATCAAACTACCAGTAGTGATGGTGGGCCAAGTCATACCATTTTAAATACTTTAAAACTTGGTACTAATGCCCCTGATGCCGATAGTGGCACTTTACAAAATTCTAATGCTGAGGCTGATGATACGAATAATATTGATGATGAAGATGGTGTTGCTAGTTTTCCCTCCTTAACCACATCCAGTACCAGTTATTCAGTCACAGTCAATGTTCTCAACAATACTAGTAGTGCTAGACCTTTAGTCGGCTGGATTGACTTTAATAAAGATGGTGTATTTGCTGCTAGTGAAGGTGTTTCTCAATCCGTTCCTAATAATGCTAGTTCCCAAAATATCACCCTAACTTGGACAGGATTAAGCGGATTAACCACTGGAACAACTTATGCGCGTTTCCGGATTAGTGATGGTGCTTTAACCACTTCTACCCCTAACGGTGCGGTGGGTAATGGGGAAGTTGAAGATTATCAACTAAGTATTCAGGTGAGCAATCCTAACGTACTGTTGGTGAAAAGAATCACCGAAATTAACAATGCAACTACTACCAATGGTGGGGATAACTTAGCAGCTTATATTAATCAAGCGAGTAATCCCTATGATGACAATACTTTGGATAATCCAGCCCCACCAGCCAAGACAGATACAGATAAATGGCCCGCTCCCAACACTTTTTTGATAGGTGGTGTTAATGGCGGCAAAATTATTCCTGGGGATGTAATTGAATATACAATTTACTTCCTGTCTGCCGGAAATGTTACAGCCAAGAATGCTCTTTTTTGCGATTTAGTACCAGCAAATACTACTTTTAACTCCACTGCTTTCAACACAGGAGTAACTCCCGATCCTAGTGGTTCAGGCGATCGCGGCATTGCGATCAATCTCAATGGGTCTGTTAAAGCTTATAGTAATGCTGATGATGGAGATATTGCTCAGTACTTCCTTCCTGGGGTCGAACCAACTACGAAATACCCAAAAATTGACTGTGATGGCGATCCCAATACCACAATCCCCAATACAAACGGTGCTGTGGTTGTTAATTTAGGTGATGTGCCAAATGCAACTGCATCTGGAACACCTACTAATTCTTATGGTTTTGTCCGGTTTCGCGCCCAGGTGAAGTAAGCTGTCATTAATTACTTAAGTAGGTCGGCGTAAATAATTATTGTTGGAATAAGGCAGGAGGCAGGGAGCAGGGGGAGAAAGAGTTTGAGGCTTATTTACTTTTCTTCAAATAGTTTGGTTTTATTGCACCGACTTACTTAACTTATGCGATCGCTTCTTGAGATGAGGGAGCGATCGCATATTTATTGAGATTGAATTTTTTGTCAAAAATCACAACAAAATACAAATATTTATCTCTATTCAAAATTAGAAATTATCAAGTTTTACCAACTATTTAATAAACTTCTTCGCTAAATATTTTGACGTTTTTGCCTAGTAACCTAAAAAGCTTACCCAAACTCGTAAATTCAGACTTTTGCTAGAAGTGTAATCAATATTTCTATCCTGCGTTAGATATGCTATTCAAACTGTGGAGAGATGCTGACAATGCCTAAATTCCACGATTCTGAAAGCTACAGACGTGATTGTTTTCCCAATAAATAGAAAAATTCTGCTCGTGTAATTCTTAATTTCCCCAAATTTAAGCTTAGAAAAAGGAAATACAATGATTCAAAGTACAGAAATTATGCTGGGACTCTACAAACCACTGTTGTGGGTGGCACAGGTTCCAGTAGACTCCGCAGGTGTCACACCAGCACAAGCATCGGTTCTCACTTCTGGGCCGCGCTTTTTTGTGGCTTTAATCTCTGGTGTAATTCTCGCTTTTGCTTTCCAAATAGTATTAACAAATCTCTCGGTGGCTGCGGGTATTTCTTACCTGGGACATTCATCTGACTCAGACTCAGATCGCGAAGAAGCGGGAAGTTTGGGCGGTACTATTCGCAAAATTGGTACTGCTGTTGGCATTTGGACGTTAGTTACTGTTACGGTTGCTTTATTAATTGCTTGTTTTTTAGCAGTAAAACTCAGTCTGCTGGTATTAGATCCAGGACTGGGTGCAACTTTGGGACTAGTAATTTGGGGTGCTTACTTTTTACTCTTGATGTGGGTAAGTTCAACTACAGTTGGTTCCTTAATTGGCTCAGTAGTGAACACCGCTACCTCTGGCTTTCAAGCAATTATGGGGACGGCGACGGCTGCATTGGGTGCTAAAACTGTGAGCAATCAAGTTGTAGCCACAGCTGAAGCGGCGGCGGCGGCGATGCGCCGGGAACTAGGAAGCGGGATCGATCCAACTAGCATCAGGGAAAATGTTGAAGATTACCTCGACAGGTTGCGTCCTCCAGAGTTAGATCTATCTAAAATCCGCAGTGATTTTGAAAACTTACTCAAAGATCCCCAATTCCAAGCGATAACTTCGTTAAGCTACGCTAACGCCAGTAACCCAGATTTACGCAATATCGATCGCCAAAAGTTTATCGATTTAGTCAGTAGTCGCACTGACCTTTCTAAACGCGATGTCAAGCGCATTGCTGATACATTATATAAACTCTGGCAACAAGTAGTCAGCCAGCAAGCACCAGCCCAAGACCGTTTAGGGGAGTTAGTTGACTATCTTAAATCTCTCCCACCAGGACAAACTAAAACTGATGAACTCAACGCCAAGCTGGAAAGGTTAATTGCAGAAACTCGTGGTTCTCAAGAAGCTGATCAAAAAGCAGCCCCAGGCCCAATTCAGAGTACAATCCAGCAAGGACTTTCGGCTTTGACTGGGGTTGTGTTAGGGAGAACAGACTTGTCAGATTTGGATGTCGAAAAAATTTGGCAATCTCTATCCACCGCTAAAGACAAAATTACTGAACAAGCCGATAAGCTAGGTTTACCCGCAGCTTCCCAACCCTATAGTCCGATTCGGGCTGATGTGGAAAACTATCTGTATAATACTTACGCTTGGCAACTCAGTCCAGAAAGAATTGGTCAAGAATTCCGCGATGTTATCTACGATCCAGCCGCAGATCCGGGAGTAGTTAGGCGGGAATTAGAGCGCCTTTCTCGCAATGATTTTGTCAATATTTTGCAAAATCGGGGACTGCTGACTCAAGGACAAATTCAGCTGATTGCAGATCGCTTAGAAGCTGTTCGCCAAGAAGTGTTGGTAACTGTGACGGCGGTTGAAGAACGAGAAATAGTAGAAGACTTGCAACGTCGCGTTTCTAGCTACCTACTCGTTACTAGTAAAGCGGACTTAACCTCTGAAGGTATTGAACGGGATTTTAGACCTTTGTTGTCAGATCCAGATGCAGAATATGAAACCCTTTCCCGGCGGTTAGCGGCGATTGATCGCCACCAAATGCAGCAAATACTGTTTCAACGCAACGATATTCAGCCTTACGAAATCGACGCGATTCTCGATGATTTAGAAAAACAACGCGATCGCGCTTTAATTGAATCGAAAAATCTGGCGGATCAGGCAAAATATCAAGCTGAAACCCTCTGGTTGAATTTAGAGTCATATCTGCGTAATACCGGCAAAGGCGAACTCAACCCCGATGCAATTCGCGCCGATCTCAAACGCTTATTGGAAGATCCTCAAGGAGGAGCGATCGCCCTGAGAGCCAGATTAGCGCGTTTCGACCGCGATACCTTGGTACAATTGTTGAGTCAGCGCCAAGATATCAGCCAAGACCAAGCAAATCGCATTATTGATACTGTAGAACATTCATGGCATAGTATCCGCCATGCGCCCCAAGCTGTAGTGGATAAAGCGAAGGAGCAATACGACTCGGTTAGCACTACTATCGCTGATTACTTACGGAATACTGGGAAAGCTGAACTTAACCCCGAAGGGATTCAGCGCGATTTAAATCGATTGTTTGAAAACCCCCAGGAAGGCGCTTTAGCTCTGCGTCGTCGCTTGTCTCAGGTAGACAGAGATACACTCGTAAAATTACTGAGTCAACGCCAAGACTTAAGCGAACAGCAAGTTAATGAAATCATTGATTCTGTACAACATTCAATTCGCAATTTTGTCCGTGCGCCTCGTCGAATTGCTACCAGAACCCAGCAACGAGTAGAAACTTTCCAAGCCTATTTAGAAGAGTATTTGCGGCAAACAGGCAAAGAAGAACTCAACCCTGAAGGTATCAAGCGCGACTTACAATTATTACTGCACGATCCACGTGTGGGGATGGAAAGTTTTAGCGATCGCTTGGCGCATTTTGATCGTTCGACAATTATCGCTCTGCTGAAGATTCGCGAAGATATTACCGATGAGGAAGCAGCGAGAATTGCTGATAACATCGTCTCAGTGCGCGAGCAATTTGTCGAGCAAATACGCGGAATTCAGCGCCGCATCCAAGATGTCATTGATGGAGTTTTTGCCCGTATCCGTAACTATCTCAACTCCTTGGAGCGTCCAGAACTGAACTACGATAGTATTAAGCGTGATGTTCGCCAATTATTTGACGATCCCCAAGCAGGATTTGATGCTTTACGCGATCGCCTATCTTCATTTAACCGCGATACCTTAGTCGCGATTATCAGTTCCCGGGAAGATATTTCCGAAGACGATGCCAACCGGATTATTGACCAAATTGAAGGCGCGCGCAACACCGTTCTCCAACGAGCCGAACGCTTACACCACGAAGCACAACGCCGTTTAGAACAAGTCAAACATCAAGCACAGCGACAAGCCGAAGAAACCCGCAAAGCCGCCGCCACAGCAGCTTGGTGGTTATTTGCGACAGCCGTTGTCTCCGCTATTTTCTCCGCATTGGGAGGAGCGATGGCTGTTGTTCGTCTGTAAGTTATCAAAATTGTCTCCGCTCAATTAATTCAGCCTCCCCTTGTGGGAGGTTTTTTTTGTCTTCTAATACTTCTGCTTGTCTACAATTTATGTTTTTATGGCTTGTAGGTTATACCAACGCAATTTTTGATACAAAACACTTTCTCTGCTTTTTTTATCCGGACGTTTTTAATAAATTTCTCTAAAATGTTTATTAATTTTTGATTAAGTATTCCGGTAATTCTGGAAAATACTCAGCAATAAACCTGATTTTTTTAGTGTTTATTTTGTATATTTATGATTAATAATCAAAAAGATAAAATATAGAAACAGTAAGATCATCATAGTTAATAGCACTTTTGATTCCATACAATATAACTATCCTCTACGGATGCAAAATAAGTAGATATTCGTTCAGGTTAATATTGTGTTATTAAATTTCAAAGTTAAGAAGAAAAAACCACGGTTTTCTCCTCGTAAAAAAATTGGTAATTTACAGAATATTGCCCTAGTGATGGCATTTTTATTAGGTCTACCAATTTCTACATTTATCATCATTTATTCTCTCTTTTATTCCTCAAGTTCTGCGTCTTTATTATCTTTTTTATACTCGAATAAAGAATCACCTTATGCTACATCAATACCTTGGATTGATAATGCTGCCGAATGCCAAGATACTCAAAGAGAATGGCATGATAATAAATGTTGGGATAAAGAACATAGTCCTTCTTTCTAAGAAAGATTAGAGCGGATAATTATCAAATCCCCAGCTTACAGCGATCAAACATCGAGAAGCCACGGATAAAATAGACAACGATATGCATTCTGGGGCGCAAAATATCAATGGTATGGACTCATCTACATGCAACAATACATCGCACAATCCGAAGGCGCTGCTTATTTGAGCGGAATCAACGCCTATTAGTCGCTGTCTCTGGCGGACAAGATTCTTTATGCTTAATAAAATTACTTTTAGATTTACAAGCAAAATGGGGATGGGATTTAGCTATTGCTCACTGCGATCATCGCTGGCGTACTGACTCCCAAGCTAATGCTATTCATGTACAACAACTGGCGAAAAGCTGGGATATATTATTTTATTTAGAAACTGCTGACAAAGAGTTAACTAGTGAAGCAGCAGCAAGGGATTGGCGATACCAAGTTTTAAGCGCGATCGCTCAGAAAAATAATTACCATTGTATCGTCACCGGACACACAGCTAGCGATCGCGCCGAAACTCTTTTATATAATTTAATTCGCGGTACAGGCGCTGATGGTTTGCAAGCACTGACTTGGAAACGTCCCCTCACAGAAAACATTACCCTAGTGCGTCCACTGTTAGAAATTACCCGTACCCAAACAAAACAATTTTGTGATGAATTCCATCTGCCAATATGGGAAGATTCCACCAATCAAAATTTACAATACGCCCGCAACCGCATTCGCCAAGAGTTAATTCCATATCTGCAAACAAATTTTAACCCCAAAGTTGAATCAGCTTTAGCCCAAACAGCTGAACTCCTCCAAGGCGAAGTGGAATATTTAGAGAATGTCGCCCAGGAGTTGCGGGAAGCAGCCACAATCGGCTTAACTCCTGTAGCAATTGTTCCTGTAAGCCTCAATCGTCGCATCTTGCAAACAGCACCCCTAGCACTGCAAAGGCGTGTTATGCGTCAAGTCTTACAACAAATACTTCCAGATGCACCCAGTTTTGAACATATCGAGAAATTAACTAATTTAATTACAGCGCCTAATCGGACACAAACCGATCCCTTTCCCGGTGGTGCGATCGCTCAAGTGCAAGGTGATTTAATTTACATTTTTACTTAAATGTAAATGTCGCTAAATGTCGCCTCAATTTAAGATGCAAGCAATTCTGGCTGAGACATTAACTCACGCAGTGTCTCGCGCATTTGAGCAATAGCCTGGAGTTGATAATCACCAGTTTCTTGAACTTCAGCTAAAGATTCAACCATTGCTTGTAACTTCTGGCGTAAACCATCCAAGCAGTCTTGAATAGGTTGTAAAGACTCTTGATAAATATTCACCCGACTCCAGCATTCAGTAGTTTCTGTCCGCAGAGCTTGTAGGTTTTCTTCCAGTTTTTTCAGTTCCTGACGCTGTTCTTCCCAGTCATGAGTTTGATTGTCAACCATTCCTTGGGCTAAGTCAATCCCCGCTTCTATTTGTTCAATCTCGCGTTCTAATCTTTGCAACTCTTGAGACTGTTGTTGACGCTGGTTTTCAGTTTGTAACAGAATTGGCTCTAAATCAATGGAATTGTCTTCTGCTTCATTAGCAACAGTATGTCCTTGCTTTTTTAAAAGTATTGTTTGATGTTGCTTAAGTAACTTCTGACGTTGGAGCAAATTCCGGCGTTGTCCTACCAAACTTTGGTTGAGCATTTGGTAGAGGTCTTTTTCATCTGCCAGTTCCATTTCCAGATTAATCACATCTTGGTCAGATGCTTGATGAATCTTTTTTTCTAATGCATCGATCGCTTCTTGTTTGTATTTTAGTTCTTGTTCTTGGTCTTGAACAAAACTAGAGTCGATATCATACTTCTCCTGCAAATCTTGCACCACTTTTTGCAGTTCATCTAAAGCCATGTTTTCTAAAGCTTTCACATCGACTTGCGCCAGCATCCCGCCGCTACAGCTTCCAGAAACAGACTCGATATTTTGACATAAACCTTCTAGATTGCGTAATTGCGTCTTCAAAATTCCCGCATATTCCTGCTTGCTAGCCAGAATTGCCATATTCACTTTTAACTCAGCCTTTTGTTGGTAGAGGGCATTTTGTCCATCTTCCCAGCTATTTTGGCGATCGCTAAAGCTTTGTACCAGAACATCGAGTTCCTCTTGCTTTTGTGCCGCTAAAGTTTTCTGTTGCTCTAATTTTTCCCAGTGTTGATTTAAAGTATCTTGCTGTTTTTCAACTAACTCAAAGGCAAAATTTAATTGTTCCCGTACTGTTTCTGTGGGCGCAACCCGACTAGAAAGGCGATCGATTAACTCCCGCAGTACTCGACTTTGCTCTTCATCTAAAGTCTTCCCTTTTTGAGCCTCTGTTTGAGATTCTTCTAAACGGCGCTGTTCGCCGCGCAAATGCTCCCAAGCTCCTTCCAGTTCTTGACGATTGCGCTCAATTTCTTGTTGCAACTTTTCAATCTCTGTACGCGAGCTTTCACATTCCTGTTGTTGCGCCTCCAGTTGCTGAAAATCAGTTTCCATATTTTGCAACTGTTCTAAGCGCACTTCCATTTCCATTTCCCGACGATTTAATTCTTGTGCCTGAAATGTCAATGATTGCTTCCACTGATCGATTTCTTCTTCTTTCGACTTGAATTTTTCTAACTGCCGAGAAAAATTCTGCAAAATATTCACTAGTGGACGCCCAGCTTCTTGAATGCGTTGTACCTGGCGGTTAGGAGTCAGTTCTACCAATACCAGTGCGCCATCATTTAATTTGCTGGCTTCCTCCGCTGCAATCACATCCTCTGACACAGTAGTCCAATTCTGATCGGTTCGCTGACAAGCCAGGAGTTTCAATTCAGTTTTGGAATTACTACTGAGTAAATTGGTAGTGAGTAAGTTGCCTTTTTGCTTTTGTACTTCTGCTAAATACAGCACACCGTTAGTCCTTTTGTGTACTTGATGTCCGTGATTTGAGTTATATCTTAGATATTTTCGTGAGTTTGCCTGATGTCATCTGGCAACAGAGAACAAGACAAACAAAACATACAAAACTATTTATAAAGATGACATGTCACATCTGGTTACATATTTGCTAAATAATAGATGTGTGGATCGCGCCTTTATATTTTGTGCTGATGGCAATAATGATGGCTACCGTGCGATCACTAGCTTTGTCAAAGTGTATTACGAAAAATTAAGGAAAATTGCTGACCGTCCTTAATGAAGGGAAATGCAGCACCAATGGTAGTTTTTCTGATTTTTGCTAGATATTTCTCTAGCAGCAATTAGCAAAAATCATATTTAGTACTCGTGGGTGTAAATAAATTACCCCAGCGAAATATCCTAAACCATGCGCAGTGCGGTTTTAAAACTGGGTAGAAGGAATTACGAATGCCGCACATTGGTACTAGTGGCACAAGTTTAAAAATTTGGTAAAGCCATCTTGCTATTCCCCACAATAGCTAAATTCAGGTCGCAGCCAGCATGAAAGTTATGTTTTTCAGTCAAAAGTCAGTTAGTCAGTTAAACTTGTCTGACAAGTTAATCATAAAAACATTACTGGGCAAAATTAATAAAGCATGTAAATAGAATTACAAGGAGTACCTTTGACCTCAATGCAGGGAGATTTAAATGAAATTGATATTCCTAGTATCCTGCAATTGATTGAGTGGGGACAGCGAACTGGTCAATTGTTGGTGACAACCCATAACAGTTGCCCCTGCCAAAAATTTAGTGCAGAGGTAAACAGACACCATCATTGCTTCAGCTGCAAACCACAACAGTATTGGTTTATCTTTTTTGTCAACGGCCAGATTATCTATTGCCAACAAGGTGATGGTAGTTTATCTAGGATTGACGATTATCTCCGATATTACCGAGTCAAGCTACAGCTAAAAGACCTCAAATTAGCTTCCCTAGACTCAGTCAATGTGGCTGAGTATAGCTATCTCTGGGAACTGCTGGAGCGGAATCTGATTCAACCCAAGGTTGCTCGTGAGATTTTGTACGGTCTGGTATGTGAAACTTTGTTTGATTTGCTGAGTTTGCACGCCGGTTGCTTCAGTTTTCATCATGGGACGGTGCTTACCCCTCAATTAACAACCTGGGAGATTAGTCCGCTCATCAAGAAAATTGTCAAGCAATTGCAAAATTGGCAGCAAATGTATCCACATATTCAGTCTCCCAATCAAGTGCCAGTAATTTCTGAAGAAGTTCAATCCCACAGTGGTTTACCAGTAGCAACAATTAATAAGCTCACATATTGGGCAGATGGTAAAACCTCTCTGCGACAGCTAGCTCGTTGTCTCAACCGCGACGTTTACACAGTCGCCAAGGCTATATATCCTTATGTGCTGCAAGGTTGGCTGCAATTAGTATATTCAAACACTTGTGATTTTGACCCCTATAGAGAAAATTCTGCGGTAGAGGTCAAGAGCAAAGTACGTATACTTAGTATCCAAGAAGCTCACAGTAACAGTGAGGCGATCAAATCTATTTTGCAACCACAAGGATATGAAGTGTTAACTTTAACAAATCCCCTAGAGTCCCTCAGTCTGATTTTTCAACTCAAGCCAGATATGATTTTTTGTGACATGGCGATGCCGGAATTAGATGGGTATGAGATTTGTGCAATGCTGCGACAGTCAACCGCATTTCGGCTATTGCCCATTATTCTACTGAGCGATCGCGATCGCTTTCTCGACCGCGTTAAAGCAAAGATGGTAGGAACTACTGATTATTTAGTAAAGCCTTTGAGAGATACTGAGTTACTGACACTTATAGAGACTTATCTGAAATAGACTATTACATGGCTATAGAAAAAAACACTAGTACAGTACGGCGTCAATAAACATACCATTCTCAATGGCGCAAAAGCTCAGAATATAAGTCTTTTGACTTTTGACTTTTGACTTTTGACTTACAAGGTAGCGGTACTAGACTTGTTGATCCGCTAAAAGATGGGGTAAAAAATGTTATCACAGAAACAGCCAGCCCAATCTAAGTAGTACAAATTTATTATTTAGTAAATTAGTGAAGGAATAAGGTTAATTAATACACTAAATGCTTGCTTTGAAAATCAGGGAATGTTCCAAATCGGGAACGTCTACATCAGGAGGTAGATAGGCATTTATGAGTACAGTTCTGATTGTGGAAGACAGTATCGCACAAAGGGAGATGATCACAGACCTCTTGAAAGCAAGTGGCTTAAAAGTCACCCATGCTAGTGACGGAGTCGAAGCTTTGGAATCCATTCAAAGCGCACCTCCCGACTTGGTGGTCTTGGATATTGTCATGCCCCGGATGAACGGCTACGAAGTTTGTCGGCGGTTAAAATCCGACCCAAAAACCCAAAATGTCCCGGTAGTCATGTGTTCTTCCAAAGGGGAAGAATTCGATCGCTACTGGGGCATGAAACAGGGTGCAGACGCTTACATAGCCAAACCGTTTCAACCAACTGAGTTGGTAGGAACAGTCAAACAACTGCTGCGAGGATAAGGATGAAAATAACATGGTCAGTAAACCGGACTTTTTAAGTGGTGGTAGTCAAGACCACTTCCGTCCTGAATTACAAGTAGAAAGTCCTGAAGGTGAATTACATTTGCGGTTTTACATTCCTTCGCACCAGGAGTTTGCACTACCTGCAACTGGAATTCGAGAGGTTATGGAACTCAGTCCCGATCGAATCACACCGATTCCTAATGCTTCTCCTTTACTTTTGGGTACTCTAAATTTACGAGGTCGAGTAATTTGGGTGGCTGATTTGGGTCAATTTCTCGGGGAAGCAACCGCGCTAAACACAGATCGAGCAGAAATTCCGGTAATTGCTATCGAAGATCAAGACACAATTGTGGGCTTGGCGGTAGATGAAATCGGTGGTATGGACTGGCTAGATGTCCAAAATCTCATGCTACCAACTCATGTGCTGGATACGATGGCTCCCTTTTTACGCGGTGAGTGGTTACTAGATACTAAAAAAAATCAGTGTCTAAGACTGCTCGATCAAATGGCAATTTTGCGGAGTGCGAGGTGGGCAGGATGAAATTGGGAGGGTGGATATGGGAGCAAGTATAGAAGATTACTTAGAAATATATAAGCAGGCTTGTACGGCTTATGCGCAACAAAATTATGATGTTGCCGCTACTTTAGTTGACCAAGTAGTGCAAAATTTACCAGATGACCCTAACTCCCATTTGTTACGGGGTCACATCTACTACGTTTTACAACAGTATGATATTGCCAAAGCCGAATATCAAAAAGTCTTACAGTTAACTGATAATAAGGAAATTATTGGTTTTGCTAAACATGGGATTGAAAGTATAAATCAATACCAGGATAATTCCAGCGATCGCGTGGTGACGCCAGAGAACTATCAGCAAATCTCTACTGAAGATTTAGCACATAGTACAACAGATCTTAATACTAACAGCTTTGACAATAAAGCTTTTGAAGAGTACGAAGCAGTGGCAGATGGATTAGAAGAGCTATCTTTGGATAGTCCTTTTAATATCTCTGCAAACAGCAGTACTGATTTGAATTCTCAATCAGACTCTGCAGCATCTTTTAGTGATGACCCCTTTAAGTTGGATAATCAAGCCACCGAGCAAGATTCTCAAAGTAAAAGTTGGGAAGCAGAAGCAGATCTAGAATTACCTGCTTTTTGGCAGGAAGATGAGACAGAAAACAGTATTGAGCAGTCCAGTACAAGTAATCCTTTTGTTGATTCTGAGACAAATTCCCAGCAAGAAAATGATAGCGATTCATCTTTTACAGAAGTTGATTTATCAATCAGTAACAGCTGGGAAATACCCACAGAATTCTTGATTGGAGAACAATATAACCCACCAGAAGACTTAGACTTTAATAGCAATAGCCAGGAGAATGAAAATTTTGCTAAAATACCAACTTCTGTGCGGGATAATGGAGTAAAACCCAACAATTTGCCATCTAGTCATCACGAGCAGATAGCTGAAACTACATCCCATAATTGGTTAGGCCCCATAGAAGCTGAAGATAGCTTAAAAGAAGTCTCTGCTGCTAGTAGAGATTTGCCTCCAGAAGAAAAGCTGGCGCAAAAGGGTGTCAAAGTAGAAACAAGTAATTTAGACCTTGATGATAATTTTGATTTGGACGCTTTTGAATCTGCTTTTGGCTCGGACAGTTTCACTCCAGATGAAGAACCAGTCAATCAGCCTCAGGCAAGTAATTCCCAGAGTAATATAGAGTTTTTAGATGAATTTGATGACTTTGACGATTTAGGTAATCTTCCCGGCTTTGACATCTCAGATGCAGACTCTAGCTTCAGCGATGTGGCTATGCATTCTGGTTCCTTGGACATGGCTAGCAATTCTGACTCTTACAGTGCAGAACCTTTAAGAAGTAATGAAAATAGCGATCGCGAAGATGAACTATTTTCAATTACTGGTTCCCAAGAAGCCATGCCAATTTTTACCCAGGTTGATGTTGCTAAGTTAGAACCAGTTGTCAGTGTCGAGCAAAGTTGGTTAGCACCCTTAGAGAATGCTCCCCTAGAAAAGAAACAATGGCTGATTGCAGGTAGCGTTGGTATTGTTTCCTCACTAGTGGTAGCCATCGTCAGCTTTGGGGCGACGAATTTTTCCCCACCCCAACAACGAGAATCAGTACGCAACACAGGCTGGGCAATGTCATTAGCAGCTGGGCTAGCTGGATTTGCCACTGCTGCCTTTATGGGTAATTTTACCATCAAGCAAATTCGCCGGACTACCGAGAATTTGCAAGCGCAATTTGATGCTGTTCGCCAAGGTAATCTCAATGTCCAAGCTACAGTCTATTCCGAAGATGAATTAGGACTCCTAGCTACCGGCTTTAATGAAATGGCACGGGTAATTTTTACTACCACTAATGAAGCCCAACGCAAAGCCGACGAACAGGAAGAAGCCAAAGAAAATCTCCAACGTCAAGTAATTCGGTTGTTGGATGATGTGGAAGGAGCAGCAAGAGGCGATTTAACAGTCCAAGCGGAAGTGACAGCCGACGTATTAGGAGCCGTAGCCGACGCCTTTAACCTGACAATTCAAAACTTGCGGGATATCGTCCAACAGGTAAAAGTAGCCGCTAAGGAAGTAACCAAAGGTGCGACTAATTCGGAAACCTTTGCCAGAGCCTTATCTAGCGATGCTTTGCGACAAGCAGAAGAATTGGCAGTCACATTAAATTCCGTACAGGTAATGACCGACTCGATTCAGCGCGTAGCGGAAGCCGCGCGGGAAGCTGAGGCGGTAGCCCGCGATGCTAGTACCATCGCCCTTAAAGGAGGGGAAGCCGTGGAAAATACGGTGGCGGGTATTTTAGAAATTCGCGAAACTGTAGCAGAAACCACCCGCAAAGTAAAGCGGTTAGCGGAATCTTCTCAGGAAATCTCCAAGATTGTGGCCTTAATCTCGCAAATTGCCTCTAGAACCAATTTGTTAGCTCTGAACGCCAGTATTGAGGCAGCCAGAGCGGGAGAAGCCGGACGCGGATTCGCCATCGTTGCCGATGAAGTGCGCCAGCTAGCAGATAAATCTGCCAAATCCTTAAAAGAAATCGAACAAATTGTGATGCAAATTCAGAGTGAAACAGGCTCTGTAATGACGGCGATGGAAGAAGGTACACAACAGGTAATTAAAGGCACTAAATTAGCCGAAGAAGCCAAGCGATCGCTAGAAAATATTATTCAAGTGGCAAATCGCATTGATATTCTGGTGCGTTCAATTACCAGCGATACTGTGGAACAAACTGAAACATCGCGTGCTGTAGCTCACGTTATGCAATCCGTAGAACTAACAGCACAAGAAACCTCCCAGGAAGCACAGCGAGTTTCTGGCGCACTCCAAAACTTAGTGGGTGTATCCCGTGACTTGATCGCTTCCGTAGAACGTTTCCGGGTAGAAACCCTGGAATCTAGATAATGTAGTCAATAGTCCAAAGTTCAAATCTTGGCTCTTGACTTTTGATGATTAACTATTGACTCTTGGCGAAAAAACTATGCTGCCGGAACAACAACAGCGCATTTTGGGTTATTTTATTGAAGAAGCAAGAGACCACCTGAATACGATTGAGCAGGGGTTGTTAAATCTCCAGAGTACCCTGAACGACCCAGAAATGATCAACGAAGTCTTCCGGGCGGCTCACTCTATTAAAGGGGGAGCAGCGATGCTTGGTTTAAATAGCATCCAGCATACATCTCACCGCCTCGAAGATTGTTTCAAAATTCTCAAAGAAAATCCAATCGAGGTCGATCAAAAGTTAGAGTCTTTGTTTCTTGGTGTTGCGGATACCCTGAAAGCGCTTTTAGAAAATTTGAGCGGCCCTTATGGGTTGTCAGAAGAGACTGCTAATAATTTGATGTCAGAAACTGAGCCGGTCTTTCAATGGCTGAATCAGCATCTAGAATTACTGGTACAACAAGCAACCAATGGTGTAGACAGCAAGGCGAAAGAAGTACGTCCAGCTTTTGCAGATAACAGCCACACATTGACAGAAATTTTTATGGAGAGGGATTTCTCCGACGCAGAAGAAGACAACAGCTTTGTGTCTGGTGAGACTTCCTTGAAACCCCAGGAAACAACTGCGCCCACTGTAGCCAAAAAACAGCAGAATTGGAGCGAATTCCAAATCCAAGTGATGCAGACACTGCGGGAAATGTTGCAGCTGTTTAAACAAGGAACAACTCCCCAAAGTCGCCAAAGTCTGCAGCAATGTTGTCAACAGTTACTCAAGCTAGGTGAGGCATTTAATTTACCTAAATGGTGTAATTTATGTAAAGCAGTAACAAATGCGATCGCGAATCCAGATAATAGTTATCTAACTCTGGCGAAAATTGTGATTACAGAAATCAAAACCGCCCAGGAGTTAGTTCTTCAAGGAAAAGATGCAGATATTGTCATTAGTCAGCAGCTAGAAGTACTGTTGAGCTTTCCAGACGTTGAGCTATTCGAGATGGAAACCACGGATTTAGTGGATGCATCTGAGCCTGACTTATTTGCTGATCATGATGATAATGCGATCGCCGCCAAGCTACCTACGATGACAAATGATGTTGTTAATGACAGCACAGACAGCATCAATAATTTATTTACCCTATCTGAGCCAACTCAGCAAGAGCAGGCAATTCCATCAACGAAGGATAATACCAGCACTGAGTTGCCTTTGTTATTTAATTCTATGTCCAGCAATGAAGATGATACGCCACTGAGTCATCGTCATCGCGATCCGAAAGGGCCAGAAGTTGGTATAGCTGAGTTAAATACACTTGCTGATTTATTTGAAGGTGAAACTCCAGAACTTGATGAAACTTGGCAACAAGAAGAAATTTTAGATATTAATGCTGCGAATAATCTCGGTATTGATATTAATAGTAGCGATACTGATGATACTGATAGCGATTTAGCTGATTTACTATCTTTTGATGACGATAAAAGCATTGCTGATTCCCAAAACACAATAATTCAAACAGAAGATTTCGGCGCTTTATTCGGTGAAATTTCGCCAGAAAAAGAAAAATCTATTCCACCTGCATCGGAAATACCAGGAAATCATCTCGTTAATCAAAACGTAAATTTAGAAAATCATGATGATGAAAGTATTGAGGAATTTGCCGACATACTTCTAGAATATCCTGGGGATATTGCACCACCAGATGTAGTAAGAGATTTATTAGAATTGGCATTAGATGAAAACAAAATATTGCTTGATGGTGAATTAAAACAAATCAACAATGAAGCAATTACTGGTGCAGAAATATATTATAAAGAACCAAGTGATTTAAATAATGTATTGTCAGATAATTTACAGGATAACTCTTTAGAAGAAATTACTCCTGTTAGAGAATCGAAACTAGATTCACCACAGCCAGAACTCTTGGCTGTAGATAATTTATTTACGGAAATTCCCGAAAATACACAACTTTCTGCCAATAAATCAGAAATTCTAGATTTATCTAATAACTCATCAAAAATTTCCAGAGAAGTTCCATCTGCAACAGACAATTTACCAAATTTCTGGGATGAAGATGTACAAACAGAACAACAACTAGAATTAGATGCAGCAATTGAGCAAGATGTTGCTCAAGCTTTAGAAGAAAGTTTATTTACTGCGGCTAATGACTTTTTTAGCGATAGTGAGTCAATATTACCGCCACCACCAACAACTTTTGATTTGCAAGACTTCGATCGAACTATTTTGCAAACAGATGAGCAGATAGATTTGATATTGTCAGCCGATGCAGGTATGGATTTATTTGCTAAGTTGACACCAACTGACACAACAAATATCCCTGTTGTGAATGAGCAAGAAGAACCTGCAATAGATATTAGCAGCTTATTGGCAGAAACAAGCGATGTCTCCGACGAGCTACGCCAACGCACACCACTTTCCTCAACCTCCCTACCTCCAGAACCTTTAGACTTTACTCCTGAATTTACTAATCAGCCTACAGAAAATTTATTTGCTAATGCTTCAAGTTCTGTTAACAATCTGGATGATGATTTGTTCAATATTGATACACCAGAAACAACTGTTGTTGATAATACGAAGGAATCAACCGTTGATAGCTCACTAGATTTTGGTGGATTAGATGCATTTGATACTCCAGAATTAACTGTTGCTGAAACGCCAGTATTAAATGTAGATAATCAGGAATCAGCAGTTGATAGCTCACTAGATTTTGGTGGATTAGATGTATTTGATAATCCAGAATTAACTGTTGGCGAACCTCCAGTATTAAATTTAGATAATCAGGAATCAGTCGTTGATAGTGCACTGGATTTTGGCGGATTAGATATGTTTGCTACTCCAGCAACAACTGCTGAAACTCCAGTATTAAATTTAGATAATCAGAAATCAGTCGTTGATAGTGCACTGGATTTTGGCGGATTAGATATGTTTGCTACTCCAGCAACAACTGCTGAAACTCCAGTATTAAATTTAGATAATCAGAAATCAGTCGTTGATAGTGCACTGGATTTTGGCGGATTAGATATGTTTGCTACTCCAGCAACAACTGCTGAAACTCCAGTATTAAATTTAGATAATCAGGAATCAGTCGTTGATAGCGCAATAGATTTTGGCGGATTAGATGCATTTGATACGCCAGAATTAACTGTTGGCGAACCTCCAGTATTAAATTTAGATAATCAGGAATCAGTCGTTGATAGTGCACTGGATTTTGGTGGATTAGATGCATTCGATACTCCAGAATTAACTGTTGGCGAACCTCCAGTATTAAATGTAGATAATCAGGAATCAGTCGTTGATAGTGCACTGGATTTTGGTGGATTAGATGCATTCGATACTCCAGCAACAACTGCTGAAACGCCAGTATTAAATGTAGATAATCAGGAATCAGTCGTTGATAGCGCAATAGATTTTGGTGGATTAGATGTATTTGATAATCCAGAATTAACTGTTGGCGAACCTCCAGTATTAAATTTAGATAATCAGGAATTAGCAGTTGATAGCGCAATAGATTTTGGTGGATTAGATGTATTTGATAATCCAGAATTAACTGTTGGTGAACCTCCAGTATTAAATTTAGATAATCAGGAATCAGTCGTTGATAGCGCAATAGATTTTGGTGGATTAGATGTATTTGATAATCCACCAACAACTGCTGAAACGCCAGTATTAAATTTAGATAATCAGGAATTAGCAGTTGATAGCGCAATAGATTTTGGTGGATTAGATGTATTTGATAATCCAGAATTAACTGTTGACGAACCTCCAGCTTTAAATTTAGATAATCGGGAATCAGTCGTTGATAGTGCACTGGATTTTGGTGGATTAGATGCATTTGATACCCCAGAATTAACTGTTGGTGAACCTCCAGTATTAAATTTAGATAATCAGGAATCAGTCGTTGATAGCGCACTGGATTTTGGTGGATTAGATGCATTTGATACCCCAGAATTAACTGTTGCTGAAACTCCAGCTTTAAATTTAGATAATCAGGAATCAGCAATTGATAGCGCACTGGATTTTGGTGGATTAGATGCATTTGATACTCCAGAATTAGAGGTTGCTGAAACTCCAGGATTAAATTTAGAGGCAGAATTAGCAGAACATAATCTAGATGTAAATTCTGCCGAAATTTCTGATTTACAACAGTTTCCAGCTAACTTAGAGTTAGAGGAAAGTTTGGAGACGGTTGCTGATAATACAGAACTAAGTTTAATTGATGAATTATCAGAAACAGAAAATACCCTGCGAGAATTCGCTGGACTAGAAGATTTATTACAAGAAAATACAGCGATTGCAGAAAATTCTTTTGAATTAAATTTAGAGGAACAACCTGAAGCGGAAAAAATAGCTGAACAAGATAATCTTGTTGTTGCTAATAATAATTTAGAAGTGGCATCAGAAGTTGGGGCGGTAGATGAATTTGCCGACTTAGAAACATTATTAAAAGAGGAATTTACATCCCCCATACCTGATGAAGATTTTGCTGCGCTGGAAGCATTATTAGATACACCAAAAGATGATAATAATTTGCTGATACCTGCGCCTGTCTATCCACACAAACAGCAACCAGTTACACCAGCTAATTCTAGTAACGCTGTCAGCGCACCAGAAATAGAGGATGAATTTGGTGATTTAGAGAAGTTGTTAGCGGAAGCCGATCAAACAATATCGCACTCACCATCTATCAAACCAAATGCGAACAAAACACCACGCCCATCTACTCGTCGTCCAGCTAGATTTGAAGAAACGATGAAAGTTCCAGTTAAACAACTGGATGATATGAGTAATTTAGTTGGGGAATTAGTAGTAAATCGTAATACTTTAGAGCAGGATCAAGAACGCTTGCGACAATCATTAGATAATTTGCTGATTCAGGTGCAGCAGCTATCTGATGTTGGGGCGAGGATGCAAGAATTGTATGAGCGATCGCTTTTAGAAGCCTCACTGTTAGCTACCCGGAAAAACAAGGAAACTGATGTATCTGCTGGAGATTCCAATTCTGACAGGGGTTTTAGCGAACTGGAAATGGATCGGTTTACGCCTTTCCATACTTTGTCTCAAGAAATGATTGAAATGATTGTCAGGGTACGTGAGTCAGCGAGTGACATCGACTTTGTGACGGAAGAAACTGAGCGAGTAGCAAGACAATTCCGACAAGTCACTACCCAACTCCAAGAGGGATTAACTAGAGCGCGAATGGTGCCATTTTCCCAAGCTATTGACCGCTTGCGGCGTGGTGTGCGGGATAATGCGATTAAATATGGCAAGCAGGTAGAGTTAGTCATTGAAGGTGGAGACACCTTGATTGACAAGATGATTTTGGATCACCTGACAGATCCATTAACTCACATGCTGAATAATGCGATCGCTCACGGGATTGAAACGCCAGAAGTACGACAAGCAGCAGGTAAAAAACCTGTAGGTGAAATTACTATTCGCGCCTTCCACCAAGGTAACCAAACTGTCATTTCTGTGGGTGATGACGGTGCAGGTATCGATACAGAACGCATTAAAGCTAAGGCGCTGAGGCTGGGTATGCTCACGCCTGAAGAAGCAAAAGCCATAACACGCATAGAAATCTACGATTTACTCTTCCAGTCTGGTTTTAGTATTAAAGACAAAGCCGATGAAATTTCTGGGCGCGGTGTGGGTATGGATGTGGTGCGCTCGGAAATTAGCGAAATTCGCGGTGCAGTTAACACCGATTCTACCTTGGGTAAAGGCACAACCTTTACAATTCGGTTACCACTCACCCTGAGTATTTGTAAAGCGCTCTGCTGCGTTTCTGATAGAGCCAGAATTGCCTTCCCGATGGATGGTGTTGAAGATACCTTAGATATCCCCGTTAAAAACATCCAAGAAACTGCTGATGGACAATCATTTATTGCTTGGCGGGATACAATCTTACCATTCCGTCCCCTCAAGGAGATTTTAGCCTTCAACCGCACACTCAGTCGTGGTAATGTTTACGGCGGTAATCGTGATGATGACATGGTTTCTGTAGTTGTAGTGCGATCGGGAAATAACATGATTGCTCTACAAATCGATCAAGTACTGAGCGAACAAGAAATTGTAATTAAGCAATTTGAAGGGCCTGCTCCTAAACCCTTGGGTGTAGCTGGTGCTACAGTCTTAGGTGATGGGCGGATTATGCCAATTGCTGACGTACTGGAAATCATCGATATCTTCCAAGGACGGATGTTGAAACAAACTGGTGCTAGTATTTGGCAACAGAAGACTACCCCACCTGTACCAGAAGTCCAAGTGGTGAAAATTGATCCAACAGTGTTGATTGTTGATGACTCAATTACAGTCAGAGAGTTACTTTCCCTCACCTTTAACAAAGCGGGTTACCGGGTAGAACAAGCCCGCGATGGACAAGAAGCTTGGGATAAACTCCGCTCTGGATTACCTTGTGATATCGTCTTCTGTGATATTGAAATGCCACGCTGTGACGGACTGGAGTTACTTTCTCGCATTCAAAAAGATAGCCACCTCAACCAATTACCAATCGCTATGCTGACTTCACGGGGTGCAGATAAGCATAGACAAATGGCGATCCAACTCGGTGCTAGCGGTTACTTTACCAAACCTTACCTCGAAGAAGCTCTATTAGAAGCAGCAGTACGAATGCTTAAGGGAGAAAAGCTAATTCATGGTACTGGTGCGTAAAGGCTAGGGGCTAGGGCGTGTTTTCAAACTCCAAAAGTACGTTGCTTGGGGTGAAAGCAACCCAACGAAGCGACGTAAATGTTGGGTTTCGTTCCTCAACCCAACCTACATTGAAGTCTGGTGCGTAAAGGCTAGGGGTTAGGGGCTAGGGGCTAGGAAAGGGGGATTAATCAGAAATGCCCTATGCC
Organism: Calothrix brevissima NIES-22; assembly: GCF_002367995.1. Taxonomy (GTDB): domain Bacteria; phylum Cyanobacteriota; class Cyanobacteriia; order Cyanobacteriales; family Nostocaceae; genus Aulosira; species Aulosira brevissima. The sequence continues at coordinate 1,479,452 of NZ_AP018207.1, forward strand.
CCATGCCCCATGCCCATTACACAAACCACAATTAATAATTTCATGGTCAAAGTTTCATGGACTCGACTGTTAGCTATATTTTTGGTAACAGTCATCTTCTGTCGATGGGTGCTACCTACGGGTATTGCTAGTGCTACAATTTCCAAAAAGTTACCTTCACAGGTAGTAGTTGAGAAATTCACAAATGCGGAAAATATAAATAGCTTAAATAGCAGCCGCTTCCGCAAACACTACGCCCAGCAAAGAGTCCCGTCAAAAACTATGCTGACTTACCCCCCTAGCCGCAAGAGCGATCGCGTTGATAACTACCACGGTACTATAGTGGCAGATCCTTACCGTTGGTTAGAAAATCCTGATTCGCCAGAAACAAGAGCTTGGATTGAGGCGCAAAATCAACTTACTTTTGCTTACCTCAATCAAATTCCGGCTCAGGAAAAAATTAGACAGCGCCTGACTAAGTTGTGGAATTATGAAAGATATAGTATCCCTTTTAAAGAAGGGGAATCTTTGGGTAATAACTCCCAGGAACGCTATTTTTATTTCAAAAATGATGGGCTACAAAATCAAAGTGTTCTCTACACTCTAAAAACTCTGGATGCTCGTCCACAAGTTTTACTTGACCCAAATAAATTATCAGAAGATGGTACAGTTGCTCTTTCTGGTTTATCTATTAGTAATAATAGTCAATTTTTAGCTTACAGTTTATCTACTGGTGGTTCTGATTGGCAAGAGTGGAAAGTCCGCAATATTGAAACAGGTGAAGATTTACCAGACCAATTAAAATGGATTAAATTCTCTAGTGCTTCCTGGACAAATGATCATCAAGGCTTTTTCTACAGTCGCTACGATGAACCAAATGAAAAAAGCCAGTTAGAAGATGTTAATTATTATCAAAAACTCTATTATCATCGGTTAGGAACGCCACAATCGGCAGATATACTAATTTATCAGCGTCCTGACCAAAAAGAATGGGGTTTCAATGGTTATGTTACGGAAGATGGCAAATATTTAATTATCTCAGTTTGGTTGGGAACTGATTCTAAAAACTTAGTTTTTTATAAAGACTTAACTAATCCTGATGCTGAAGTTGTCGAATTAATTAATCAATTTGAAGCTGATTATAGTTTTATTGATCGTGACGATAATATATTCTATTTCCGCACAGACTTAAAAGCACCGCGTGGCAGATTAATTGCTATTGATATCAACAAACCAGCACCAGAATATTGGCAGGAAATTATCCCCCAAGCAACAGAAACTTTAGAAGATGTGAGCATACTTAATAATCAGTTTGTTGCTGATTATTTAAAAGACGCTCATAGCCAAATTAAAATTTTTGATATCAAAGGTAAATTTGTCCGTGAGGTAGAATTGCCGGGACTGGGTTCAGTCAATGGCTTTGATGGTAAGCGCTATGATACGGAAACTTTTTATAGTTTTACGAGCTTCACCACACCAGGTACTATATATCGCTATGATATGGTAACGGGAAAAAGTGAAGTTTTTCGCCAACCACAGGTAGATTTTAAGCCGGAAGATTACGAGACAAAACAAGTCTTTTACCAAAGTAAAGATGGCACAAAAGTGCCCATGTTTATTACTCATAAAAAAGGTATTAAGTTGGATGGGAATAACCCCACCTATCTTTATGCTTATGGTGGTTTTAATGCTTCAATGACACCGAGTTTTTCTGTGAGTCTTTTGGTGTGGATGGAGATGGGTGGTGTTTATGCAATGCCAAATATTCGCGGTGGTGGCGAGTATGGTGAAGAATGGCATCAAGCAGGAATGAAATTGAAAAAGCAAAATGTGTTTGATGATTTTATTGCGGCGGCTGAATGGTTAATTGCTAATAAATATACTAAATCAGCAAAATTAGCGATCGCAGGTGGTAGTAACGGTGGTTTATTGGTGGGTGCTTGTATGACTCAGCGTCCCGATTTGTTTGGTGCTGCTTTACCAGCAGTCGGCGTGATGGATATGTTGCGCTTTCACAAATTTACCATTGGTTGGGCTTGGACTTCTGAATATGGTTCGCCTGATAACCCAGAGGAATTTAAAGCTTTATATGCTTATTCACCGCTACACAACATTAAACCAGGTACAGCTTACCCCGCAACCTTGATTACAACAGCCGATCATGACGATCGCGTTGTTCCTGCTCATAGTTTCAAATTTGCCGCAGCTTTGCAAGCGGCTCAAGCTGGTGATGCGCCAATACTCATTAGAATTGAGACGAAAGCCGGACATGGTGCAGGGAAACCCACAACAAAGACAATTGAGGAACTAACGGATAAATGGGCGTTTTTGGTGCGAGTTTTAGGGATATAGGGAAGAGGGACAAGGAGGACAAGGAGGACAAGGAGGACAAGGAGGACAAGGAGGACAATTGTACAGACGCGATTCATCGCGTCTCTGACAAATGACCAATGACAGCCCTTGCCAATGATATTTCTTTAAGCTGTCCTGCTGAATATTGAAGCTACTTATGTTGAGGTTGCAAAATTGCAATAAACTGTTACAGCTTGAAGTTGTAAAATTTTTGTTAATTTGGACGAGCATCCACAGTTTCTCCTCATCCTTTTAAGGTATTCAGCATGACAGCAACCACGCCTAAGGCATCTTCATCGCTTCCGAATTTTTGTGAAGGTATTCAATATTTTGGGGAAGCGTTACCAGGTTTTGAAACTTATGGTGCTACCCCAGCGATAGAATCGGGCAAAGTAGCGATCGCAGATCCTACTGATGCAGCAGCCGTCTATCAAACTATACTTGCTGCCGATGCTTTGCGTTACCTGACACTACAAATCACAGGTAGTAAAGCCTCTGGACACCCTGGTGGATTTGCTAGCCAAGCGGAAGCTTACGCGGCTCTGGTCATGTTAGGGTACAAGAATATTATTACGGAAGTCGGTCACCACGCTCCCGGATTTTATAGTGCTATGTTCCTCGATCGCTCTTTAGAGGATATGGGGATTTTTACAGTCCAACAATTGCGCGATCGCTTCCGTGAAAAGCATGGACTCTTAGGACATCTTTCCGGTTATATCCCTGGTATTCTCGCACCAGCCGGGCCTTTAGGACAAGGGCAACACTTCGCCATGTCAGCCGCACTGCTGCATAAAGATAAGCTTTTCCCCTTCACTGTTGGCGATGGTGGACTAGGCGAACCATATATCATGAGTTCAATGGCGCACTTCCACACCGCTTATCCCCAAACAACCAACTTTTTACCCGTGCTGGTATGGAACGGTTACAGCCAAGAACATCACAGTATGGTTTCCCTGAAAACCAACGCAGAAATGACAGCATATTGGCAAGGTAACGGTTTTGAGGAAGTAGTTCTAGTTGATGCCAAAGAATTTGACGACCAAAACCAAGCTGGCGATTATGTTGATAGTACCGCCTTTTCTTTAGAACAGCGTCTAGCCTTCACCAAAGCCGTACTTTTGGGAGTAGATAAAGCCGCGCGTTCCGCTTTAGGTGGTAAACTTACCGTTTTCATCATTAAACAACTCAAAGGTGCCGGAGTTCACGCCAGAGGCGCAAAATCTCACAACCTTTATCCCAAAGATACGTTAGATGCTCCCCATATTGTCAGCGCCTTAAAAGAGCGTGCGTTACCTGCTGAAGCTTGGGAATTAGTCAGAACCAACGCCGAACGCGCTGGTGGTGGCCCGGCTGCGAAAACAGTCGTCACAGAATTTGAATTACCATTACCAGATTTAGGCGAATTACCTTTAGAAGAATATGCAGTCGGTGGCGAACCGAAAGTTTCGACAACAGCGATGGGAAGATTAGTAGGAATTGTCGGGAAAAAAGACCCCAATTTCTTAGTAACTAATGCTGATGGAAACGAAGCATCAGGAATTGCCAATATTAACCAAGCACTGAAGATTATTCACCCCACAACAGACGATTTATATAATCAAGCACCAAACGGACAAGTTTACGAACCATTAAGTGAAGATGCTTGTGCAGGTTTAGCTGCTGGATTGTCATTAATGGGTGCAAGAACATTGTGGTGTTCTTACGAATCTTTTGCCATCAACGGATTACCAATTTGGCAAACAGTAACCCAAGCAATGGCAGAATTGCGCCGTCAAACTCCCTCAACAATTACATTATTTACCGCCGGTGCATTAGAGCAAGGACGTAACGGTTGGACACACCAACGTCCAGAAATTGAAGCTTATTTTGCATCAATGATGCGCAGTGGTAATGTGTTTCCATTATTCCCACCCGATGCTAACAGTATTCAAGTTTGTTATGACTGGGCATTGCAAACAAAAAATAAGGGAATTGTCATTACTGCAAGTAAATCACCCTTACCAATTCGCACCACATTAGAACAAACTCATCAAGGTTTACGCGATGGTGCAGTAGTATTGCATGAAGTTCCTGGTGATAAAAAAGTTGTCTTTGCTGTCATTGGTGATATGACATTAATGCCAGTATTTGAAGCAGCAGCTTTCTTAGAAACTGAAGGTATTGGTGCAAAGATAGTTTCTGTAATTAATCCCCGACGTTTGTATCGTTCTCATGATACCGCTTGGGATACTTGTTCTGAAGCAGATGGTGGTTTCTTAGATGACGCCAAATTTGCCGAATTATTTGATGGTGATGCGTTAATTGCTGTTACCGGTGGTGCGCCGGCGATGCTGGAACCAGTGCTTTTAAGGAGTAATTCTAAGCGCGATACTTTTGCATGGAAGCGTGGGGAAACTACAGCCAGTGCTGGTGAGTTGATGGCGTTTAATGGATTGACTGCGGAAGCGTTGACAAAAAGAGCGATCGAGTTAGTGCATTAGGATATAAATTGAACTTTTAACCAAAGATGCACGCAGATAAATTGGTGTTTTGATGCGTGCATTTGCGGTTTTTATATAAAAACATGAGAAGTTAGAATTTATAAACAATGAAACCAAGCTGATAATTTTTTTAGTAAGTAGCAAGGCACAATTAAATCAAACCCAAATGCCGGGTTTCGACTTCGCTCAACCCTCGTATTTTGAGGGGTTGATCATTGAGCTACGCAATGCACTGAGCTTGTCGAAGTGTCGAAATGCGTCTTATAAATAATTGCAACCACCTACTTATATCAAGTATATATTTTGAAATTTACTTCAGATGTTTTAAAATATCTTTATCCGATATTTTGATATTTGTTTTTTTACTTTTTTATATATAACTTTTGGCACTTTCGGAATAGCATCACCGACTTGTTTACTTTTATGCTTACCTGTTTTACACCATGTAGCAAAATGCTCGCAATTGTTAAAAATTAAATTATATTTCTTTTCACCTAATTTTTTCTTGGCTCGCGCAACAACACGAGATGAAGAATACTCTTTCTTGTGATTTTTGATATGAATATTTTTACCGAGTGCGAATTTATTAATTTCGGTTTTCCTAACTTTATGTTTCCAATAATGAATTACTTCATCATTGCCGATATAAATACCATGATGGGTAAATTTAAATCCTGATTTATGCTTCAGACGTATATAAATATGGTCTCCAGCTTTCATATAATATTGATTTAATTTATTAGATAATTATTTTATAAATGAATTATATTTATTGAGGTTCAGTAAATTTATTGAGATAACGATATTTTTTTTGCATGATTTAACTATCATCCATACATCAAAATATCACCTTAGAAGGGTGGGGCTATACAAACAAAGCCCACCTTCGTGGGCTAGAAATCGGGTTTTATAACCTGCGGAGGCAGGTTTTGCTCATGTAGCCCCAGGCGTAGGTTGGGTTGAGGAACGAAACCCAACATCTCAAAACTTTGTCAATGTTTGTGTCAATGTTGGGTTTCACTTCGTTCAGACCAACCTACAAGAGATTGCTTGATTATAAGTAGCGTCACTCACCAAATTTTAACTATCATAAATTATTCGTGAAAAATAAGTACCTCGAATTATCTAAGAATTCGGAAATATGAGACTGGCTAGTTTTACAAATAAAATAATAGGAATATGATAAGAATATAAGTTAAATTTCCAAGAGCTTACTACATCTTAAATGTAATCATGACTACAGATGCAGAATATCAAGCAAGAATTATCACCTATAACTGGGATGATTTAATAATTTTATGGGCAGAAATTCAAGCAAAAAATACTTCAAATTTTTGGGACAAAGGTAAAGCATTAGAATATTTAGTTTTACGAGCCTTCCAACTTGATGGTGCTGATGTTGCTTGGCCTTATACTGTAAAAATTCAAGATACAATAGTAGAACAAATTGACGGAGTGGTCTATACAGATAGCCTCGCGTGTTTAATCGAATGTAAAGATGAAACTAAAGAAGTGAATATTGAACCCATAGCAAAGTTACGAAATCAACTACTACGAAGACCAGCAGCAGCTATTGGTAGTGTGTTTAGTAGCAGTGGATTTACAGAAGCAGCAGTAACATTAACTGGATTTGTAGCACCTCAAACTATTCTATTGTGGGGAGGAGCAGAAATTGAATATTCACTAACAAATAAATGTATATGTAAATTTCTAGTCAAAAAATATCGTGTTTGTGTTCAAGAATGTATACCTAACTACGACATTACCACGGAGATTTTAGCATGACACTAGCATATATAATTACAGAAAGTAATAAAGATATAGAAATTTTACAGAAATTACTGCCTAAAAATCTGAGTCAAGATATCAAATTTATAGCAGGTGAAAGTTCTTACAGAGCGCGTTCTCTAGCTAGTTCACTGCTAGCTACTCGGAAAGTACCTGTTGCTCTTGTTTTAGATGCAGATACAGATAACCAATCTCAAATAGTTGAAAGATATGATTTAATTAATTATGTATTAAATCAAGTATCATCAGGAATTGCATATAAAGTTTTTTTTGCAATTCCTCAATTAGAAATTGTATTTTTACAAGACAAATTATTAATTGAAAAAATAGCACAACGGCAATTTAATGATTTAGAATGGCAGTTTGCCAAAAGTAAACCTAAAGATTTTTTAGAAACAATATTCGCAAATAGTAAGCAAATAAATTTAGGAATATTTGACAACATAAATGATGAAGAAATTCAAATATTACAACAACATACATTAATACAAGAAATTATTAATTTTCTATCATCGCTGATTCCGTCTTCTGTTGCAATCTCATAAAATGGCAAAAACTGCCATGATATAGAAAAACAGATTCAGAAACTAACCCTCGTGAAAAGTATCAACATTTCCTTACCTGACACCATGCGAGCTTATGTAGAAGAACAGGTAGCTCAAGGCGGTTACAGCAGTGTCAGCGAGTATTTTTGTGAATTAGTGAAACACGACCAAAAACAGAAAGCTAAAGAACGTCTTGAAACAATGCTTCTGGAAGGATTAAACTCTGGCGATGCAACAGAAATGACAACTCAAGATTGGGAAAATATTCGTCAAACAATCCGGGAAAGAATTAACAAACCTCAAGGTACAGTTTAGCCTTACCAAAAACAAAGAGCTAAAGAACGATTTACCTATAGGTTAATAACTGCTCACCAATATTTACCGATAGACTAAAATTGGTAAATAAGCCTTTGATAAAATCATCACTATGCAAGTTAACGATCTCACCACCGATGAACTGAAAGCATTGATTCGAGAAACTGTTAGGGAAACCATAGAAGAAATTCTCGTAGACTCAGATACAAATCAAACAGTAAAGAAAAATTTAAAACAAGAACTATTAGCAATTCAGCAGCGTAGAGAAGCTGGTTCTAAAAGTATTGCCGCAGTAGATAAAAATTAAACAATATAATATATATAAATTACCACAAAAATGATAACATGAGTGATATTCATAATATGGTTCGTTTAAACTTAGATTTATCACCAGAACTGAATCAAATATTAGAAGAACTGGCAATAAAGATTGGTACAAGTAAAAGTGATGTTTTACGTCAAGCTATAACTTTGATGCAAATCATGGTTACAGCTAAAGAGGAAACCAAAAAATTAGGAATTCCAGAAGCAAATCAACTGATAGCAAATGAAATCATTTTTTCATCTGAGCCACCAAAACCACACCCACTAGATACTTTTATGGAAAGGCTTGGCCCTTGGGAAGATGAACGTAGTGCTGAGGAAATAGTCAAAGAGATTTATGATAGCCGTACTATTTCTAATCGTGAAATTAGTCTATGAGCTATTTACTTGATACTGATACTTGTATTTATTGGATAAAAGATATTAATTCAGTCAGAACTAAGGTTAGTGAAATAGGATGGGAGCAAATTTCTATTTGCAGTATCACCGTTGCTGAGTTGTATTTTGGTGCTTATAATTCTCAACGAGTGGTGGAAAATTTAGCTCGTGTAGAAGAATTTATTCAAAATTTACCCGTTGTACCTTTAAATACTCCTACTCTCAAGAAGTTTGGGGAATTAAAAGCAGAACTCCGCAGATTAGGACAACCAATTACTGAGTTTGATTTATTAATTGCTAGTGTTGCATTAACCGGAAATTATATTTTAGTAACTAATAATACTCGTCATTATAGCCGCATTACCGGATTACAACTGGAAAACTGGACTTTACCCTAACAACATAGAAATGTAGTTGCGACTTCATTTGTTCAGCCTTAAATTCTACTAAAATCAAAGCTGATATGGTATGCACAAAAATCTTTAACAACTCATGTCGGCTAAGAAACTAGAAACTTTAATTAACAAGGCTGTAAAAAAGGCACTTAAAAAAGAAATAGGTAAGCTCACAAAGGAAGATTTACCGATTGTTGCTAATCAAACTAATCCGCCATTAGAGAATTTTGTAGAAACTTTTGATACATGGGAAGAGAAAAGTTCTACAGAAGAAATTATTGATAATATATATCCCGCTCGTTATGTTAGTTTACCTGCTAAGGAAGATGCAGAACTTGAACGGAAGTTACGAGAATTAAAGTTTAAACAAGAACTAAGAAAGGATTGGATATTATTTCTGTTAAAAGATGTAATAGTATATTCTGCAACTGTGATTTTTATATTTACTGCGGCTGGTTTTTATTTATTCACCCTAATTCAGAGATATTAAATTGCGTATTATATCCTTTACTCAAGAGTTATACTTATGATAAGTAATCACTCATAAAATATCCTTTTCGTAGGGAATGAAAATATCAAGGTTGCCATTCAGGATTATCTTTTTGTTGCAGTAGGGTATGGCTATCTATAGATAAAACCAATAAACTATGACTCCCCAAATTATAGATAAATTGACTACGCTCCCAGAACAGCGCTTTCTGTTACCTGGCTATTACAGTTGGGAAGAATTTGAGAAGATTGAAGCGTTAACAGCAGATGCGCCAGGTTTACGGATAAATTATCTTGATGGATATATAGAATTCAGAACTCATAGTGAAAAACATGAGATTATTAAAAGTATTTTAGCTATATTACTAGAATTTTACTTTTTTGAAATAAATATAAATTTTATCCCTGTAGGTAGTGCTACCCGTCGAGCAAAGGAAAAGAGTGCTTCTTTTGAACCTGATGAATCTTATTATATAGGTGAGAAAAAAGAGCATCCTGATTTAGCTATTGAAGTTAATATTACTAGTGGCAGTCTCGATAAACTAGAAAAATATAAGAGATTTAAAATTACTGAAGTCTGGTTTTGGGAAAATAATCAGTTATTTTTATATGGACTAAATAATGATAACTATGAACAAATTACTCAAAGTAATTTACTACCAGAATTAGATATAAATTTATTAGTACGTTGTGTTTTAATGCCTTCAATTATTGAGGCTAGAACAGAATTTATTAAAGGAATACGGCAGTAATTTAGCTATCTTCAAATCTCTGTGTTCTCTGCGCCTCTGTGGTTAGATGAATTACAAACCAATACAGTTCTGTTAGCGCCAAAAACCTTAAGCTGCGTAGGTTGGGTTGAGGAACGAAACCCAACATTTTCGGCAATTTGTTGGGTTTCACTTCGTTCAACCCAACCTACAATTATTCTTAACTGAACTGTATTGAATTATAAACCGCTCCAGAGGCGAGAGGCGCAGAATAATGCGATCGCCTACAGCAACATCAAGAGCGATCGCACTCCAACCAGTCTTATACACAACATCAATATCAGTAAATATTCGTAATTAATTATACAGGCGACGAAGCAAACTTGCGGAAAGTAGACTCTTTGATATATCCACGAAAAGTTGACTGGATATCACAGCTACTTTGATGGGTAACTCTGCAAACAACTATTTTGCTTGCTTGTCAGGGTGTGGGATTTCTTCATTCGCAAGTTTTTTGGAACTTAAAAATATGATGGGGTTTTTAATATTTTTGGTTGCTGTAGTTGCCACTGTGGTTGTAATTATTATCAGTAGCTACAACGATTTAGTGAAGTTTCGCAATCGCTATAAGAATGCTTATGCTCAAATTGATGTGCAATTACAACGGCGCTATGACTTAATTCCCAATTTGGTGGAAACTGCTAAAGGTTACATGAAATATGAGCGCGAAACCCTTGAAGCCGTAATTGCAGCGCGAAATTCTGCACTTAATGCTAGCAGTCGGGCAATGCAAAATCCAGGCGATCCGCAAGCGATGCAGCAGTTAGGTAATGCTGAGGCGGCTTTGACTGGTGCTTTAAGTCGCTTAATGGTGCTTTCGGAAGCTTACCCAGAACTCAAAGCCGATCGCGCTATGACTCAGGTTATGGAAGAATTATCTTCGACGGAAAACCGCATTGCTTTTGCGCGTCAGGCTTTTAATGACGCTGTGACACTCTACAACACTAAAAGCGAATCTTTCCCCAGCAATTTAATAGCCAGCAGTTTTAACTTTACTAATGCTGAATTACTCCAAGAAGCGACACCAGAAATGAAAACTGCTCCCCGCGTGTCTTTTTAGGTGTCTATGAATTTCTTTGAACATCAGGATATAGCACGCCAAAACACGCAAAAGTTAATTGGGTTATTTGCTTTATCGATCGCAGTCATGATTGTAGCAATTTATATTGCTATGTTATTTGTGTTGCGCATGGCTCCCCGGATTTGGTGGCATTCTGGCTTATTTTTCTGGGTAGCGACGAGTACCATAATTGCGATCGCGCTTGCTAGCACTTATAAAATCTTCTGTCTGCGTGAGGGAGGTAGCATGATTGCGCAGCAGTTGGGGGGAAGACTGCTAATACCAGAAATGGCGGACGAGCAAGGGCGACAATTATTAAATATTGTCGAGGAAATGGCGATCGCATCTGGTATTTCTGTCCCCGCAGTATATCTGTTGGAATCAGAATCTGGTATTAACGCCTTTGCTGCCGGGTTTACACCTAACGATGCGGTAATTGGTGTTACCCGTGGCAGTTTACAACACCTGAACCGAGATGAATTACAAGGAGTCATCGGCCATGAATTCAGCCACATTCTTAACGGAGATATGCGGCTGAATTTGCGCTTAATGGGGCTTTTACACGGGATTTTATTTATTTACTTAGCTGGGGAATTGTTGTGGCGCTGGCGCGTGCGCAGTTCTAGCGAAGAAAAAGGTTTACCCCTGTGGGCGTTTGGTCTAGCATTAATGGCAATTGGCAGTATTGGGTTATTGTGTGGGCGCTTAATTAAAGCTGCTGTCTCTCGTCAGCGAGAATTTTTGGCTGATGCTTCAGCAGTTCAATTTACTCGCAACCCTGTAGGAATTACGGGAGTATTGCAAAAACTCCAACAGATGGATTCACGCTTAATTGCTCCCGGAGCAGAAGCTGCCAGCCACATGTTTTTTGGCAATGCGCTCAAGCTGGAATTTTGGGAAGATATATTTGCTACCCATCCACCCTTAACAGAACGCATCCGCCGAATTGGGAGTTTAAACCCCAAAGATTTAGCCAAAATGCGATCGCCAATGCGTCATCAAAGTCATGGGGATGGGCTAGCAATGGGCTTTGCTGGTGGTGGAAATCATACCGCCATTACCCCAGAACAAATAGTTAACCAAGTGGGAAGCGTTGCACCTGAGCATTTCGCCCATGCTCAAGCCTTGTTAGCCCAGTTACCAGAAAGCTTGCGTTTAGGGGTAAAGGAACAGCAAAGTGCAACTGCGATCGCTTTTGCATTAGCTTTAGAACCAGACAACCCCGAAATTCAAGAACGGCAAATAACTTGGTTAAAACAAGTCCAACCGCCGGAATTAATCGAGAAAACCCTGGAATTTAGCAGCGAAATCAACCAATTAGATCCCAGCTTGCGTTTACCTCTCGTCGATTTGATGATACCCACATTCCGGCAAACTTCCGCCAAAGAATGCCAAAGATTGTGTAAATGCGTCCAAGGAATCATTATTGCGAGGGGAAGCTTATCATTATGGAATTTTGTGTTGCAGTTAGTACTGTGGCACCGACTCGAACCTTGTATAAATCCCACGGCACACACAACAGTAGAATTCACATCTATAGACCAGATTTGGTCAGATAGCATACTAGTGCTGTCAGCATTAGCCAGAGTCGGACAAACTCAACCCGATGAAATCGCCTATGCTTTCCGTTCTGGAGTTTTTCGCCTTCCCGGAGCCGGACAGCAAGAAATACCAGATACACCAGTTAATAGTAACTTTACTGATATCAAAAAAAGTATCGATCGCCTGCGCCTTGCAACCCCCAAACTCAAGCAAGCCCTGGTGGATGCCTGCGCCCACACCGTTTTACTAGATAATAAAGTGACACCATCAGAAGCAGATTTGCTCAGAGCGATCGCTATGACATTAGACTGTCCCATACCCCCATTTTTAAATTCTCAGCGCGGCTTTAAGGGGGTAGGGGCTAGGGGCTAGAAGGGGGACAAGGAGGACAAGGGGGACAAGGGGGACAAGGAAGATAAATAAGAAATGCCCAATGCCCCATGCCCAATGCCCAATACCCAATACCCAATTTCCTGGGAACCGTATCGGGGTAAGCCACCGTCATAGCCGAAAGTAAGCTAATGCGTATCTAAATTGCATAACTACTAATAAGGGCTGTTAACAGTCAACACTTCGACAGGCTCAGTGCGGCGCGGTCAACGGTCAACAGTCAACAACCCTCATAATGGATTGTGCAACTTAAAAGCAGAAGTAGAGAGTATTGAGCGATGAACTCAAAACTCTCCATAATATCTGTAATGCTACCGTATAGTTCCCCTTCTCATTCTGGGATATGGTGGTTAACAATGGGTTGAATGTGTTTTAAATAATTCAACTTTATGCCGAGAACTCCGAATGAATACTCAGTACACCTCCTACTAGACAGTGGTCATCGCGAAGAAGTACGTTTTCCGACTATTCAAGAGTTTCAGAAGTGGTATAGTGGCGAACTGGTGCCAAAATCTGCTTCTAATGACTTTATTAGCGTGCCGATCAAGAATATTCAAGGGGAGTATATGGTAGTACGCCCAGCTCGGATTATTGCGATCCGGGTAGAACCAATTTTTAGCTCTAGTGTTGAAAGATTCAGCTAAATGATGAGAAAAACCCTTGCCTTGTGTTCCTTAAGTCTAGGACTTGCCTTTGTCAATGCAATTTGGTCAGCTGTAGCTCAGGTTCCTGATTTACCGCCGCCAGTAGAACCAACACCGGCATCTGTACCTATCCCAGTGCCACCGATCGCACCTGAGGTACAGCCAGCACTTAAACCTGTGGACTTAGGGAGCGATTGTACCCCAAACTCGGCTTGTTTGGGTTGGGATGAGCAAATTTGGGGTAGTAGGGGTAAACGCGGCGATCGCCAAGCGCTGTTAAAAGCGATTGATAACAGTCTCAGTTATTTAGAAAAAGATAAGGCGATCGCTATTTATCAACAATATCCAATTCCAGAAATTACATTGGATCGGGTACGTCGCAGCTTATTACGCTTTCGTCAGTTAGTTGTGCAATCTAAGTCGGCTGCACAACTGCAAGCTGCTGTCAAGCGAGAGTTTACCTTTTACCAATCTGTAGGCAATGATGGCAAGGGTAGTGTTAAATTTACTGCTTATTATGAACCTGTTTATATAGCCAGTCGTGTTAAGACTGCTCAATATAAATATCCCTTATATCGTTTACCAGCGAACTTCGAGCAATGGGCTAAACCTCACCCAAAACGCATTGAATTAGAAGGACAAGACGGTTTATTGGGTGATAAAAGCCAGTTGCACGGTTTAGAAATGTTATGGTTCCGCGATCGCCTCGATGCATATATGATCCATATCCAAGGTTCTGCCCAAATTCAGTTAACTGATGGGAAAAGAACTTCTGTAGGTTATGCAGGTGGAACAGATTACCCTTGGACAAGTATCGGCAAAGAACTGGCGAAAGATGGTAAATTACCACTAGAAGGCTTAACGCTACCAAAGTTAGTCAGTTACTTTAGACAAGCTCCTCAAGAATTGAGTAACTATTTACCACGCTGGGAAAGGTTTGTGTTCTTTAAGGAAACTAGCGGTACACCAGCCACAGGTAGTATTAATGTACCCGTAACACCAGAGCGTTCCATTGCTACCGATAAATCTCTCATGCCTCCTGGTGCTTTAGCTTTGGTGAATACCTCGATTCCTTATCCTAATCAGGCAGGTAAGCTAGAGTATCGCCGAGTCAATCGCTTTGTCTTAGATCAGGATACAGGTAGCGCCATTAAAGGCCCAGGTCGAGTAGATTATTTTATGGGAACCGGCAAACTAGCAGGCGATCGCGCTGGCATTACAGGCGGCAACGGTTCATTATATTATTTATTACTTAAAGAATAGGGCATTGGGCATGGGGCATGGGGCATGGGGCATTGGGCATTGGGCATTTATCTCCCTTCCCTTCCCTTGTCCTCCTTGTCCTCCTTGTCCTCCTTGTCCTCCTTGTCCTCCTTGTCCCCTTTCTAGCCCCTAGCCCCTAATAGGGCGGATAACCAAAATCATCCTCATCAGCGTAAATATAGGAACTAGAAACCCCTGCCATTTCGATTTTAGGTGTTTCTATTTTCACGACTTCCTTACCAAATTCTTTGTAATCTTCAAAAGTCTTACAAATTATTGTAGATTCAGGCGAATCAGAAGCTATGAGATATTGCGTTAATGTGGATACTGTTGGATGTTTAAAATCTACAGTAGAAGCTACTAATACAGTATTAGGTTCAATACCCCTTTCTTCACATTCAATTATTGGTGAAAAAATCCCGTGAGCATGGAATAACTGTCCTTTTGGCGTCACAGGTTGCTTTCTGTATCCCGCATAAGCTCGTTCTAATTCAGAAACGAAACCGCTTACAACCTTACCTTGCTGATATTCGCAATAGGTTTTACTAAAACTTGCCCCGGCTGCACCATTTAAAGTTAATTGTAATGGCGTATGATGCAAGAATTTTTTATCTTCTCCAACTATAAAAATTAAATAGCGAGTAAAGGTTTTAAACTTAAGTTTATCTGCTAAAAAAGCATCATAGTTATCTTTAAGCGTACCCAATTTTAACCCAGTTTCTCTATCTTTAACCGATAACGGGCCGCGCCTGACTATTACTAAATTGGGAGTAGGAGTAATATATATAGTTTCCACTCCAGAGCTAAATTCATGCTCTACCTGTTGCCAGTTATCATCTGGTTGAAAGCCTACAGCTTGGGCATTATCGAGTTTAATTGCCAAACCGTAAGATTGGATACCATCTGTGCCATACCGAGGATTAATCATCTGACACCAGGGGATGACTTGAGAAGGCGGTGCATTAAATTTTTCGTCTTCAAAGTCGAACTTAGCAGATGCTTTCATCGTTTTGGGCTATCAAAGTGGTTTGCTAAACAAGTTTATCAGTAGTCAACAGTCAGTGGTCAAGAGAGACGCGATTAATCTTAGAGACGCGATGAACCCTTGTCTGTACAAGTGTCTTTTGGTGTTTGTGTCTTTCTTGCTCGCGATCTTCTTCAATAGTAATACTTTTGTATCATTATTCGGGAATCTTGGATAGATCTAAATTTAATTTTTACAATCGTTAAGCTTGCAGCGTTGTGTTCTCCTCTACCTGACTAAGACAGGTTTCCCGGAAATGGCGGAAATAATTTAAAATTTTTACAGAAATTCCGTGCATTTACAGACGCGATCGCTCATATCTCAAGCAGAGACGAAATTAATCGTCAATTTAAATTAATCTTAATAAAATTATAACCAAAAACATGATTAAAAAAAAAGAAAGATTGAGATTAAGTGAGGGTGAAAGAAAGCATATTTTACAAGAAATTAGCTCGCTTTTAAAAATACAGTTTAACTTAAAACAAACTATCCAAGAACAACAACAGCAATTTAATGCAGAAGTTGAAGAATTATTTTTAGAATTAATCGATTTTTTTGATGCGTTAGAATATTTACAAAATTACATGCGCGATAATCTAGAATATTTAGAGCCAGATGACGATTATTTACTTAAAACAATTGCTGATATTGAAAATCGGCTGTTGCAAATACTAGAAAAGCAAGAAATTCAAATCATAGATTTTCAAGATAATTATCCAGATTTTCGCTATTGTAAAGTTGTTGATATTGAAGTTCGTAATGATTTAGAAAATCAGACAATTACAAGAATTGTTCGCCGGGGGTTTCGTCTAGGTGATAAAATTTTACGCCCTGTGGAGGTAGTTGTCTCTAAAAGAGAAGAATAATCATCTTAAATATCACCTCCTTGTCCCCCTTGTCTTCCTTGTCCCCCTTGTCCCCCTTGTCCTTTTGTTCATATA
This sequence comes from Calothrix brevissima NIES-22, assembly GCF_002367995.1. GTDB lineage: Bacteria > Cyanobacteriota > Cyanobacteriia > Cyanobacteriales > Nostocaceae > Aulosira > Aulosira brevissima. Next base: position 1,496,131 of record NZ_AP018207.1, read on the forward strand.
TAAAATAAGATTGCTATATCAATAATGCTCATGAAATATTGGCGAGAAATTATCGCTGTAACTCAGCGTATTTTAATTGAACTATTGCGCCGCAGACGCAGCTTAATTTTTTGGATTATTTTTCCAATTTCGGTGTTAATTCTCAGTGGATTAATCTTAGCAGAACGGGCAGAATTACCAATAAATACGGCTTTTGAATATGCTGCACCTTCAACTTTGGTAGGCGCAGCAATGTTTTTTAGCTGTTTGGGTGGAACTGTTGCTACGGTAGTTGCAGAAAGAGAACAGCGAACCCTCAAACGCTTATTTCTCTCTCCCTTAAGCGGTATTTCTTATTTTTTAGGAATTTTTCTCGCCCATAGTTGCATTGGTTTAGGACAAGCAGTTTTAATTTATACTATTGCTGCTTTTTGGGGTGCAACTTTTAAAGGATCTATTTTATTAGGATTAATCGTGATTTTTATGACGATTATTGCTTATGTTGGCTTAGGTTTTATTTTAGGTACACAATTAGCACGGCGGATTGAAGATGTTAATTCCCTGATTGCAGCTTTTGGTGTACCTTTGTTAATTCTTGGCGGAGCATTTTTACCTGCTGCGCTTTTTCCGCCAACCTTAATTAATATCGCTAAATATAATCCTATTTATCACATGAATGAAGCTATGGTAGCAATTTCAGCTAAGGGCGAAACAATTAGCGATATAGGTTCACACTTTTGGTTCTTACTAATTTTCGCCCTAGTCATGCTCTTGTGTGGATGGCTATCTTATCACCGCATGTTAATTGTAGAAAGGCAATTATAAAAATATATTTTAACCAATGCCCAATGCCCACTCGCCTTGAGCGAAGTCGAAAGGATGCCCCATGCCCATTTATAATTTATGCTGACAATTCAAAATTTAAATAAATCATATGGTAAAAGACAAGTTCTCAAAAATTTGAACTTGCAAATCAATTCTGGAGAAGTTTATGGCTTAATTGGTGCTAATGGCTCTGGTAAAACAACTACGATTAATATTATTTGTAATTTACTACAAGCTGATAGTGGGGAAATTAAAATTAATCAGCAATCGGTTTCACAAACAACGAAAAAAATTATCGGTGTAGCACCGCAAGAAAATTTACTTTATAAAAGTCTCTCTTGTGCCGAAAACCTGAAATTTTTTGCGGATATTTATGGATTAAATCGAAAAGAACGTCAGCAACGCATTTTAGCTACCTTAGCATCTGTAAATTTATTAGATAGAGCAAAACAACCAGTAGAAACGCTTAGTGGTGGGATGCAAAGACGGTTAAATATTGCAGTGGCTTTAGTACATCAACCGCAGTTAGTGATTTTGGATGAACCGACAACCGGGTTAGATATTGAGGCGAGATACGAAATTTGGGAATTAATCCGCCAATTGAAAAATCAAGGAATTACGGTTTTACTGACAACTCACTTATTAGAGGAAGCTGAACGCCTTTGTCAGCGCATTGGCGTTTTAAAACATGGTCAAATATTAGCTGAAGGTAGTTTAGCAGAATTAAGGAAATTAATTCCCGCCGAAGAAATTATCTTAGTGCAAACTGAGTCTGAGGAACAAGCGATCGCAAGAGCCAAAGAATATGGTTTTACCCATAGGCGTTATGGTAGTGACTTGGCTTTCTGGTTACCGGAATCTTTGGAATTAAAGGAAATTATTGCCCGGTTTGATGGTATAGCTATTAATTCCATCGCCCGTCAGCCTGTACGTTTAGAGCATATTTACCTGGAATTAATGCAATACAGCTAACAATATTTATGCTGTAATCTCAGATTTTTTGGTTTTTTTGGCTATTTTTATAATTAATCGTGAATATCAATTCAATTGCAGCAGTATTTTTGATGTGTTAACATACTTTGAAGCAAAACTAGCAAACACAGCAGTAATTTTTTTAGAGAAATTATAGATTTTCCATCTGCCAATTTCTTAAATCAGAAACTTTAATTAAACAAGAACTTGTTATCAACTTTTGCTTGATTTTGTTTGTAATTACTTATCAATATCAACTTGAGCTAACAAAAAATCAAATATTTTTTTATAAAGGTTGCATAAAGATGACAAATTGTGTAACATCTGTCTAAAGTAAATTCGTCCGGGCAAAACAACTAGATTAAGTTAAACTTATAACTATAATCTAAGTAAAATTGCTATAGCGAATAAAGTTTGGCTGAAGTTATAACGTTTGCATGAACTGAATAGTGCTGATTTCAATCAATTGAAATAGCGATAAATTGTTGCATCTAGAAAAAAAGAGGAATATCCGACTGAATATCGTCACTAAATTCCTCAATATCAAATTGAAATCAGAAAAGTCATCACAGCAGGGTGCTCTGAATCCCATCATCTCGACTAGTGGTGAATCACAGAAGTGGTGATTCTAGGCAAAAGTCGGACTGAAAACCTTATTTATTTACGGGAATTCAAAGCATGACAATTATTAATGTAACTACAGCCTCTGATAGCGGTGCTGGTTCTTTGCGCAATGCGATCGCTTCTGCAAAAGCAGGAGATACCATCAAATTTTCCTCTACCCTTGCTAATAAAGTCATTAAACTCACAAGCGGGGAAATTAGCATCACCAAGAATTTGACAATTGATGGTTCGGGAGCAGCAAACTTAAAAATTAGCGGTGACGGTACAAAAAGAGTACTGAATATTGCCAGACATGTCGATGCGAAGGTGCAAAACCTGACGATTGCTGATGGTTATACTAATGACGCCGGTGGCGGTATTAAGGTAGGTCAACACGGTTCGCTGATAGTAGAGAACTGTAAATTCAATAACAATCGTGGCGGTAAAGGCGGAGCAATCTTTGTCGGTTACAGCGCTAAAGCCACAGTCATCAATAGTAGCTTTGATAAAAATGATGGTACTGTAACTAACTCTGGACATAGCAGTGGCGCAATTTCTACCTATGGTTCTGGCGATCTGACTGTCAGAGGTTGTCAATTTACCAACAATAAGGGAGTCAATGGCGGTGCAATTTATAGCCTACTGGGTGGATTAACTGTAGAAAACTCAGTTTTCCGCAATAACAGTTCAGCAGGTGATTTGGGTGGCGGTGCAATCTGTACCGATGGCGCTAATCCTGTAGGATCTGGCTCCTCTGTTGGTGGTGTCATCAGAATCCGTGGTAGTCGATTTGAAAACAATCAAGCCAAAGGAGAAGGCGGCGCACTCTTGCTTTATGGTTACGCAAAAGACCAAATTCTCCTAGAAAATAGCACCGTTGTTGGTAACACAGCTAGCAGGAATGCGAAAGGAATTGCCAGAGGCGGTGGGTTACGAGGTAATAGCGCACTCACAATTCGCAACGTCACCTTTGCCAATAACACCGCAGAGAAACAAGGTGGTGGTTTGTGGTTAGATGGTGCTTCAGAGAAAAATATTATCAATAGCACCTTTTCAGGTAATAAAACACTCACAGGTGCTGGTGGCGCAATGCTTTTGAATAGCGATAAATCCACCCCTGTGAATATTATTAATTCCACCATCGTGAATAACTATGCCGGACGAGCTTGTGGAGCCGTTTGGATTAACGATCCAGCTGCGCCTGTAACTCTAACCAACTCGATTGTGGCTAATAATAAAGCTGCTGATTTATCACAACAACAAGTTGGGTATCAACTCCAAGATGGTGGTGGTAATATTGAATTTCCCGCGCCTTCACAAGGTAGAAGAGTTGTCGCAGGTAGTCGGATTGTCGATCCGCTTCTCGGGCCTTTACAAACAATTGGTAATTCTTTATTGCATCCTCTATTAGCCGGTAGCCCCGCCATTAATTCTGGGAGGACTGGTGGTATTATCCCCATAATTGATGCTATGGGAATGGCGCGAGATAGTAAACCAGATGTTGGTGCTTTTGAGATATCTTCTCAAATGAACTTAACAGCTATGAATATAAGTATGTCTGGCCCCAACCTCTTACGCGGTACTAGAGGTAACGACATCATTAATGGCAGTTCTAACAGCAATATCATCCAAGGTGGTGATGGTAACGATATCCTTACAGGAGGTTCTAGTAACGATATCATTCAAGGTGGTGAAGGTAACGATGTCTTGATCGGTGGTAAAGGTGCCGATATCTTAAGTGGTGTAGGCGGTAACGACCGATTTGTGTATAACAGTATTTCCGAAGGAGGCGATAAAATTCAATATTTTGAAGCTGCAAAAGATACGATCGATCTGCGCAAAATTATGAGTGGTGCCAACTTTAATAGTTCTAATCCTTATCAGGCATATATCAGAAAAGAGCAGGTTGGTTCGCATACAGTTGTGAAAATTGACTCTGATGGTAGTCTCAGCGCCAATCAATTCCAAACATTGCTGACTTTGACTAACTTCAACAGTAGTAATCTGACTGAGAAAAATTTCCTGCTTTAGCTTAGGGGTTAGGGGTTAGAAGAGGCTAGGGACTAGGGGCTAGGGGCTAGTGTTTGCAAAGCTCCAAAGCCTTTAGGCTCAATCTTGAGGCTTGACACCGAATTCCTGGGTAAAATGAGAATAGAGAAAATGAAATTGAGAGCATTCATTCACTTTCTTTTTTAAGTCATCAGCAAGGTGTCGTTAATACTCACAAGTTTCTCTGTGTGTCATCGGCAAATAGGGCACTGGTAATTCAGGTAGTATATAACAGCCCACAGTAGGAGATGTATTCCCAGAATTTGATAGATAATTACCAGAAAAATTAGCAGCTTGATTGCTAATGGCTATAGCTAGGCAATCGAGCAAAGAGAGTAGAATCGGCAAGCCTTCTGTATGTTCCACAGAATTAAGCGATGCGTCGCTCTCACCTGATGGAGGTAAAATTATGTCTATCAAGTTCCGTACCCGGACTGAGGCTGGTAAGTTGTTAGCTAGAGAACTAGCAGCTTATGCTGACTGTAAAGATTTATTGGTTTTAGGTTTGCCTCGTGGGGGTGTACCTGTTGCCTATGAAGTGGCTAAGGCGTTAGATGCACCATTAGATATTTGTATCGTCAGAAAAATTGGTGTACCGGGTCATCAAGAATTGGCAATGGGTGCTATTACTTCGGGAGGAATTCGCGTTTTAAATTCTGATGTCATTAATTCCTTGGCTATTACTAGTCAGACAATTAATCAAGTAGCAGCTGATGAATGGCAGGAGTTACAACGCCGCGATCGCGTTTATCGTGGCGATCGCCCTCCGTTAAATGTTGAAAATCGCACTGTGATTTTAGTTGATGACGGTATTGCTACTGGTTCGACTATGTTGGCTGCTATTACTTTATTAAAACAGCAAGAACCTCACAGGATAGTTGTTGCAGTTCCTGTTGCTCCGCCAGATACTTGCGAAAAATTGAGCGAAAAAGTAGACGAAGTTGTGTGCTTAAAGATGCCAGAGCAGATGTATGCAGTTGGCGTTTGGTATGAAGATTTCTCGCAAACTACCGATGAAGAAGTGCGCTATTTCATGTCTCAGCAGTCACAGTTGATGGCTGCTTTGGGTGAACCATCAGCTGCAAACAGCTGATGGTTTTGGCGATTTAAATTATTGCTCAACTAGCAATAAACTTTAAAGCCGCACCATTCATACAGTAGCGCTTACCAGTAGGTGCAGGCCCGTCATTAAAGACATGGCCTAAGTGTCCGCCACAGCGATGACAATGGACTTCAACTCTGGTCATAAAAAATGACTTATCTACCGATGTGGCGATCGCGTCTTCAATGGGTGCGTAAAAACTAGGCCAGCCTGTACCACTATTAAATTTAGTTTCGGAAGTAAATAGCGGTAAATCACAGCCAGCACATATATAAGTCCCTGCTGCATATTGCTTATCTAAAGGACTAGTACCAGCGCGTTCAGTACCGTGTTTACGTAATACATGAAACTGTTCTGGTGTCAAGGTTTTGCGCCATTCTTCTTCTGTTTTAGTGATTTCAAATTCATTTTTTGCAGCTGTCATAACTTCTGATTTCCTGGTGAAATATTGTGATAAAAATGCTGTACCTACAATTACTGTACTAGCTTCTAAAAAATATCGTCGATTTGTCATTGGTTAGTTGTCAGTTGTCAGTTGTCAGTTGTCAGTTGTCAGTTGTTTTCCTCATCTTCCTTATGGGTGGAGATTTTTAACTTGCTGATTGGGTATTATGAGCGATCGCTCTGAATTAACCCTGATAGCAAGATGAAAATCTTCTAAGAATTATAAAACTTATACCATTAGCACCGTAGAGCCAGGATAGAGTTATCAAAAGTCCCTAGTCGGAAATTTTCATACCAATGACCAATGACCAATGACCAATGACCAATGATATGTTATTTGCAACTGTATTATTAACAGCCAGTTTACTTTCACCACATGGTGTATTAACGGAATCAATAGAGCAGAATTCATTACCAATTGTCCAAGTACAATTACCGAAACAATCTGCTATGAATAAAGCGGCGTTAGAAAGACTATTAACTAGTGAAAAAGTGCAAGCTGATTGGTTTAGTTCTGAGTTTTTAGCGCATGTGCCTATTTCTCAGATTGAGCAGATTATCTCTAGTTTAAAACAAGGATTAGGAGATTATCAAAAAGTAGAAGAACAAGGTAAAAATTACAGAGTTGTGTTTGCCCGTGGTTATGTACCGACGCAAATCGCCTTTGATAGCAATGGTAAAATTGCCATGCTATTTTTTCAACCGCCTGTGGCTAAGTCCCAAGATTTAAAAGAAGCGATCGCAGAATTGAAAACTTTACCGGGTAAGGTGAGTTTTCTAGTTCTCGAAGGGAAATCAGAACGCGCGGCGTTAAATGCTGATACCCCTTTGGCTGTGGGTTCGGCGTTTAAGTTGGCAGTTCTGCAAGCGCTAAAATCGCAAATTTCTGCAAAAGTGCGATCGTGGGCGGATGTTGTCGAGTTAAAATCAGGATGGAAGAGTCTACCCTCTGGGATGTTACAAACTTGGCCTGATGGTTCATTGTTAACTTTGCAGACATTATCGGCTTTGATGATTTCTCAAAGTGACAATACCGCCACTGATGCTTTAATTAATATCATTGGACGACCGATAATAGAAAAGATTACACCGCGCAACGTTCCTTTGTTGACGACTCGCGAGTTTTTTATCCTCAAAAGTGCGAAGAACCAAGAGTTACGAAAACGCTATCGTAATAGTAATGTAGAGCAAAAACGGGCAATTTTAAACTCCCTAGCTCAACAATCCTTACCAGATGTAAGTGAATTTACTGATAAGCCAGTAGCTTTAGATATTGAGTGGTTTTTGACTGCGCGAGAACTTTGTAGTTTGATAGAGCAAGTTGCTGATTTACCGTTAATGAGCATCAATCCTGGGGTAGCGAATGCGGGAGATTGGGAACGAGTAGCTTTTAAAGGTGGTTCGGAATCTGGGGTGCTAAATTTGACAACTTGGCTAAAAGCGAAGAATGGCAAACAATATTGTGTTGTGGGAACCTGGAATCATGACGCACCTTTAGAAGAATCTCGGTTTATGACAATATATAGTAGTGCGATCGCGGGTTTAAAAAACTAGCATCGCAAGGCGGAAGTCAAAAGTCAAAAGTCAAAAGTCAAAATTAATACAAAGTAAGGGTTTTGTTGACTGAGAATAGGTAAATTCTTGACTCCGTGCTGTAGTAGATACTTAAGGATTATATTCAAATTCACTGGTGGAACGAACGCCAATCCAATCACCGGGTGGGGTTTGTCCGACTTCGTAGGTGTAACCCAGATCCCAAAAACTGATATTGTAGAGAGTGCGATCGCTTAAACACTGGTTCATAAATTGGCTGAGTTTGCGGCTATTGTCAGCATCGCTAGCATACTCAACTGTTGGCTTTTCTATTACTACCATTGCTGCGGCTTGTAATGCAAGTTCAATTGCAGATATTTTAGTTTTAGCGTATGCACCTAAAAGGTGATGTTCATAAGTATAGTTATATCCGCCATGATAGTAGCCGTAAATGGTAATTGGCGTGAGATGATCGAGGAATGATTGGACTTCGGTTATTAAACTTTCATCCGCTAAACTTGCTGATTTTTCACGGACAATTTTCGTTGTGGGTGGGTTTGTTTTACGGCGATTATAGCTGACTTGATCGGGAACGGTAGGCGCAAGACATAACCAGTTATTATTATTAGTTTCAGCTACTAATATTGATACAGAAAAATCAGGGTGTTCCCATTCAAAATTTTGATGGTTTGATTTGGGGATAGATAAACTATAAGCTTGCAAATTTTGACAATTGTTAGTGATAAGGTGCTGAATTTTTTGATAATATTCTTGGCGTTCAGCAGCAATGGTTTGATTCCAGTTATTGTTTTTGCGTTCGGAACGAGTAGGAGCATATTCATAGTCAAATACTTGTTGATTTGTAGGCGTTCCCCATTCCTCAATGTTTTGCCAATGTTCAAAAGCGAGTTCTATGTCGGTTAGGTTGACAAATCTTTGAGAAATCATTAAATTCCATAGGTTAAATTCTCCTTGGTAGATAGTTTCCCAAATAAAAGCATTAGAACAGAGGATTTCTAATGTACCGAGCAATTTTTCTGTTTCAGCTTGCATAGTGATTTGGCGTAATTGTAATATTTAAAACTATGGATTATACACAAATTCGCTTTCTATGTATAAACCAGCCCAATCGCCTCCTGAAGTTTCGCCAATGATGTAGATATTCTCCTGAGTCCAAAAACTGAATCTATACATCATTACTTCTGCAAAAGTATGATGCAAAAATTTGTTTAATTTATCGTATTTTGCATATTTTGCCTCTAAATTGTTAGCCCACCTTGGCAAGTATTCTTTCTCAGAAAAAAACTTATGAAATATGCCAATTTCTAACATTCCCGAAGCTTGTAGAGCCTGTGCCATTGCTGCTTCTTTTGTCTCAGCTGCACCATAGACGATTTGATAATCGTAATTATAGTAATATCCACCACCAATATCTCCTGCTAAATGAATGGTTCCCATGTCTGATGTAATGGCTTGAAGTTGTGAGACTATATTTAGTGTATTTTCTCTTAATGCTTGAGCAGAGATATGATGAATCACGGGAGAACGAGAAAGTTGTTCTTGTGGAATTTTAGTTTCTTTATAAAGGGTATGAAAAACAGCAATCCAATTTCCATCTGTAGTTTTACCAACAATCAAACCAACTAAATCGTCATCTGGGAAGTACGAGGAAGTTTTAACATTAAAAGATTCTAAGTCTTGTAAATTCTGAATTAGTAATTGAGATAATATTTCTATTTTACTAGCCCAAGCAGTTTTTTCATTTAAATTTAAAGAAAAGCTATTAAAATTACTTGCATAATCCATTGTCTGCCAATTTTTAATTGTGGCATCAATATCTGTAAGTTTTAACCAGCCTTTCTCAAGGCTGAGATTAAGTATATTAAATTCACCATTTTGGGATAACTCCCAAACAAAAGGAGAAATAGATCCACCAGATTCATGCCCAGGTAAATTAAAGCCTGATTGAGGCTCGATGATAACTTGTAGTGTTGCTAGAATTTGCTCTGTTTTTGGTTGCATAATTTCAGAGATTATATGAATAAATTACGCTTTTCATCAATTACAAGTTGAAAAGCTTCTCGAACTTTAGCAAGTGTAAAATCACTGTATGGCATCTGCAACATCCTCAATTATTCACAACTAAACTTTAGCTGCTACACGAACAATGCGATTACTATCTTGCGCAAGTTGTTGGCGTAATTCTGCTGGGGTTGCGGGGTTATCTGCAACTGCGTAGCGTTCTAGCCAAGATTGAGATTGTGCTGCTTGTGTTAATATTTCTGGGGGAGTTAGGGGATGGAGTAGAGTTACTAAGCGAACAAAGGCGTTTTCGGAATTCGCATATTCTACAAGTATGGTTGAAATGTCATCGCTGCTGGGGTTGTAAATGCGGCTGATTCCGCGCAAGGTAGTGCTGACACTTTGTTGATTGTTGGGTTGAAAAACTAAATCGCGGAGAGTTTGTTTAATAGTCGCAGGGGTATAAGGATGAAGTGCAACAGCACGACGAATTTCGATTTTTTCATCAGTTGCTAGTTGTGTCAGGATTGTTTCTGGTGAATGCGGATTATAAGCAATGGCTACACGAACAAATGCTTCTTCATCTTGTGCTAATTGTTCTAAAATCTGTACAGGTAAATTCTGATGATTCGCAACATTTGCACGGACAACTTGATCTGCATCTTTGGCTAATATTTCCAGAATATTCACAGGAGTATTTGAGTTAGCAGCAACTAACTGACGTACTTTAACTTCTGCATGGTTAGCAAGCTGTAGCCAAATTTCTGGTGTAATGTGGGGATGATTGGCGATCGCACTACAAATATTAGCATTAGAATTCTGCGCCAGTCTGGTTAAAAATTCAGCGCTGAGGCTATGATTGCGCGCTAGGGTAGTTAACACAGACTCATTTGACATCGCCATGAGTCTTTCAACAATTGTTGGTGTTAGATTTGCTTGCGCTGCTATTCGCAGATAAACCTGTTGTAGGTTACTTTCCATCAAGAATTCTAACAGGTTGGGGGGAAGTTCCCGGCGATCGCAAATTGCATGACAAATTTGTTCGTAGTCTTGATTTTTTGTATCTGTAAACCTTAATAGCAGTCTTTCGAGGAATTGGGGGGGAGTGTCAGCACGACGCGCGATCGCCCACAAAACGGGGCTATAATCATCATTAATTAAGGGTTCTAAGGCAAAAATCGGGGTATTGGGATGATCCGCTACAGCCGAACGAATCCATGATGTCTTGTAGTTAGCTAATTTTACCAATATCTCTGCTGGCATTTCGGAATTTCGCGGCTTGAGTAATTCATCTAAAGCTTTATCTCGAAATCGGAAGTCCATTTTTAAAGTATTTTCTACAGCTTTTGCTAAAGCTTTAGCAGGTGTTTTCCCATTCCAAGGATTAACAACGCCTTTCTCTACCCCCAAAAATTCTAAAATATCCACAGGTGTATTTGGGTTACGCGCCAATGCTTCCCACACTTCTTTATTAGAGTCATTAGCCAGCTTTCTCAATAATTCCTCTGGAGTGTCAGTATTAGCAGCAACCTGCGCTCTAATTTGTGCTGATTCATCATTAGCTAAATGTTGCAGTACTTCTACAGCAGTTGGTTTATGCAGTCGCTTCCTAGCTAAACCTGCGCGAACATTTAAACTAGAGTCTTGTGTCAACTCTAATAAATTGCTGAGTGGTAAATTAGCATTTTCTGAGACTACAGAACGTACAGTTTCATCTGCGTCTTTGGCGAGTTGTTGTAATACTTGAATTGGCGTTTTATGACTACGTGCGGCGGTAATTTTGGCATTGCGATCGCCTTTTTCTAAAACCTGCGCTAAAGCATAAGGACTATCAACACGACGCGCCATTAATTGATGCGCTTCCATAATTTCTTGTTCTTCTTCCATCACTAATAATATCCGATGGCGTTCTCTTGCAGGCAAATGAGGATTTTTGATGATATTACCTCGAATATTGGCAACATTATTAATTGTCTTTTCTACAGGTTGTTTAGCAAGTTGCAGCAAAATATTAATCGGCGTACCGGGATTTTCAGCTACCCAATTTCGCGTAGTGCTATTAGCATCTTGAGCTAATTCTGCTAATGCATTAGCAGGTGCATTGGGATTGCGAGAAACTTCTTGACGAACGCCACCAGGACGAGTCATTAATTGGTTTATAATTTCTGGTGGAGTATTGGGATTTCTGGCAATTGTTTCTGGAATATCGTTCCAATTTGTTGAGAGAAGTTGCTGAAAATACTCTTTGCGTTCGGCTTCGGGAACTTGAGGATTATAAGCTAAAGCCATCCGCATATCGCAATCATTTTCGTAAGAATTTAATTTTTCTAAAGGACGAGTGAGTTGCTTTTGCAATTTTTCTCGTAAAGGTACTGGTAGACTAGGATTACCTACTAAGGCTACAGCAACAGTGCGATCGTCTTTTACCACATCTACCAGCGTGTCAGGAATTTCTAATATATTAGCGATCATTTTTTGTCGTTCTGACTCTGATATAGTTGGCAGAAATTGTTTCCATTCCTCGTTTACCTGTTCGTAAAAACTTTTATCTTGGCGGTATCTTCCTTGTAAATCGCCAACATAAGTATAATTTTCTAGTAATGTTGTCCATTGATAACTTTCAATTAAATTAAACCATTCCTCAACATCAATTGATATTTGATATGGAGCGAGAATTTTTCTGATTGCATCCATACAGAAATCAGCTACAGATTCTCTATTATCTGCTTCTGGATTTCTAGTTAAAAGGCGGCGGAGTTTGAAGCGGAATTTATTTTGAGGTGATTCCTGTTCAACTATTTGTTCTAAAATCGCCACAGGTGTTTGGGAATCTGCGGCGATTAGCTTGAGAACATCCCTTTCTCCGGCTTTGACTAACTCCTCTAGTAACTCAATTTTTTTCGCTGGATCAATCAGAGAATTTTGGGCAACTGCTAGCTTAATATATGGATGGGGATATTGAATTAAATGTTCTAAAATTCCTAGGGAAACTTGGGGATGTTTGGCAACATCAACCAAAAACCTCATATCATCTCTAATCCATTGCTCAAAAACTTCTGGTAATGGTAGATGCGTATGCTTTGCTCGTTTCGCTACTCTTAAAGCTTCTAAATCAACATTCGCTAATTCAGCTAAAATCCATGTAGGTGTATGCGGTTGTTGTAAAAATAAATAATTATCTCTTACCCCTTCATTAAATAATCTTTCTAAAATACTAGTCGGTAAATTTTCTCTTCTTTTTAAAAGTTGCTGCTGAGTGGGAAATAATTGATGTAATATCTCTGCCGTTGCATTTCGATGTTCGGCTACAGTTGCTTGGATTGTTTGATTTTGATGTTGCGCTAATACAGCTAACACATCTGCGGGTGTTTCTGGATTCTTCGCCACTGATAACTGGATTTTATATACCCTATCTCCAGCCAACTGCATTAAAGTTTCTGCTGTCGCTGAGGGATTTTGTGCCACCGCCAAGCGAATCCAAGCCCAACGGCTTTGTGCTAACATTGCTAATTGTTCTGCATCGGTATTCCAATCAGATGCAATGGTGTATTGTCCTTCCACTAATTCAATTAATGATGGGGGACAATTGGGGTTAAACTTTACTGCTAATCTAATAGGTAATTCTAAATCCCCTGCTAGTTGTTCTAATACTGCTAAGGGTGTTTCTGGTGATTCTGCAACTTGTAAGCGTGGTTCTAAAGTCGGTTCCTGCGCCAAGCGTTCGAGTAATTGTAAGCGATATTTTAACGGTATATGGGGATTACGCAACGCTGGAATGAGCTTTTCTGCGGGAACCCATTCGCTGAAAAAGCATGGCGGTACAGTTCCCAATTTGAGCAATTCTACAGCTAATCGGTCATTTTGCCCTAGTTCCTGTTGTTGCAGTATTTCATCTACCGCTTTTTGCCAATTTTCTGTGATTTCTCCCGCATAATTTACGTGCACCCTGGCGGCTTGTGATACTTGTTTGTCAGTGCTATTAACGAGAACTTCTAAGAGCGATCGCGGTGTTTCAATGTAGTTTGCAAAAGCTAATTGCAATTCCACAGGCTGCTGTAATAACTGTTCTGGTGTATCTAAAAATGCTTGTAAATCGGCGGCGCTAACTGGCTGAAGAGGTTGCATGATAATCACACCCAACGCAATAGTACATATATACTATAAAAATGACTGTAGTTTACCTACAGTCACAGTTTTTATTCCTATCTTCATAATTCCCAAAATTATCGTCTCAGGAACAGAATTTAACTTCGCTGTAAAAATCAGTTAAGGATTAAAATCAAATTCACTTTCAATATAGATTCCTGCTATATCTTCTGCCTTTGTTGTTCCGAGAACATATATACATTCACGGTTCCAAAAACTACATCTCAACATCTGAATATCAGAAAGTTTTTGAGTGAGAAATTGATTTATCTTGTCATATTGTGGGTAAAATTCAGCAATTTCATTTTCATCCCAATTCCCAGATAAAGCTTCTACGTCAAATTTGTGAAATTTACCAATATCAAGCATTCCTGCTTGTTGGAGAGCAATTAATATTGCTTGTTCTCTAGAGTTGCTTATTGCTTGAACTAAATAATGTGGAAATCTATAATCATAGCCGCCACCATAGTAACCATAAATAGTAATTGGTTCTAATGTATTGATGATTTGCTGAAATTTATCTTTCAATTTAGCCGTATTTCTATCCAAAGATGGCTGCATGGTTAAATCAGGTAAATTAGAATATTTGATTTCTCCTCGTAATTTAGTTTCTCTGGCAACAGTTTGAGAAAAACAAAACCAATTATTTTCTTGGTCTTGACCTAACACAACATAAAATGAATACATAGGAATGCGGCTAAATTTGAAAACCTCGATATTCTGAAGGTTTTCTGAAATAGCATCAGCTAATTCCTCATATATCTCTGCTCTTGCATCAGCTAATTCCGGAGCGATAACATCTTCGTAGTCATCAGGATAATCATCTGGGTTTAAATAACCGCGCCGTTCTAATGCTTGCCAATTTTTGACAGCAACATCAATATCGGTGAGAGTTATCCATTTGCGATCGCGTCCCAGATTGAGTAAACTAAAATCGCCTTTTTCCTGGATATCCCAAACGAAAGGTTCTAAAGAAGAATGGTGATTATAGTGCAGACGAAACTCAAGGCGTTTATCAATTAATACTTCAAGAGTACCTAAGATTTTTGCGGTTTCTAAGTTCATATTTATCTTTGATTTATAAATTTGCGATCGCAACTGCTTTGACAATGCGATTACTATCGTGGGTTAGCTGCTGACGTAGTTCTTCTGGTGTTGCGGGGTTATCTGCAACTGCATAGCGTTCTAGCCAATATTCAGATTGTGCTGCTTGTGTCAATACTTCTGGGGGAGTTTGCGGGTGGAGTAGAGTTACTAAGCGGACAAAGGCGTTTTCGGAAGTTGCATATTCTGCCAGTATGCTTGTTATATCATCGCTGCTGGGGTTGTAAATACGGCTAAGTCCGCGTAAGGTGGGATTAGTTTGTTGGGTGGTGGGTTGAAAAACTAAATCGCGCAGCGTTTGTTTAATAACCGCAGGGGTGTGAGGATTTTGAGCAACTGCACGGCGAACTTCAACTTTTTCATCAGTTGCTAATTGTGCCAAGATTGTTTCAGAAAGATGAGGATTACTAGCCGCAGCAGTTCTGACACTGGGGTTTTCGTCGCTGGCTAAAATTTCTAAAACAGGAATTGGTGTATTAGAGTTAGTCGCTACTTGAATTTTTACCTCGCTTTGCTCATCCCGCGCCAATAATTCCAAAATGTTTACAGGTGCGTTGTTTGCAGCTGCAACTGCTTCCCGCACCGATATTGCTGTATCTTCAGCTAGGCACAACCATAAAGCCTCTGTTAAGTTGGGATGGCGAACTAAACAAACTCGCACCTCTATGCTAGGGTCATGAGTGAGAATGGCGAGCAGTTGTGGTGTTAAGCTGGGATTATATGCAAGCGATCGCACGATCTCATCATTCGTTGTTGCTGGAAGGAATGCTTCTGGATCTGGTGTTGCACCTAAAAACTCTCTTCTTGCCAAAATTTCTAATGCTTCAATGGGTGTGCGCGGATTTCCAGCTATGCAACGCAGCACATCATTATGATTACCAGGAAATGCACTCTTGAGCATATCCACGGTTTGATTTGGGGTATTTCCTGAATTTTGGGTACTTTGAACGATTTGGGAAAGTGCGCGAGGCGGTGTATTTGGATTGCGTGCAACGTCCAATCGCGTTGTAAAATCTGAATGAGTGGCGAGTACTTCCAATGTTTCCGGGGATGTATTGGGATTACTAGCGACAGCGCGAACTGTAGCGACGTAAGCATCTCTCGCTAACTGTCTTAAAACTGTGGCTGGGGTGTTGGGGTGCGACGCGACGCGATAACGCACCGAACTATCGGTGTGAGTTGCTAACTGTGCCAAAGTTTCCGCCGGCATTTGCGAACCTTTGACAGGATGTTTAATAAAATCAGCGAGATTTTTCCCACTCATGCTTTTAACTGCTTGAGCAAGTACAATTCCTGGTGTACTGGGATTGCGTTGATTTACGAGATTTTCTTCTAATCCCAAACGAGTCAGAATTGTTACGGGAGTGTTAGGGTTAGCAATTAGTTTGGTTTTGACTTCACGACTGGTATCGTTGGCTAACTGCACCAATATTTCTACTGGTGTATCGGGATGTTCTGCAACTTTGGCTCTGATTATTGGTGATTCATCCTGTGCCAATATTTCTAATAATTGAATAGGGGTAGGTATTTTACTATGTAATGGTTTATAGGCAAGATTTGAACGTACATGAACGCTTGGATCTTTGGCAAATTCTAATAAGTTATTTAAAGGTAAATTGGCATTTTTAGAAACAGCTTGCCGGATGGCTTCATCTGCATCTTTTGCTAGTTGTTGTAATACTGGGATAGGGGTTTGATTGCTACGTGCGGCGGTAAGTTTAGAATTGCGATCGCCTTTTGCTAAAATCTGCGCTAAAGCATAAGGAGTACCAGTACGACGCGCCATTAATTTGTGAGCATTCTTAGTTTCTTCGGCTTTGGTTTCGGCTAAAAAAAGCTGATAAATTCCTAACTGTATTTGCCGATGTGCTTCTAAAATAGGCACATGAGGATTTTGTAATGCATAATCTTTTACTTGTCGATCCTCATCTTCGGTAAGACGAATCAAAATTTCTCCAGGAGTTGAGAGATTCATCGCCACATAACGCCGAATAATTGGATTTGATGATTGTGCTAACTTCTCTAACAAATGAGGTGGCGTTTTAGGATTTTTAGCTAATTGTTCTAATGTATTTTTTTCGCCATTATATTGAAACATTTCTTGCAGATAATGATTGCGTTCTGCTTCTGTAACTGCTGGGTTTAAAACTAGTGCCATACGACATTCCCAGTCTTCATCATGCCACTTCCTTCCTGGAGGATTGAGAAAATTTTGCTTTAAGCGTTCTCTAAGATATAGAGGAGTAGAAGAATTACTTAATAATGCGATTGTTACAGAGCAATCTTTTTTAGCAAAATATAATTCACTTTCACCTAGTAGTTCTAATAAAACTGCCGGTGTTTTTTCATATGCAGCTACTTCAGCACGGATTGAAATTTCTTCTAATGCTGCTAAATCTGTGAGTATTTCTTCGCGTAAAGAATCTGGCGTATTAGGATTGCGTGCTACCTCTAAGCGCACCAAATTATCTGCATGATTTGCTAATAGCTCTAATGTACTGACAAGACATTTGGGATTTTTCGCAATTCTTTTTTCCCATCCCGGTTGAATATTGATTAATTTAGCTAAAATTTCTCCAGTTATATTTGCTTGTTCATCAAGTGCGTAAATTAAGCCTTGACGAGTATCTACTAATTTTTCAATCACAATAGCTGGTAAATTAGTTCTTTGTGCAATTTCATTACTGAAATTTGGTAAAAGTTGTAATAACAATTCTTCAGAAGAGTTACAATGTTTTGCCACAGCTTCACGCACTGCATGGTTGAAATGATTAACCAACAATGTCAACGCAGCTACAGGTGAGGAAGGATTACGCGCCACATCAAGATGAATTCTGGTAATAGAATCGCTAGCTAGTTTGACTAACACATCAGGCGGTGTATTCGGGTTTTGTGCTACAGCTTGACGAATCCAAGCCCAACGGCTTTGTGCTAACATTGCTAATTGTTCTGCATCGGTATTCCAGTCAGATGCAATAGCGTGTTGTCCTTCCACTAGTTCAATTAATGATGGTGGACAGTTGGGGTTAAACTTTACTGCTAACCTAATAGGTAACTCTAAGTCACCTGCTAACTGCTCTAATACTGCTAACTGTGTTTCTGGGGATTCTGCAACTTGTAAGCTTGGTTCTAAAGTCGGTTCCTGCGCTAGACGTTCTAAGAGTTGCAAACAGTACTTTAACGGTATATGGGGATTACGCAACCCAGGTATTAGCTTTTCTGCGGGAACCCATTCGCTGAAAAAGCATGGCGGTACAGTTCCCAATTTGAGCAATTCTACAGCTAATCGGTCATTTTGCCCTAGTTCCTGTTGTTGCAGTATTTCATCTACCGCTTTTTGCCAATTTTCTGTGATTTCTCCGGCATAATTTACGTGTAAACTAGCGGCTTGTGATACTTGCCTATCAGTGCTATTAACTAGGATTTCTAAGAGCGATCGCGGTGTTTCAATGTAGTTAGCAAAAGCTAATTGCAATTCTGTTGGCTGCTGTAATAACTGTTCTGGTGTATCCAAAAATGCTTGTAAATCGGCGGCGCTAACTGGCTGAAGAGGTTGCATCACCATAAAACCTATTAAAAATTAAAAATTAAAAATTCAAAATTCAAAATTCAAAATTAAAGACATTTTCAGTCGGGGATTTAAACCCCAACTGAAAACCTACTACGTATAGACGCAGGGATCTTCAACCTTCGGAATTAGGACAACTTAGTACTTTTGTACCATAAAAATAACTGTAGGTAAACTATACTTAAAGTTTTTATGCCTATCTTCATAATTCCCAGAACTGTCACATCAACAACAGAATTCGACTTTGGCATATTAAAGTTGCGATTTGAAAATCAACGCTGATTTTCTGAGGAGAAAATGGAAGAATGTAAAGGTTAACTGGCTCAGGAAAAGTCTCTCAAGAGAGTTGATGGTGTTGTTGTGATTGGAATAGTCATTGTTTCTCACAGTAAACAACTCGCGCTTGGTGTACAGGAACTAGCAGCGCAAATGGTTCAGGGTAAAGTCCCGTTAGCGATCGCAGCTGGAATTGACGATCCAGATAATCCTTTGGGTACAGATCCCATGCAAGTTTATCAGGCGATCGCTTCTATCTTCAATGATGATGGTGTATTAGTCTTAATGGATTTGGGTAGCGCTGTGATGAGTGCAGAAATGGCGCTAGATTTCCTTAACCCACAACAACGGGAAAAAGTCCATTTATGTGCAGCACCACTGGTTGAAGGTGCGATCGCAGCTGTAGTCGCCGCCGCCGCAGGTCATAATATTCAACAAGCGATCGCTGAAGCACAGTCAGCTTTAGTAGCAAAACATACTTTGCTCGGCATAGATAGCAGTTCTGCATCGGTTATTGCTACAGCTCACGCAGAATCGCCTAGCAAAGAAATTCGCCTCACAGTTAACAATCGCTTGGGTTTACACGCCCGTCCAGCCGCGCAATTTGTCACCACCGCCGCCCAATTTCAAGCGCAAATTAAGGTAAGGAATGTTACAAGGGGGACAGATGCCGTGAGGGGTGACAGTATCAATCAAGTCGCAACTTTAGGAGTACGTCAAGGACATGAATTAGTAATTACGGCTACTGGTATCGATGCTGATGCTGCCTTAGCCGCCTTAGAAGTATTAATTAATAATAACTTTGGCGAAGATAATAGTACATTTGCGCCGCCAGTGGTTGAGTCAACAGAAGTTAGCCCTGCTTCTGCTGGCGAACTCTCGGGAATTCCGGCTTCACCAGGAGTTGCGATCGCGCCTGTAGTCCATTATCAACTACCTGCCATCACTGCTACACAATATCACGTAGATGATGCAGAATCAGAGTGGCAAAGATTACAAATAGCCATTGCTACCGCTCAACAGCAAATTCAGACATTATTTTCTCAAGCTTCCCTGCAAATTGGCGATACAGAAGCGGCGATTTTTGTCGCCCATCTTTTATTTTTAGAAGATCCGGTACTTTTAGAAGCGGTAAGGGCGAGAATTTATGATCATCATCTCAACGCCGAAGCCGCTTGGCAAGCTGTTGTTGATGAAGTCGCTTCTAGCTACCATCAACTAGAAGATGCTTATTTACAGGAACGAGTCGAGGATGTGGTTGATGTCGGACAAAGAGTATTGCGTTTACTCACCGGCGCATCAGCCAGTGCTTTAGAATTGACAGAACCAGCGATTTTAGTCGCCAGCGATTTAACACCCTCAGACACCATTGGCTTAGATCCCAGCAAAGTATTAGGAATTTGTACCACATCTGGTAGTGCCACATCTCACAGTGCAATTATTGCCCGGACATTAGGGATTCCGGCGGTTTTGGGCGTAGATGCAGGCATATTATATCTGGAAGATGGCACAATTATGGCCCTTGATGGCGGCAGTGGTAAAGCCTGGGTAGAGCCAGAAGCAGATATTTTGAGTATATTAGAAGCGAAGCGAGAAGCTTGGCAAACTGCACAACAGGAAGCGCTAGCCAAAGCACATCAACCAGCAATTACGCGCGATGGTAAGCAAGTCAGTGTCTTTGCTAACATCGGTAGCATAGCTGATGTTCAAGTGGCTTTAGCTAGCGGTGCTGAAGGAGTAGGACTACTGCGTACAGAGTTCCTGTATTTAGGTAGGACAAGTGCTCCCACGGAAGAGGAGCAATTAGCAGTATACCAAGCGATCGCCCAAGTTTTAGATCAACAGCCATTAATTATTCGGACTTTAGATGTTGGTGGGGATAAACCGCTACCTTATATTCAAGGCGTACCGGAGACAAACCCCTTTTTAGGTTGTCGGGGAATTCGCTTTTGTTTAGAACATCCCGACATATTGACAACTCAATTACGGGCGATTTTACGAGCTAGTACAGGACACAATATTAAAATTATGCTGCCGATGATTGCCAGTATCACCGAAGTTAGGGCAGCTAAGGAAATTTTAAATGAAGTGCAACGGGAA
Organism: Calothrix brevissima NIES-22; assembly: GCF_002367995.1. Taxonomy (GTDB): domain Bacteria; phylum Cyanobacteriota; class Cyanobacteriia; order Cyanobacteriales; family Nostocaceae; genus Aulosira; species Aulosira brevissima. The sequence continues at coordinate 1,516,854 of NZ_AP018207.1, forward strand.
CTCAGACAAGCAGCGATTCCCTTTGATGCCAACATTCAACTAGGTATCATGATTGAAGTCCCCGCAGCTGTAGCGATCGCGGATCAGTTAGCAGCTGAGGTAGACTTTTTTAGTATCGGCACCAACGACTTAAGTCAGTATGTCATGGCAGGCGATCGCAATAACCCCCGCGTTGCTAATTTAACTGATGCATTACACCCCCCAGTCTTGCGCATGATTCAACGCACAGTGAAAGTTGCTCATGACGCCGGAATTTGGGTAGGATTATGTGGTGAACTTGCAGCCGAAACCGCCGCCACAGCGATTTTATTGGGATTAGGATTAGATGAATTAAGCGTTAATCCCCAAGCCATCCCCATTTTAAAACAAGCGATCGCCCAATTAAGTATAAGTCAGAGTCAGGCGATCGCCGCTTCCGCATTACAACTAGATTCCGCCGAACAAGTCAGACAACTTACGGCTTAATTGTTGACGGTTGACGGTTGACGGTTGACGGTTGACTGTTGACGGTTGACGGTTGACTGTTGACGGTTGACGGTTGACTGAGATAATTATGTCTTTCAGCAGAAGATTTGTAATTACATCTCTACACAAAGGTAGATTTTACCAATTTAAAACAATCATAAGACAGATGTACCTGTAGGGGCGGGGTTTCCCCACCCAAAGTCAAATTGAAATATAGCCCAATACGGTTCAGTTAGCATCAAAAAACTGATTTAGCGTAGGTTGGGTTGAGGAACGAAACCCAACATTTTCGGCGCTTTGTTGGGTTTACACACGGTAAGCCCAACCTACATTTATCCTTAACTGAACCGTATTGGGGCAAAATTCGCCAAATTTATCATTTACACATATTCAGGACTCATTTTTAAATTTTATGTAAACAAAAAAGCATTTCGCCTTCTCATTTATCGAAATCAAGTACCCATTTTCTTATTTTAAGTAAGCGAAAAGCCATTTCACCTACTCATTAAGCCTTAACGAGTTCTCATTTTAGTGTTTTCCGCAAGTAAAATACTATTTCACCTACTCAAAAAGCCATAATGCTTACTCATTTCGGTAAATCACGCACAGGTTTTAGTGTTTTCCGCAAGTAAAAAGCCATATCGCTTACTCGTTTAGGTAAATCGCGCACTCATTTTAGTGTTTTCCGCAAGTAAAAAGTTATATTGCTTGCTCAAAAATTGCAATGCTTGACAATAAACTGCTGTTTAACTAACCTTTCATATTTTTTGCGCATTACTTAATTAAAAATCGCTAATTATTACTGATAAATAGCTAGCATTGATACTTTAAAAATAAAGTCAATATGCTCTGTAATTTATGTATTTTAAATGCAGAAATATTTAATGTTATTCGGCAAAATTCATTGGCAAAACAGAATTAACCCAACAAATTAAGCCTATGAAATTGCCTCATGGCCCGAAATCTCCAGCGCTGGTACAAATGCTGAAGTGGATTTTCCAACCAATGCCATTCATGACAGATTGTGCCCAGCGCTATGGTGATATTTTTACCATGCAATTAAATGCACCTGTGGTGTTTGTTAGCAATCCCCAGGCTTTAGAAAAAATGTTGACTAGCGATACTAAAGAATTCACTGCACCTAGCGATTTCAACACGGTATTTGAACCGATGTTAGGAAAAAATTCTGTAATTACAGTTAGCGGGGAAGTACATCGCCGTCAACGTCAATTATTAATGCCACCGTTCCACGGTGATAGAATGCGTACCTATGGACAGGTAATTAATAAAGTTACAACCCAGGTAATTAGTCAATGGGAAATAGATAAACCATTTTGTACTAGATCGGCAATGCAAATTATTACTATGCGGATAATTATGCAAGCTGTATTTGGATTATATGAAGGCCCCCGCGCCCAAGAATTAGAGGAAATTTTAGCAGTAATGCTGAATGAAAACTCGCCTTTAAGGGTTGTAGAATTGTATTTTCCCGCCTTGAGAATGGATTTAGGCCCCCGCAGTTCTTGGGGAAGATTTTTGCGTCGTAAACAGCGCGTTCACGAACTATTAAATGCAGAAATTCAAGAACGGCGAGACAATCCCGATCCATCGCGGACTGATATTCTGAGTTTACTGATGGCGGCGCGTGATGAAGCAGGTGAAGCCATGACTGATGCAGAATTGCGCGATGAATTGATGACGCTGTTAACAGCCGGACATGAAACCACAGCCACAGCATTAACTTGGGCTTTGTACTGGATTCATAAGTTACCATCAGTTAAGGAAAAACTATTACAAGAATTAGATACTTTGGGTGAAAATCCAGACCCCAGCAGCGTGTTTAAATCACCATATCTTAACGCTGTTTGCTGCGAATCTTTGCGAATTTATCCTGTAGGAATGTTAACTTTCCCCCGTGTAGTCAGAGAACCTGTATCTTTATGCGGTTACGATTTAGAACCCGGTACAATCGTTCTTGGTTCCATTTATTTGACTCACCAACGCGAAGATTTATACCCACAACATCAAGAATTTAAACCAGAACGCTTTTTAGAACGTCAATTTTCGCCTTATGAGTTTTTGCCCTTTGGCGGTGGTGTGAGACGCTGTATAGGTATGGCATTTGCTCAATTTGAAATGAAAGTAATATTAGCAAAAATCCTTTCTAATTGGGATTTGGCGCTAGTCGATGAGAATCTAGAGATTTATCCAAAACGGCGTGGTTTGGTAACAGGGCCTAATCGCAGCGTGCAAATTGTAGCAAAAAACCATCATCGCTTACCATCTCTGCCTTTGGAGTCGAGTAACATCTAACGATTTGGCAATGATAACAAGCGATGTCTACAACAAGTCGCTTTATATTTACGCACTGGCACAGCAAAGCTGTGCCTTAATTCTAGCAATGAGTTTAGGAGTTACAAACACCTATCTTCCTTGTCCCCCTTGTCCTCCTTGTCCTCCTTGTCCTTTTTGTTCGCATATCAAATAAGATTGTTCTATATATAGGTGGAAAAAGCGATCGCAAAATTTAAAATTTGCAAATGCTAAATATAGTTAAGGTTACGGTAAAGTTGACTCTGATGTTGTACAACTACCTGAAAAACAATATTTTCCAGGCTAGGTAAAGGAACTGAGGCGATCGTTTATCCAAAAATCTCGTTGTTAGCTTTGGCTATACCTAAATTATCACTTCCTCTAGGGATAATTTTGTTGTATCCTAGACTAGCTTAAGTAATTTTCAACACCAAACTTTACAACAACTTTTTACGGATTTATCTGTTAGTTTGGGAAAGACTAGATTGTGCTGTTCTTAATTCTCGCTCAGAGAATTATTTTTTTGTCAAATCATACAATTTAAACGTCAATGGATATCCAACTCATCAAAAGAATTGAAAAACCCATTCTGCCAAAGCCAGAAGCACAAGAAGAGTTATCTGAGCCGGCTTCCAGCGATGATACTTTTGAGATTCCAGAATACACAAGTCAGCAACAGCAAGTACTTGATGTTAACTATCAAGAACCTAGATATATTCCATTGCGCGACAATCCTTTGGTACAATCTGTGGGTAATTCCGGCTGGCAAGTTTCAGAGATTTGGCGAGATTTAAGAATAGACAACTTCTATGATTAATTATTCTTAATACCGGAAAATGTCTAGCAATTTTCTCTATCCAGAGAACTACTGGCGCGGTGTTTGGCTAATTGAATAGAAGACATAGATACATCAAGCAAAGAAAGTGCCTAAATTAGTATCTGTCGGGAAAACTGGAAACCCCATCCCTTTGCAGGGTGGGGTTAATTCAGCAAATTTTAAATTTTAGGTTTTAAATTTTGGATTAGACAAAATTTAACATCTAAACATATCTGTCATCCCAATTTAATATGCAATTGCATATAGGGACATCCAATTTTTTAAATACCCAATAAATTTGTAGTGCGAGCATCTTGCTCACAGATGTTTAAAAGCGAGCAAGATGCTCGCTAGGGAATATGGGTAATTTATTTTTTGTAAGAGGCTGAATTTTTTCCGCCGATGAATTTTCACTCAGGGATGTTTTAGGAATTTACATTTGATGATGATTGCTTTTGCCAAAGGCGATCGCGAATTAATTGTAATTGCTCTTGAGTACTAACAGGACTACGGGGTGATGGTAACTCTGTATTCGGCCAACTTGGTAAATTATGACAGGGACAACTTAAAGCCGGCATCCCCAAATTGCGCATTGCTACTGGCATATTGCAACGACTACAAGGTAGCATTTCCCATGTAGGTGTCAGGAGTTCGCCAATCGTTTCACTAGTTCCTTCTAAATACGATTCATCCGCGCGATCGCGAATTTCTTGCCAACAGGTTTCAAATTCTGAACTATAGTTATCACCTTTCAGCACTGGTTGCGGCAACAAAGATGCCATACCATTGCCTACAACCACCTTTTTACCTAGCTGAAACCAGTAGGCTAAATATCTTTTAACGTCTTTTTCAGTTGCCATACCTTTAATTCTAAATTTAAGCTGGGAACTTTAGGTCATTAAATCTTGAATAAACTATTAAGAAGCTGAATACATCGGTCATGGGTAATTAGTCATTAGTCATTGGTCATTGGTCATTTGTATCTTTTTGCTTACCTACACCTCTTCTTTTATTGCTTGGGAGGTGGTAGGGGTGTGCCAAGATTGCTGAGATTCAAAACATGACCCCCAGTAACTAGATATACGGTATCGCAAAGAATAGCTAATTGACGTACCAAAGAACCCAGGCGATCGCGAAATAGGCGTCCGCTAGGATAAGCTGGAACTAAACCCCATCCAACTTCCTCGGCAACAAATATCATATCTGCCGCAACGAGCTGTACAGTTTCTAACAATTCTGCTATCTTGTTGTCCCAACTAATTTTGTCTTCCTCTAAAAAATTAGCTACCCAAGTGCCCAAAGAATCAACTAGAAGACAGGTGTTTGGCGTGGCTGCGGCTAAAGTCGCAGATAATTCCATAGGTACACTCAGGGTTAACCAATCCTGGGGACGCCGATTTTGGTGTGCTTGAATGCGTTTTTGCCATTCTTCATCCCCAGGATATTCTGCTGCTGTGGCTACATACACAACCACCTTTTGTGACTGCATCGCCAGATTTTCTGCCCATTCACTTTTACCAGATCTAGCTGGCCCTGTAACTAAGATAACTTTACCCAAAGCCTTATCCTTACTCTGTTTAATTGATTTGGGTTACAATGTCTAAACTTAATTTTTACCTTGAAGGATGAGATTGTTGGTTTTAAATATCTTTTAAGAGATAAAATTAGCACCAGCATCATTGATGCAAAATTGGCATAAGCCAAAAATCCCAACAACCCCATTCTGAATTATTTAACACTACTGGGGACAGCAAATTTCAGGATATTTTTATGAAAGCAGGCTGGAAACGTATTGAGGCAACTCTACACGATTTAGGGACGAAAACTGCCGCAGACAACCCGGAAGCAGGGGCATCGCCAAAGCGGCCTTTCTCTTTTAGAATCAGCGTTGGGGCAACTGAATCTCAAGATGGTGATGTCACGCCATCATCAGAGGAGCTAAATACACAAGGAGCAACAATCGATTTAAGTGCAGATCCCCAGGGTAATTTTTCTGACGCCGAAAATGGCTTTTCTCAACATAACCCAGTACAGGCTTTTTCGACACAAGAAACAGGTGGTAAAGCACCTAGCCTACCTAAATTTAAAACCCCTACTTTTAGTAATCATCGCCACGGTGCTAATCCAGGATTGGCAATGAATCTGCTGAAGGAAATTGAAGAACAGGTTGTAGGTTGGGAGAAAGAACTCAAAAATATTCTTAAGCAAATTCAAGATGTTTATTTAGAAGGGCCGATTGTCAATGGTTGGCTAGAATCCAATCCCCAGGAAACAGAACAGGGAGGAAAAGCCACCTTACGTCATGCAGAAGTCGATCGCCTGATGGACTATGTGGAAGAGATTTGTGCTACCAATGCCAAGTTATCGCAATCTGGCCGCACAGGTTACCGTCTTTGCGGTGTAGATGATACGGGTAAAGTTTGGACACGTCCCTGTCCCCCCGATCAAGTGGCTTCTGTGAGTATGGCGATCGCGCGTTACCAAAAGTTACGCCAACTATTAGGACGCAAGCAATACTTAGAAACCCGCCTCAGTCAATTAGCTGAGACTTTGGTGATGTTGCACAGTCATATACAACAAGCGTAAAGTTCGTCATATTATTTCCGAAAAAACTCGGTTGGTGAGTCTGTAATTTTTGGGATAGATTGGCAGGCACTAGGTAAATATTTAATGTTGTCAGTGGTCAGTAGTCAGTAGTCAGTAGTAAAGATTTTTTCAGGCTGTTGATAACAAGACAGACTAGGAAACTTTCTGCAAAACCACTGTACAGACGTAATGAATTGCGTCTGTGATAATTGACAAGTTAAGAGTAATAAAAATCACAACCACCGCTACCTATGCCAGATCCTCAAATCTCTGCCATTATTTGCACTCACAATCGAGACACCTATTTAGGTGCAGCGATTGATAGTCTATTGGCGCAGGATTTTCCGGCTGAGTTTGAAGTTGTGGTAGTAGACAATGGATCGAGCGATCGCACTTGTGAAGTTGTCGCCAAAAGAGCCAGCAATCCCCGTCTTAAATATATCTTTGAACCAATTTTAGGGTTATCTGTAGCTCGCAATACCGGCGCAAAAGTCGCTAGTAGTGAAATTCTCGCCTATCTAGATGATGATGCAATTGCGAGCGATCGCTGGTTGCAAGTTTTATATCATGCCTACCAAGATAATCCCAAATTAGCGATCGCGGGTGGTAAAGTTACCCTTATCTGGCCGCAAAACGTTTCTCAACCAAAATGGCTATCTCCTGGATTAGCTGCTAACTTGGGCGCATACGATTTGGGTGAGAACATCATTTATATTCATCAACCAGGTTTAACCCCTAGAGGACTAAACTATTCTATTCGTCGTTCCTTCTTGATAGAAATTGGTGGTTTCGATACCCATCTTGGCAGAGTGGGGAAAAATTTATTATCAAATGAAGAACTACAAATGACAGAATACGCCCTCAAAAAAGGATGGCAAGTTGCTTATCTCCCAGAGGCGCTAGTAGCTCATAATGTTGCACCAGAACGCTTAAATCGTTCCTGGTTTTTAAACCGAGGTTGGTGGCAAGGTATTAGTGAATGTTATCGCGAACAGCTTACTGGTAAAGCAGGTATCAGCCAATTGCAACGGGGCGGCGAACGATTTATTAGGGGTTTATATAAAGCATTACAACATTTCCGCGATCCAGCAGAACGCTTTGACAAACTTGTTTATGCTTACGGTCAAATTGGTTATTTAAATGCTGCAATTCAGGGAATGTTTTCTAAATTCATTGAAGAACGCAGCACTTCGACAAGCTCAGTGACGAGGCAGGAGGCACAAGCAAGAAGAAAGATTACTGATATTTAATTAATTCTTGAATTTAAATTATCTACTCTTAAATAACGAGTAGCCTATATAAAATTTTATATGTCATTTAAAATACCCGTTTCTGTATTAATTCCCGCCAAAAACGAAGAAGCAAATTTACCAGCCTGTCTAACTAGCCTACAGATGGCTGATGAAATCTTCTTAGTAGATTCTCAAAGTCAGGATAATAGCATCGCTATTGCAGAGAGTTTCGGTGCTAAAATTGTGCAATTTAAATTTAATGGTAGCTGGCCAAAAAAGAAAAATTGGTCTTTAGATAATCTACCATTTCGCAATGAATGGGTATTAATTGTTGATTGCGACGAAAGAATTACGCCAGAATTATGGCAAGAAATCGCCCAAGTAATTAATAATAATGAATATGCAGGTTATTATCTTAATCGTCGGGTATTTTTCTTAGGTAAATGGATTCGTCACGGTGGTAAATATCCCGATTGGAATCTGCGGTTATTTAAGCATAAACAAGGTCGCTACGAAAATCTTCATACAGAAGATATTCCCAACACTGGCGATAATGAAGTTCACGAACATGTGGTATTAGCTGGAAAAGTCGGTTATCTCAAAAACGATATGTTGCATGAAGATTTCCGCGACCTTTATCACTGGTTAGAAAGACATAACCGTTATTCTAATTGGGAAGCGCGTGTATATTACAATCTGCTAACTAATAGAGATGAAGGTGGAACTATAGGTGCAAATTTATTTGGTGATGCTGTACAACGCAAACGCTTTTTAAAAAAATTATGGGTACATTTACCATTTAAACCATTACTAAGATTCATATTATTCTATATTATTCAGCTTGGTTTTTTAGATGGCAAAGCTGGCTATATTTATGGACGACTATTAAGCCAATATGAATATCAAATAGGCGTAAAACTCTACGAATTACGCAACTGTGGCGGTACGTTAAATACCGAAAAATCTCCGTCTTTACCATCATCTTTGGGGCTAGGGGCTAGGGGCTAGAAGGGGGACAAGGGGGACAAGGGGGACAAGGAAGACAAGGAGGACAAATGACAATTGACAAATACCCAATGCCCAATGCCCAGCCTTTTGTAGATTTACGCAAGTATGACCAATCATGGTTCGATCGCGGTCGCCCGGGTTGGTATATTTTGCTATGGTGGTTTGTACAAGCGATCGCATTTCCTCTGACTCCCCAACCGTTGAATAACCTCCGTTGTGCATTGCTGCGGCTGTTTGGGGCAAAGATTGGTAAAGGCGTATTTATCCGTCCTACAGCACGTTTCACTTACCCCTGGAAGGTTTCTATAGGCGACTATAGCTGGATTGGTGATGATGTAGTTTTATATAGCCTGGATTATATTTATATCGGTCAACACTGCGTAATTTCCCATAAATCTTACCTTTGTACTGGTAGCCATGACATTCATGACCCTGCATTTGGCTTAAAAACAGCTACTATTACCATCGGTAATGGCGTCTGGGTAGCAGCAGATTGTTTTGTTGCACCAGGGGTAGAAATTGGCGCAAATGCTGTGATTGGCGCTCGTAGTAGTGTTTTCAGTCCAATGCCATCGGGACAAGTTTGTATGGGTAGTCCCTGTCGTCCCCATTATCCCAGATTCCCAGAATCTTCTAATTAGGCGTTAACCCAATAGTGCTCGGTTAAGGAAAATTGTAGGTTGAGTTGAGGCTCTGCGAAACCCAACAGAGCTACCCAAATGTTGGGTTACCCTGCGGGAAGCCGCTCCGCGTCTACGTTCCTCAAACGCCACTTGCTACCCTGCGGGAACGCCTCCGGCGAACAAGCCGGGAAACCCGTCCAACGCAGTGGCTCCCCAACCTACGCGGGTTAAGGTTTTTGAGCTTAACCGAGCAGTATTGGGCGTTAACCAACCCCTCAGAGGAAAAACCCACAACTAAATATCAAAATCTCTCCCCTAATCCCTAACCCCTAGCCCTTATTTTCTTGCGAGCAACAAGATAATGCTGCAAATTCCGCGATTGGGGTTGAGTGATTACAGAAGATGGGCGAGGGGATACTGAATTGCGCAGCAGCAGTAAAGGAATGCTGAGAACGCCTAAAATCATCACTAATGCCGTAATTATCCACACTGACAAGCGATTTGGTTGATAATTACCGCGTTCAATTTGCCAGAATACCTGATTGTATTGCCAAGCGGCTAAGGCAATGGTCAAAATGCCAATAATGACTAAGATAATTCCTAAATTCTCTGAATTAAATATAGGATGGACTTGTGGCTCTTTTTGTGATATGACAGCATTAAGCTGATGTAAAAATAGACCAAATCTGGCGATCGCAAAACCAAAGCCAATCAAAGCAATCGAAGTCCGTAGCCAAGCCAAAAAAGTACGCTCATTTGCTTGATGCTCCCGTTGACGGTCTATTTTCGGCATTTTATCCATGCATTTCTTCCTATTCCCGCATCCCTGACTGAATATACATACGTGCTAGAACAGGAAAATTCATCTCCACAAGGGTACATAATCAAAAGAAAATTCTCAAAAACATATCTCCTGACAGAGACTTTAAAGCAGTCTAGTAAGCGAAAATAATCATCAGCAATCGATTAGGGTGATCCTATGTTTCGTTTAACTCAAATTATGCGGAACTTCTACCTTCGGCTAGAAGGTGTTTTCTTGGTGATTTTCCGCAGTGTAGGTAATTTTTTTCAAAGCTTCTTTGGTTTTTTTGGCAAACTGTTTGGATTTAGTGAATCTGGTTATTTTTTAGAATCCGATCAAGCACAAACCATTAAGCGAAGCGAAACCCCACAGTTAACTGAACCTAAACAAGATACCCCAACTCCAACTCCTGCCAGCAAGCGCCGCGCCAATGCCAAAATGGACTATTACCTCAACATGGCTCGCGATATTAAAAAGAATTAAGGCGCAGATTAACCGCGCCAAATTATGATAGCAGTTTGGTGATTTTCTCAAGTTAATTCTGAGGAAAAACACCTCTGCACCTCTTAATTGAGTAAGTCGTTGTCAATAATTATTGTTGGGCTAGGGCAGGGGAAAAAAGAGTTTGAGCCTTATTTACTTTACTTCACATAGTTTGGTTTGATTACACTGACTTACGTAAACTCAATGTTTATTGTAATACCGCATATCTTTATGGATTTTTATCTCCCGAAAGTGATTAAAGTGTACATTACCAAACGTAAATACACTTGAAACCCTTACCAATGACTAATGACCAATGACCAATGACCAATGACCAATGACAACCCTTGCCTGTTGTACAGCACAACCAGGTTCATCATTGCTTAATATCTGAGGGAATCAGGGCAAGGTGTTGCAAAATTTTTACAAGCAGATATACTGAATAAGAGAGGGTTAAAAAAACTTTCAAAGTTCTGAATAAAGGGGAGAAGCTAACTACAAAAAAAGCAGCTAGCTTCTGGCGTAATCTACCGTGTCTTTGTCTTCAGCCGTTTACTGCTCCATTTCCCATACTAAGCTTGTCATTTTTTTTTGTCAAGCTGTCATTTAAAAATGACATAAAAAAATGTCTTGCATTTCAGACTTCATGAGAGAAAATAAGACAAGCATGATATTTGAGGATTTCAGCATATGACTGATAGAAGACGCTCTGATGACTACAAGCAAATCAGCGGCTACATCCCACTGGATTTAGCCCTGGAGTTTAAAAGCATTTGTGCCCGCTTAGGCATTTCCCAAAGCGACGCGATGGAAGAAATGGCGCAAGAGTGGGTAGCCAAAAAGACAGGTTCTCATTTTCTCAAATCTGGAAAAGCTGCTCCACTGACAATTGCCGATGTAGTAAGGGCTAACATGGCAAAACTTAAGTGCTGTGGGTTAAAAAATTTGCCAGCCTTAGCCAAAGGTGAAGTGCTACCAACACCAGGAGACTTTGCAATTATTACATCGGCTTTAGATATTTCTGAGGAAGACAGACAAAAAATTTGGCAAGAAACTTTTAAAATTTCCGTGTATCAAGATTATCCGGGTGTAAAAGTATATAGAAATTCTGGAGGTGTCAAAGAAGATGAGTGTGAGTATTCTTAGAATCCTCAACTTACCAGGGTGGAATTTTAAAATGTCTTATGATGGAGTCTCTATTTTTGCTCCAACTAAGCGTGATGCCACTTATATAGCTCGCAGTTATGGTGAGGCTTTTAGCGAAACTGCATGTAAACTTAATGGCAAAGTCAAAATTCAATGGCGAGGCTGTAAGCAACCAATTGAATTTTTTGGGTGGATGGCTAGCGAACAACCACCTACAGCGTCGGAAACAGCCGAAGGAATTCTGCAAAATGAGGGTGCAGTATTTTGCAGCCAGTTGCGCGTACCATCACAGTTGTTGTACCGTATGGTTGCTGCTGCGGAAAATGAGCGTCCGGTGAGCATCGTTAGACAAGATACTCGCAAGCAAATTATTGTTAATCAGCCAATGGCAGAAATGCTACAAACACCACCAGAAATTGCCACTCAAAGGATCATGACTCAGTTTTGGCTACCTGAGGATTTAGCCGAACTAGAACGCAGATTGCACAATGATAGGCAGTTTACTTGGACTTATTCTGCGGGATTGAATGAGAGAGCTTGGGCAATTCTCACCACGCAGTTTGAGGCTTTTGAGGTGGATGGTATATGGTACAGACAGGGAATCAGCTTGGCAAGTCCTCAACTAGTACCCATACCTCCAGGGGTGTTGGAACAAGCTTAAATTAACAATTTGGCTCCTTCACGAATTAGAAAATCATCAGGTGTATCATTGATTTTTCTATTTCGGGGTGCATTCTTTAAGTTAAATTACCAGTATTTACGATCGCGTTTTAAATTCTTTGATTAAAAATTGCCGCAATCGGGGTATTTATCGTCATTCTCTTCAGGACATCTACCTAATTCTTGCTGAAAACCCCGATATGATGACAAAATAATTACTAATTCGTAATTAAGATGCAGAGTGGTCGTTTTAGGTGCGGAAGTTAACTGTTCTGACAATTGTGGATGTTTAGTTTTGGTAAATGCACCCTTGACACTCCATTGCACTGACCAAATTTACCTTGACTTTTACTAAGAAATCGTATCCATCCTTACAATTTGCTTTGTTCTTAGCTATTTTCTCCGTGTGACTGAATAATAAGCTGATGCACGGGGAAGATTGTGTCTCAGGAAAGGTTTTTTGTGGTGTTGGGTGTGGTAATGTTTTGTAGACAAAAAGACAGCTAAAGCATGACTACACCAGAAATAGTAGCTTATGGAGCTTGGCGATCGCCGATTACCACAGATTTAATTACTTCCCAAACCATCGGCTTAGGACAAATTTGGCTCGATGGCGAGGATATATACTGGAGCGAATTACGACCATCGGAAAAAGGTAGGAACGTAATTGTTCGGTTAAAAGATGGTGAAGTTAGCGACGTAACCCCGGCTGGCTATAACGTCCGTACCCGTGTCCATGAATATGGCGGTGCTTCGTTTTTGGTAGTTAATGGCACAGTGTACTTTGTTAACTTTGCCGACCAGCGCTTTTATCGTCAATTTGCTGATAGCGCACCACAAGCTATCACACCAGAAGTAGCAAAACGCTATGCAGATGCTATATTTGACCATCAACGCCAACGGATTATTTGCGTGTGCGAGGATCATAGCGTTGCTGGGCAAGAAGCGGTCAATACTGTGGTAAGTATTGGGTTGACAGCAGATAGTACGCCGCAGCAACTAGTCGCAGGTAAGGATTTTTACGCCGCACCGCGCCTGAGTCCTGATGGTTCGCGCTTGGCTTGGCTAAGTTGGAACCATCCAAATATGCCTTGGGATAGTACGGAATTGTGGGTAGCAGAAGTTCAAGCAGACGGATTTTTAGGCAAAGCCGAAAAAATTGCCGGGGGTATAGAAGAATCTATATTTCAACCTCAGTGGTCGCCAGATGGCACGCTATACTTTATTTCTGACCGCACAGGCTGGTGGAATCTCTATCACTGGCAAGATAATAGAGTGGAAGCATTAACCGAAATCACAGCAGAGTTTGGTAAACCTCTGTGGGTGTTAGGGATGCGCACCTATGATTTTGAGTCAAGCGATCGCATTATTTGCACTTATACTCAAGAAGGTATTTGGCATTTAGCAAGTCTCAATACCAAAACTAAGCAACTAGAACCTCTGCCAAATACTGACACAGAAATTTCTTCACTACATGCAACCCCTGGTAAAGTAATTTTTATCGGTGGTTCGCCAACTGAGCAAACAGCTATTGTGCAGTTAGACTTGGCTAGTAAACAGCTGGAAGTGCTACGCCGCGCCAGTGATGTGCAGATTGCGGCTGGTTATCTTTCCTTACCCCAAGCTATTGCTTACCCTACCAGTGATGGTAAGACAGCCTACGCCTTATTTTATCCACCACAAAATCAAGATTACACCGCACCTGTGGGTGAAAAACCACCGTTAATTGTGAATAGCCACGGTGGCCCTACAGCCGCAGCTGGGACTAGTTTAGACTTGAGCATTCAATACTGGACGAGTCGCGGTATAGCAGTTTTAGATGTTAATTATGGTGGTAGTACCGGTTATGGCAGAGAATACCGTCAAAGATTAGATGGACAATGGGGAATTGTCGATGTTGATGATTGCGTTGATGGGGCGCGTTATTTGGTAGAAAAAGGAGCAGTAGACGGTAATCGCCTAGCAATTTCTGGTGGAAGTGCGGGTGGATATACAACGCTGTGTGCTTTAACTTTCCGCGATACCTTTAAAGCAGGTGCGAGTCACTACGGCGTCAGCGATTTAGAAGCTTTAGCGCGAGATACCCATAAATTTGAATCGAGATATTTAGACCGCTTAATTGGTAAGTATCCCGAACAACAGCAGATTTATCAAGAGCGATCGCCAATTAATTTTACCGAACGTCTAGCCTCGCCTGTAATTTTCTTTCAAGGATTAGAAGACCAAGTAGTACCACCCAACCAAACAGAAGCAATGGTTACAGCATTGCGAGTTAAAGGTGTCCCAGTGGCTTACCTTCCCTTTGCAGGGGAGCAGCATGGGTTCCGACAAGCAGAGAATATCAAGCGTTCTTTAGAAGGGGAAATTTACTTTTACTCGCAGATTTTCGGCTTTGAATTAGCTGATGCTGTTGAACCTGTAACAATTGAAAACTTTTGATTATTGTCTTTCGTGCTGCGGTTGATTTTGCGGACGACGGAGAAACCAATACCATCCAGAACCTTTACGAGTCAGCCAGGAATCTTCTAAATCGGGATTATAGTCAGGGAAATCGGAAAATTGATTATCATCATGGACGCGAATTCTCAAATTCTGACAATTTCCTTCAATATCAATTGTCAAAGTCTGATTATCGCTCTGGTTTGGGCGTAAGAGGCTATCTCTCATAATGCGTCGGTTTCTCTCTACTCTATTATTAGGAAGACAACGCACTCTTACTAAAGAACTGTCATTAGGGTTATCTAAAAGATAGGGTAGTACTGAAGAGTCGCGATTTCTCGGAGTTTCGGCGCTGGCTAAAGATGTGATTGATAGCAAGAGAATTGTACTCAAGCTAATAATTCTGACTTCAGGTGGGCTATTCATGGTATCTCTTCTTAATTAAAGACAGTAATTGCCAGGGTGCTAACCCCGGCAGAGCATTTATTTAGAATTTCAAATCAAATACTAGTGTTAATTACTAATAACTTATTTATTTTCTAGCAGTTGATTAACTTGCGCACCTCTGCGACCAGTTTTAATTTCATAACGACGGGTAAGGTTGTCTTCGTAGTTCATATCTCTAGCAGCCGCAGAGTTAACGAAAGCATCGCAATTCTTACCTTGAACTACTGTAGAGGAACTGCTGCTATTTTCTTCATTGCGGTTATTACGAGTATCTTTAGAATCGCTGTTATTTTGGCTACCTTGGCTAGCACCGCTACCGCTAACGCCAATACCTAAAAAGCTGACGCCACCACCACCGCCATCATTGTGACTTTGAGAAGAACTTGAACGAGTGCTAGTAGAAGTAGCGATCGCAATTTTAGCGGAACTGTTGCGGGTGTTGCTACCTAAACCAACATCGCTACATAATGCACGGGGGTCATTAGCGAGAGTTTTCGGGTCAACCCAAGATTGATGATCCCCCAAACCTTGAATTTCACCGTTACCTACGGGATTGCTGGGAGTGCTAGGTGTAGAAGTGTTAGGAGTACCATTACCAACAGCTGCGCCAGGGGTGAGGATACCAGGTTTAAAAACACCAGCCGACTGGACATCAAATGGCCCGGCGAATGCTGGTACTGTAGCAGTTAACAGTGCAGTAGCGGTAAGTAAAGAGCTAGTTAGGTTACGGAATTTCATAATCATTTTCCTTGATTTTCAGTGTTTGTCTTGGGCTTTCATCCCTTCACTTACTCATAGGTTGACCGAGAAAATTTTATGCACCCCTTGGGGAAATTTTTTTGTAAATCCTGGGGAAGGGAAGGGGGACAAGGAGGACAAGGGAGACAAGGGAGACAAGGGAGACAAGGAGGAAAAACAACTGACAACTGACAACTGACAACTGACAACTGACAACTGACAACTGACTAATGACTATTGACCAAAAATTGGGATAAATAAGTGCATCGTCTTGAGGTTTTTACCAAACTATGCAGTATCCATTAGAACTGACTTTCAAATTATGGGCGTTAGCGCCACAAATATCCATTGCTGACAGTCAAGGTAATTTGGTTTTCTATGTCAAGCAGAAGCTTTTTAAGCTAAAGGAAGCAATTACGATTTTTGCTGACGCAGAACAAACTCGTCCGCTTTATTACATCAAAGCTGACCGAATTATCGATTTTTCGGCACGTTATAACTTTAGCGACAGCGAAGGTAGAGAAATTGGTGCTGTCAAACGGCGAGGATTGCGATCGCTCTGGCGCGCCCGATATGACATATTTGATGGTGAAACTAGCAATCTCACTATCCAAGAAAAAAACCCTTGGGTAAAAGTTGCTGATGCTTTATTTGCAGAGATACCAGTTGTGGGATTGTTTACTGGTTATGTCTTCAACCCAGTTTATCTAGTTAGCCGCGCTGATGGTACGGTGGTGATGCGGTTAGAGAAAATTCCCTCGTTTCTCTCTAGAAGATTTACAATTAAACAAGTCGATCAATTGAGCGATCGCGAACAGGAGCAAGTTTTGTTAAGCTTGATGATGATGCTGCTCCTAGAACGCAATCGTGGCTAGTTACAGTTAGCCCATATTAATAATTATCGCAGAGGCTAGATCCCCAACTGCTATCAGAAGTCGGGGATCTGAACAACAGCATTTAATAACCATCCACAGACCAATGAGGAGGGTCATTACTCAACTTATACACCCCATAGGTACTACCAACAGTCCATAAATTGCGATTTAGGGCTGCATTATTTGGGTTTCCTACAGTTACCAATCGCCCATTACCATCTCTAATGCTAATTGTGCCATTCCAGGTAACATTCCAATCAATTGCCTGTCTTTGAGTATGGCGCGAATTTAAAGCAACAGGATTACCACCAATTCCATAAGCACCTACCATTTCCTGCGCAGCTTGCATTGAGCCTGCATTGGTGTAATGCTCCCATTCAATATTAACTCCTGCCATACTGGGGACAAATTTAGCTGAAATTTCTTGTCTATTGATTCGTGCTGCATAATGCATTAAATAAGCGCGTTCTTTCGGACGATGGGTAGCAGTAACAATTACTTGACATCCGGCATCAATTAGTGCTTTTTGAAATGCTTCGACTCTTTGACGAAATGGTGACGCTAAATCAGCAATTAATCGACTGGTAGGAAAGTTATCAACCCAATGTGCGCCACTTAAACAAAATCTTTGATTTTTGGCAAAACCATTTAAAATATCTAGGGCTGGTGTTAAATCTTGTCCGAGTTTTTGTTTAGTATTATTGCTTAAAGCCTCTTCAATTTCAGTCCGCCAGCGCACATCTCTTTTTTTATATGCTTCGGCTAAAGCTTTATTACTACTATTACCAAAATCTCCATCTGCTGTTAAAGGTGGATTTAATTCTCCAGTTTTATTGATACATGCTTGTAAATCTTTAACTTCTGCTTCCCCAAAACCCAGGTAACTTAGTAATGTGCTAGCCGAGAGATTAGGAATTTGCAAAATAAAACCCTGATTTAGGGCTAGAGAATAAGTCATATTTCCGACTATACCATCAGCAGTTAAGTTATTTCTTTGCTGATAGCTGCGAGTAGCTTGATCGGTTTGTTTACCAAAGTCCCCATCAACCACATCAATTGGAAATTGAGCATTTTTTAAAAAGCTTTGCCAACCTTGGACAATATCTCCTTTTGAGCCAAGTTTAATTACTGGTAATTTGAGAATACTGACATTAAAAGCCATAATTTTCTCCTCATTAAAAATTATAGACTTCTTGCAAAAGCTTGATTTTTAGTAAGAGAGTCAGCATTTTGCTGAATTTTATCTGTTACTTCAGGTACTTTTGCAAGCCGTCTATGGATTGCTCAATAATGATTGCCTAAATTTTGATGCTTTCGCCAAATGACTAATGACTAATGACAGCCCTCATCAATTATCTTGAATCGCATCACTCTAATTAAAGTAATTTCTGCCAAGAAGCAGGGCCGATAATTCCATCAGCAACTAAGCCATTTTGCTTTTGAAAGTTTTTGACTACTCCTTCTGTTTGCGGCCCGTAAACACCATCAACTTCAACACCTAAACGATATTGAATGTAACGAATTACTGGCCCGCCAGCATGATTTGGGCGAATGATTCTTTTAGCTAAAATTACATTAATTGCATTCCATGTAGCTTGATCGGCATTTCCTGTTTCGGTGATACCAATTATTTTTTGGAATTTGGCAACAGCAGAACTTGTAGCACTTCCTGCTAGTCCATCTTCTACTAAAGGTTTACCATTTTTATCGGTAATTTTTAGTTGATTTAAGGTTTTTTGTAATCGCAAAACTGTGGCATCTGCATTCTGTTCTTCATCGGGTACAGGGTTGACAGGTGTAGTTGGTAATTTACCTGTTAAGCCTTGAACAATCGCATTAGCTATTGCTTCTGGATTATATAGATTCATATCTTTTTGCGAATCAAGAAAGCAACCTTCTACAAGGATTGCCGGCATATTTGTATTTCTGAGGACATATAAATGAGAACCACTCTTCACACCACGATTAAAAAATCCTAATTTGACAAATTCATCTAATACTGGCTTGGCAATTTTGCGGCTGGTTTCGCCACCTGCAAATACTTCTGTACCGTTTGCTTGTCCGTTAAAGGAATTAAAATGAATCGAGACATATATATCAACTTTATTGGAATTTGCTTTGTCGCATCTTTTCGCCAGTGATTCTCTTACTGAACCGGCGCTGTTTGGTTTACATGGTATGACTTGATGCCCTAAAGCTTGCAGCTTAGATATGACTCTAGTCCCCACATCTAAGGTTAAATTATCTTCAAATCTAATACCGCTAGCTCCAGTATCAGGGGGGCAATTATGTCCAATATCAACACCAAATTTCATTTTTATCTCCTCCGCTTATTTTCATATTAGTTTAAATTTTTAACATGTTTTGATAACTCTCTTTTATTTTTTTAATAAAAGAAAAATAAATTTCCCATGTTAAAAGTTATCATAACTAGTACCTCTGTGGGAAAGTTAAAAGTCAAAAGTCAAAATGATTGTATTCATAGCTCTAACATCCTGCTGTACTAGAAAGAATACATAACATAAATATTGTGCAAGTTGATCTGACAAAAGTCATAAGATAAATCGCGATCGCCCAAACTGCACAAAATATTTTTTAACTACAAACTACAGAAAATAAATTCCTGGATTTTAACAAAACTTTTTTTCGCTTAACATATATGGCATATAAATTTATTACATAATCACTTATGTGATAAATTACACAAGTGTGTTGACAAGTATTTCTTCCCAGTCAACCGTCAACCGTCAACAAACCTAGTGAAGGGAGGTAATACTACTGAGAAAGCCGTGAAGACCGATCCAGCCATTTACCATGCTCTTCTTACAATGATTCTATAAGAATTAATTTGATTTTCTTATCCACAACCACTTGGCGAGAACGGATTTACCGTTGAGCGAGTGTGAGTTATCTTTATCCTCTCTGTGTCTGGAGTGGTTTCTCCACAAGCCTATGCAACCCACTAATCCAAACCAATTTACAGAAAAAGCCTGGGAAGCGATCGCCCATACCCCGGATATTGTGAAACAATATCAGCAACAACAAATTGAAAGCGAACACCTGATGAAGGCGCTGCTGGAACAAGAAGGTCTAGCAAGCGGGATTTTAACCAAAGCGGGTGTGAATTTACAAAAAATCCGCGATCGCGCCGAACAATTTATTCAGCGTCAGCCTAAGGTATCCGGTAGCAGTACTTCTGTTTACTTAGGACGTAGCTTGGATACTTTATTAGACAGGGCGGACGCTTATCGCAAAGAATTTAAGGACGAATATATTTCTATTGAGCATTTATTGCTGGCTTATGCCAAGGATGACCGCTTTGGCAAAGGTTTATTGCAAGAATTTGGTTTAGATGAAAGCAAACTAAAAAATATTATTAAACAAATTCGGGGGAGCCAGACAGTGACCGACCAAAATCCAGAAGGTAAATACCAATCCCTGGAAAAATACGGGCGTGACCTCACAGAAGCAGCACGTAAAGGTCAACTCGATCCGGTGATTGGGCGCGATGATGAAATTCGCCGTACAATTCAAATTCTTTCGCGCCGCACCAAGAATAACCCCGTGTTGATTGGCGAACCTGGTGTTGGTAAAACTGCGATCGCGGAAGGACTCGCCCAGCGCATTGTCGCTGGTGATGTTCCTCAATCCCTCAAAGACCGCAAGCTGATCGCTTTAGATATGGGTGCTTTGATTGCTGGGGCGAAATTCCGAGGAGAATTTGAAGAAAGGCTCAAAGCAGTATTAAAAGAAGTGACCGAATCTGGCGGCAATATAGTTCTATTTATTGATGAAATTCATACTGTAGTTGGTGCTGGTGCAACCCAAGGCGCAATGGATGCGGGGAATTTATTAAAACCCATGCTAGCTAGAGGCGAGTTGCGCTGTATTGGGGCGACAACTTTAGATGAATATCGCAAATATATTGAGAAAGACGCCGCTTTAGAAAGACGCTTCCAGCAAGTTTATGTGGATCAGCCCAGCGTCGAAGATACTATCTCTATTTTGCGGGGGTTGAAAGAACGCTATGAAGTACACCACGGGGTGAAGATTTCCGACAGTTCCTTAGTAGCTGCGGCGACATTATCGAGTCGTTATATTAGCGATCGCTTTTTACCAGATAAAGCCATTGACTTAGTAGACGAAGCCGCCGCTAGGCTAAAAATGGAAATTACTTCTAAGCCAGAAGAACTGGACGAAATCGACCGCAAGATTCTGCAACTGGAAATGGAAAAGCTATCTTTGCAAAAAGAAAGCGATTTAGCTTCTCGCGAACGGTTGGAAAGATTAGAGAAGGAACTTGCAGATCTCAAGGAAGAACAAAGAACCCTGAATGCACAATGGCAATCGGAAAAGGATGTCATTACCAAAATTCAGGCGGTAAAAGAAGAAATTGACCGCGTTAACCTAGAAATTCAGCAAGCAGAACGAAATTACGACCTCAATCGCGCTGCTGAGTTAAAATACGGCAAGTTAACCGATTTACATCGGAGATTAGAAGCGGCGGAAACTGAACTAACACAAACTCAAGGTACGGGTAAATCTCTGCTGCGGGAAGAAGTTACCGAAGCCGATATCGCGGAAATTATTTCTAAATGGACAGGAATTCCCATCAGTAAATTGGTGGAATCAGAAAAAGAAAAACTGCTGCATTTAGAAGATGAACTGCACCACCGGGTAATTGGACAAGATGAAGCCGTTACAGCTGTAGCCGATGCAATTCAGCGATCGCGCGCTGGGTTAGCCGATCCTAACCGTCCAATTGCTAGCTTTATCTTCCTTGGCCCCACAGGTGTGGGTAAAACCGAGTTAGCCAAAGCTTTAGCAGCGTATATGTTCGACACCGAAGAAGCTTTGGTACGCATTGACATGTCGGAATACATGGAGAAGCACACAGTTTCTCGCTTAATTGGTGCGCCTCCCGGATATGTGGGTTACGAAGAAGGAGGACAACTCACCGAAGCTATTCGCCGTCGTCCTTATGCAGTGATTCTCTTTGACGAAATTGAAAAAGCACATCCCGACGTATTTAACGTCTTCTTGCAAATTCTCGATGATGGTCGCGTCACCGATGCTCAAGGTCATACGGTAGACTTCAAAAATGCGATTATTATCATGACCAGTAACATCGGTTCTCAATATATTCTCGATGTCGCTGGGGATGACATGCGCTATGACGAAATGCGCCATCGGGTATTGGAAGCGATGCGTAATAGCTTCCGTCCAGAATTTCTCAACCGGATTGACGAATTTATTATCTTCCACAGCTTGCAGAAACGCGAACTCCGGCAGATTGTCATGCTACAAGCCGATAGATTGCGCCAAAGATTGAGCGATCGCAAAATGTCTCTGCGACTCTCGGATGCTGCTCTTGACTTTTTAGCCGAAGTCGGTTACGACCCTGTTTTTGGTGCCCGTCCCTTAAAACGAGCAATTCAACGGGAGTTAGAAACTCAAATTGCCAAAGCTATTTTGCGTGGCGAATTCCATGATGGTGATTCTATCTTTGTCGATGTGCAAAATGAACGCCTATCTTTCAGCCGTTTACCTGTGGAGATTTTTACTAGTTAATTGCGATAGTCTCACGCAAAGACGCTCTTGAGTTTGCGTCTTTGCGTTCTTTACATGAACAGGATAGTTCTTGGGATGAGATCAAATGAGTCGCCGATGGGTCAAACCTTGATCGCCAAAGACCGCAAACGGTATAATGCGGAGTGCGTCGGTATTATCATGCCCTCTAGAATATAGTGATGTGCCGCAAACACTGTTTAAAATAAAGTCAAGCCTACAGAAGTACAGTTAAACCTTGCCCAATCCGACAATTTTTTGGACAGAATGCGCGAAGGGGTAGGTGTAAAATTTGAAGTTACCAGGAAAATCGCTGAAACTCTTTCTCTGTAGGTCTTTTAACTGCTAATTGTTTCCTATGCACCCGCGTGCCTTATACAGACTGGCTTTCAGCTTTTTTAGCTTTGCTTTTTTTCTATCGCGTATGTTATGATTACTCCATCCGCGCAACCGAACCTTGAAAACTGCATATCAGTTAACTTTGCAGCTTCCGCAGTTGAAATTTCACTTACTCCCTATTAGGGATTGAAACTCGCCAATCTCACCCGATAACCTACTAATTGATTGGTTGAAATTTCACTTACTCCCTATTAGGGATTGAAACATTTAACAGAACTGCCATTAAAATACTGGGTTTCGTTGAAATTTCACTTACTCCCTATTAGGGATTGAAACAGGCAAAGCTTTTCCCCAAACGGATTTATCATTTTTGTTGAAATTTCACTTACTCCCTATTAGGGATTGAAACATTACCAAGTGAGATAAGAAAGCGTGCATGAAATGTTTTAATGTTGAAATTTCACTTACTCCCTATTAGGGATTGAAACGAGTATCTGTAATCCAGTTCTAGCAAGGTTTAGAGTTGAAATTTCACTTACTCCCTATTAGGGATTGAAACTTGGTTTTTAGGCGTGGGTGATGTGGCATCTGATGTTGGGTTGAAATTTCACTTACTCCCTATTAGGGATTGAAACTTGGACAGAAGGCGATCGCTCATTTACTAGGTGGTGGTTGAAATTTCACTTACTCCCTATTAGGGATTGAAACCGCCAAGGCTTTACGCGCTAGCCCACGGCGCTCAACGTTGAAATTTCACTTACTCCCTATTAGGGATTGAAACAGAAGAATTCATCATTATGCCAGTGTATGAAAGGTTGAAATTTCACTTACTCCCTATTAGGGATTGAAACTGAGAATGCTGCTATTGCTGTTTGGCAATACACGGGAGTTGAAATTTCACTTACTCCCTATTAGGGATTGAAACATTATCGAAGCACAAATAAAAAGTTCTACCCAGTTTGTTGAAATTTCACTTACTCCCTATTAGGGATTGAAACATGAAGACCTTTTGTAAAATGTCCTCATATATATTGGTTGAAATTTCACTTACTCCCTATTAGGGATTGAAACTCACCATTGCTTAGCGATTTCCTCGTGGAATACTTACGTTGAAATTTCACTTACTCCCTATTAGGGATTGAAACCATTGAGACGTAGAAAACTCCTGAACCCCCACAAGTTGAAATTTCACTTACTCCCTATTAGGGATTGAAACAATTTAAAACTCTACTCAAAGTGTTGCAAATTAGTGCAGTTGAAATTTCACTTACTCCCTATTAGGGATTGAAACTATCTTTTAACGGACTATCCGATTGACCTACCAATGTTGAAATTTCACTTACTCCCTATTAGGGATTGAAACGAGAGAACGGCAATGATTAAATGGAAATTGAATGAGTTGAAATTTCACTTACTCCCTATTAGGGATTGAAACCAATTGGGATTAGGAAATGTCGAGAGATTGGGTCTATGTTGAAATTTCACTTACTCCCTATTAGGGATTGAAACAATAATTCCGCGCTCAGTACGATAAACACGGTTGTTGAAATTTCACTTACTCCCTATTAGGGATTGAAACCATGAATAGTACGGATACACCCCCGCAATGATTCGTTGAAATTTCACTTACTCCCTATTAGGGATTGAAACAATGAATCCTCATGAATTCCTTGAAGACTTGATTTGTTGAAATTTCACTTACTCCCTATTAGGGATTGAAACAGAGATCAGCTAGTAGCCCAACAGGCGATCGCGTTGAAATTTCACTTACTCCCTATTAGGGATTGAAACGTATTCATCAAGCACCTCATCCATCCAAGTGCAAATGTTGAAATTTCACTTACTCCCTATTAGGGATTGAAACAGGTGCAATTTCTAGTAATAGTTGGCGATATGCGTTGAAATTTCACTTACTCCCTATTAGGGATTGAAACCTGATGATGCGAGTGAATCTCCTTGTAAGGTTCGATGTTGAAATTTCACTTACTCCCTATTAGGGATTGAAACATGTATAACCATGTCTGTATTTAAATAAACAACAAAGTTGAAATTTCACTTACTCCCTATTAGGGATTGAAACAAGCATCCAAACGGCTTGATGGGGGCGGTACTTTCAGGTTGAAATTTCACTTACTCCCTATTAGGGATTGAAACCCAATCAATGTACAAACTCTTGAAATTGATTGGAAGTTGAAATTTCACTTACTCCCTATTAGGGATTGAAACATTCTGATGCAATCAGTGAGATTTACTAATGCGAGTTGAAATTTCACTTACTCCCTATTAGGGATTGAAACAAAATATGAGCGCTTCTAGCACAATTTCAAATGTTGAAATTTCACTTACTCCCTATTAGGGATTGAAACGCGATCGCACTCCAAGCCCAAAGCGATCGCACCCACTGGGAGTTGAAATTTCACTTACTCCCTATTAGGGATTGAAACGCCAGATAAATTATGCCTACTTCTTTATATGAAGTTGAAATTTCACTTACTCCCTATTAGGGATTGAAACGGCGAATCTGCTACTACATTACTTTGAGTCGGTAGTTGAAATTTCACTTACTCCCTATTAGGGATTGAAACTCTGCCAAATTGCCCCAAACGCACCAAAACAAAGCAGCGTTGAAATTTCACTTACTCCCTATTAGGGATTGAAACATCCATTGGTAGTCTGTCGTAGGGCGTTCTAAAGTTGAAATTTCACTTACTCCCTATTAGGGATTGAAACGTATTTCTTGCTGAAATCACCTTGCTTTTAAGTTGAAATTTCACTTACTCCCTATTAGGGATTGAAACCACGAGTTGCAGAAAGTAAAAGCCTTATCCCTGATGTGGTTGAAATTTCACTTACTCCCTATTAGGGATTGAAACTGCGTAGCGCTGCTTCTAATTCACGGACTGCGGTTGAAATTTCACTTACTCCCTATTAGGGATTGAAACCAGCACCTTCCCCAATGGGGCAAACGATGATATGTGTTGAAATTTCACTTACTCCCTATTAGGGATTGAAACAGCGAAATTAAATTCTTTGCCCAAGCCCAAAAATCAGAGTTGAAATTTCACTTACTCCCTATTAGGGATTGAAACAAAAGTAACGCTTCCACCACCTTGGGTTCTGCTGCGGGAAGTTGAAATTTCACTTACTCCCTATTAGGGATTGAAACTAAGTTAGGTTGCCAGGGGAACCGGTTTTAGTTGGTTGAAATTTCACTTACTCCCTATTAGGGATTGAAACTCACTCTCATTATCAATAACCGCTTCTTGCAGTATGAGTTGAAATTTCACTTACTCCCTATTAGGGATTCAAACGATGAGAGTAGCGCCGGACTTGAGAGTGTACTTCTGTTGAAATTTCACTTAATCCCTATTAGGGATTGAAACACTTAGGAGTGGCACAGTAAATAAAAATTCAGCTTGTCAACAGTTAATAACCAAAGTTAAATACTATGGACTATTGACTATGGACTGTTGACTAAAATTTATGACCAATGAAATCTTTCATCGACTTGCGCCTTTTATCCAAGAATATATCTATAATCACAACTGGACTGAATTACGCCCAGCACAAATAGCCGCATGTCAAGTCATATTTGATACCGATGCTCATTTACTAGTTGCAGCCGCAACAGCAGCAGGAAAAACAGAAGCCGCATTTTTACCTGTGGTGACTCGATTGTATGAAAACCCTGCAAATACCATAGGTGCGCTATATATCGGCCCCATCAAAGCTTTAATTAACGATCAATTTGAACGCCTCAATGGTTTACTCAAAGCCGCAGATATTCCAGTATGGCATTGGCACGGTGATGTATCTCAAAATCAGAAAAATAAGCTATTAAAAAACCCCAAAGGCGTATTGCAAATTACGCCAGAATCTTTAGAAAGTTTATTAGTAAATAAACATCATGACTTAATTCGCTTATTTGGTGATTTACGCTTTGTTGTCATTGATGAAATTCACGCTTTTATGGGTTCAGAACGCGGTTGTCAAATTATTTGTCAATTGCAGCGTTTAGCAAACATCACCCAAACCCAACCCCGACGCATTGGTTTATCGGCTACCCTTGGCGATTATTCAATGGCGGAAGATTGGTTGCGTTCGGGAACGGATAAATCAGTAATTACGCCAAAAATTGAGTCGGGAAAACGCCAAGTAAAATTAGCTGTGGAACATTTTTATCTCAACGATGAAGTTGATGAAATTGAAGTTACACAATATGATAGATATTTATTTAATCTTAGTAAATCGCGCAAATGTTTGATATTTGGTAATAACCGCACGCAAACGGAATCTGTAATTGCATCTTTAAGAAGAATTGCTACAGAACAATCATTACCAGATATTTATCACGTACATCATGGTAGTATCTCGGCAAGTTTGCGCCAAGTGGCTGAAAATGCAATGCGCGAACCAAATAATCCAGCAGTGACAGCAGCTACTTTAACTTTAGAATTAGGTATAGATATTGGTCATTTAGAAAGAGTGATTCAGTTAGAATCGCCGCTTTCTGTCGCGAGTTTTTTACAAAGATTAGGACGCACCGGAAGAAGAGGTGAAGCGGCTGATATGCGCTTTGTCTGTGCAGAAAATCAACCTGGATTAGATGCACCTTTAGCAGAACAAATTCCTTGGCAATTATTGCAGTCTATCGCGATTATTCAACTTTATTTAGAAGAACGTTGGATTGAACCAATTAAGCCTGTAAAATATCCTTTTAGTTTGCTATATCAGCAGACAATGAGTATTTTAGCAGCAACGGGAGAACTCACACCTGCGGCTTTAGCAAAGCAAGTTTTTAGCTTACCTCCGTTTGCAGCAATTCCTCAAGAAGATTTTAGATTATTGCTGAGATATTTAATTGATATTGACCATATTCAAAAAACGGAAACTGGTAAATTAATTATTGGCTTGACTGGTGAACGTATCGTGCGCAAGTTTCAATTTTATGCTGTCTTTGCTGATAGCCAAGAATATACAGTTAAGCAAGGTGCAACAGAAATTGGGAGTATTGTCAAACCGCCAATTGTAGGGAATCAATTTGCTTTAGCTGGGAGAACATGGGAAGTAACAGAAGTTGACTTTAAGAAAAGGGTTATTTCTGTGAAGCAAGTAGAGGGTAAGGCGAGTATTTATTGGCGTGGTGGTGGGGGAATTATTCACACCAAAGTTTTGCAACGGATGCGGCAAGTTTTGTTAGAAGATTTAGAATATAGCTATTTGCAGCCTAATGCTTTGCAATGTTTACGCACAGTGCGTCAGTTAACTAGAGATGCTGGCTTAGATACAAAAAATATAGTTGTTTTAGGTAAAGGTAAATGTTGTATTTTTCCTTGGATGGGAACTTTAGCTTTCCGCACTTTGGAAAGATGGCTGAATTCTTGCTGTCGAGAGTCTTTAGAAATTAAAAGTCTTGGTGGTAGTAGTCCTTATTATTTAACTGTTAAATTAGGTAAGGATAAAGTTGATTACTTGGGTAAAGAAATTGCCGCTTTGGCATCAGAAAGAATTATTCCTGAGTATTTGGTAAGTGAATCAGAAGCGCCAGAACTGCAAAAATATGATGAATATATTCCCCACCCGCTATTACGCAAAGCTTTTGTGAGTGACTATTTAGATATAGAGGAATTAAAACAGCAAGTAGCACAATGGTGAAATACAGCGAATTGCAAGTTGGTGAGGTACAGATAATCGTTGATTGTAGGGGCATTGGCATTGCCATGCCCCGAAGCGCGTACCTCATTTACCTGAAATATGCTGTAATTCTCTTTGTTAGGATTTTAACCAAATTGATCGCAACCTGTAGGGATGGTTTCAAGATAGATGCAAGCATTCACAACTATCTCGCTTAACCAGCCCCTACGACCGCTAGATTTACAATTAAAAGGGTAATTTACCTTGAAGTAAATAAAATTTAGATTTAACGCAAGCAGCACAACTACAACCGAGTTGATCCTGGATGGGATTTGATTCTGATGTTAATTTTGGGGCGATTAATTCATGGTTTGGTTGTGCAGATGCTACCATAACAATTTCTGTAGCTGGTGCAGAGTTTATACTGGCTGCATGTGCGGGATTGGTGATGAATAGCACAGATGCGAGAAAAGCAGGACAAGCAAGTAAAATCAATTTGAGTATTTTCATAGTTGACAAATAAATAGTACTAGCAATACAGCATAGCCAATAAATTGACTACGTTCAACCGCGATTACTGAGATTAATGACTGGTAAATTTCTCAATAAGTGCCCAGTATCACTGATTATTGCACAGTAAAGGGCGGGGAGACCCCGCCCCTACGAATGCATCTATTTATCTCTGTGTTCTCTGTGTCTCTGTGGTTAAATAAAATACTTTGTGTAGAGGTGTTTAAAGAGCGTGCTGACAGATCCCCGACTTCTTGGAGAAGTCGGGGATCTAAAGAAGCACAAAGGGGTAGATTTTTTCAGATTTTCTATCAGAAATTACCGTTAATCTGGCGATACTTTTGACCAAATTAGTAATTCTCCTTGTTCGCCACCTGCGGCAATATACTGGCTTTGTGGGTGCCAAGCAAGACAGGAAAATCCTGCTGATGCACCTGTAAGTATTTGGCTGACTTCTTGGGCGTTGTGCCACAAACACAGCCAACCGTCAGCAGCTGCGGAAGCGAGTAAGAAGCTTTGGGGTGCAAAGGCGATCGCATTTATTACTCCCACATGATTAGTTAAAACTCTCGCCTCCCAGCCTAATGACTCGTCTTCTAGTTTTTCCCAAACTACAATACCCTCAACGCTGGATGATGCTAAAATCGGTGCGCCTAATGGGGTGGTAGCTTCTGACCATGCTAGGTGGCGAATTTTACCAGGGAAACCGCGCATCACCCAAGGATCGGGGTTACCCCATTCCAAAACGGTGACGCTACGATCCATGTTGCCAGAACCGAGAAATCTGCCATCGGGAGACCATGCCATTGCTACACTGACTGTCGGCATGGATAATATATATGGTTCTTCATCCCAGTCTTGGGTATGCCAAATTTTTACCCCTTGATAACCGCTAATGGCTAAGTATTGTCCATCCCTGCGCCAGTCAATCGCCAATACTGAGGAGTTATCAAAATTTAAGGTAACAACAATATCATTAGTATCCGCATCCCAAACTTGGACATAACGCCCCAAACTAAAAGCCAGTTGATTACTCGTATGATTCCAAGCTAGTTTATCAACCCAAGCTGGAGCATTATCTAAAGTAGCGATTAATTTATCACCTTGCCAAATTTTTACCTGTCCATCTTGTCCCGCGATCGCTAAAAATTTACCATCAGGTGAAAAAGCTAGACAATCTACAGATTTACCATGACTAGCCTGTAAATTTACTAAATCATCTTCATTCCAGAGTATAACTTCCCCGGCGGCTGAAGTTGCAGCTAATGTATTACCATCAGTTGACCAAGCGATCGCAGTTACATAATCTGAAAGTAACGCCGAAGAGAATTCTGTAAATTCTTGGGCTTTGGTAGTAGTGGAGTTCATGGAACAGGGGGACGGTTGACGGTTGACTGTTGACGGTTGACTGTTGACGGTTGACGGTTGACTGTTGACGGTTGACTGTTGACGGTTGACTGTTGACTGTTGACTGTTGACTGTTGACTATTAAACCAAACAAGCTTGAAAATCTTGCTTAAGTTTAGCTTGATCGAGATTGCGCCCGATGAAGACTAGTTCGTTTTTGCGAGTTTCGGTTGGTTTCCAAGGGCGATCGGGTTTACCATCAAATATCATGTGTACTCCTTGGAAAACAAAGCGGTTATCTTCCCCAGCAATATTTAAAATACCTTTCATGCGAAAGATATCAGGGCCTTGAGTCCGGAGTAATTCTGTCATCCAAGCGTTTAATTTTTGCCCGTCAAGTTCGCCTGGTTCTACTAAAGCTACAGAATAAACGGTTTCATCATGTTGATGGGCATCTTCTCCTAAGAAATTGGGATCGATTTCTAAGGCGCGATCTAAATCAAAGGCTTGTACCCCTAATAAAGCATCCATATTTAACTCAGAATTGCGGGTACGGTAGATTTTTGCTAAGGCATTCATTCCCCGAATTCGCTTTTCTAGTTCGTCTAAAATTTCTGGGGCGACTAAATCTGTTTTATTCAATAAAATAACATCGGCAAAGGCGATTTGTTCTTGGGCTTCATCGGCTTCCCAATGCTGCCAGATATGCTTGGCATCAACTACGGTGACAACCGCATCTAAAGATAGCTGGCTTTGCATGTCTTCATCGACAAAGAATGTCTGAATGACTGGGGCGGGATCGGCTAAACCAGTAGTTTCAATGACTAAATGGTCGAATTTATCCCGCCGCTTCATCAAATTGCCGATGATGCGAATCAAGTCGCCTCTGACTGTACAACAGATACAGCCATTATTCATTTCAAAAATTTCTTCATCTGCATCGATAACCAATTGATTGTCAATGCCTACTTCCCCAAACTCATTGACGATGACGGCGACTTTCTTACCGTGTTCGTAAGTGAGGATGTGATTGAGTAAGGTGGTTTTACCTGCGCCAAGATAGCCGGTGAGAACAGTTACAGGGACAGAATTGGATGTTTCAGCAGAGAGCATAATCTCAAAGCATCTGTAGTGATAATTATCATCTGCCTATGATAGCGCTTGTTTTGAGAAATCGTGGATTTGGGCATGGGTCATGGGGCACTTGTACTGAGCAAAGTCGAAGTATTGGGCATTGGTAAGGGTTTCAGGTTGAGTTGCGTTCAGTAGAGTGAAAAGTTTTGCGATCGCGTTTATCACAAATGGACTTGCATTTATAACAAATAGACTTACGTTTATAACAAATGGACTTACGTTTGTTACAAATGGACTCGCCTTTATAACAAATGAACTTACGTTTATAACAAATGGACTCGTCTTTATAACAAATGCGATCGCGTTTATCACAAATGGACTTGCGTTTATAACAAATGGACTCGTCTTTATAACAAATGGACTCGTCTTTATAACAAATGCGATCGCGTTTATCACAAATGGACTCGCCTTCATAACAAATGCGATCGCCATCATCCTACAAGGGTGCGGCTAACTCTACCAAGTCCGCCTAAACGGACTACGAGAAGTGAGGCTTTTTAGTTCACGCAGGTGGGCTTTATTTTTATAGCCTTAGCCTTCAGGCTGAAGGCTTGAGGGATTTACAAACACCCCCTACCGCCATCTTGAAGCATTCGTGAACAACCAGATAAGCAACTTGTGTAGAAACAAGCGAGATAAAAATCAAATATTTATACTTTCTGGACAAAACTCCTGTAATTATGTCTTCAGCAGATTTATCTTGCTAAATCATACATTAATTATCATCAATACATACATTTAATTGTTGAATATTTTTACCTCATTTATTAAGAGACAAAACTCCTTGAATTATGTCTTATCTGCTTTTTTAAGCTATTGATTTCACTTTGGATATCGCTGAAGATAGATTCAAGAGTTAAGCAAACACAGCTTAATTTTTCCAAAACACTTATACCGGGTAAAAATCATGTCTAGAATCACAATTTCCGACTTGGCTATTGACTCTAATTCTTTCATTAATGAAGTAGATGAAACTGAAGCTGCATTTGTTAATGGTGGCTTTAAAAAGAAAGCTGCTTTTGAGTTACTAGTAGGAATATTAGCTAGCTATGAAAGATTTGCCACCAGCTTTCTCGCGACATCTAATAAAATAGTAGATTTCTTAATCAGTTACTTAGGAACTCCCAAAAAATAAATTATGCCAAATTGTAGGGGCGGGGTGACCCATTGGTGTCAACTTAACGCGAAACCCGCTTGGTTGCAATGTTTCGCCCTCACCCCCAGCCCCTCTCCCTGAGGGAGAGGGGAGCAAGAAGAGATTCAATTCCCCTTCTCCTGGGGGAGAAGGGGTTAGGGGATGAGGGTGCGAGGGTTTTTGTACAACACGCGCCGTATATAGCTTTTAGCTTAAGTTAACACGTATGGGTAACCCCGCCTCTACGAGTTGCGGGTTTGGTAAGTTAATGATTGGAATATTTTTTCATTTGGAAGTCCCTTATCTAAGTAATTAAATACAAATCATAAATAATAATACCATTTTGTGTATTTTGCAAAAAAATGATAGTTTCATTCAATAGCAATATTTATATACACAAATGGTATTTTTTTACTCGCTTACTCGCTCCCATGCTCTGCGTGGGAGCGAATATTTATGAGGCTCTGCCTCAATTTATTATAATAATTGTAAGTTGGGTTGAACGAAGTAAAACCCAACTGAAGATATATTGAATTTTGAATTTTGAATTGTTAAGATGCTATCCTCAACAGTTCTTGAACTGGTTGAGAATAAGAATCTGATTCAAAGTGGGGAATAATTTCTAGTTGTGAAATTTGTTGTTTTAACCAATCTGCAAATAACTCACTGATAATCTTTATTCGCAACTGCTGATCTAATTTTGGCTGGATGATTTCTTCTACCCAAATGAGATGTACTTTTTGCGCAATTACAATCGGTTTAAGTAATTCAGGTGGATTAGCTACAAACACAGCAGCTGCAATATCTGGTTTGAATTCCTGACGATTTTTAATTCCCCGATAACCACCAGTACGACGCAGTTCTGGATTTTGGATATGTTGACGAGTCACATCTTGAAAAGTAATTTCGCCTTCTGTGACTGCATAAAATAATTCCCAGGCTAAATCTTCATCTTCTAAAACAACTTCATAGGTAACTGCTGCCAGATAATTTAGTTGATTTTCATAAAAGTATGGTTCAACTTTTTCAGCAAATAAATGTGCCGCTAATTTGAGAGATAGCAAATTAAGTTCAGCGATTTGTTCAAAATCTTCTAAATCTAAATGATGTTTTTGTAGCCATTTCCAGGTATCTTCAGCTTTGATCAGTCTGTTAGCTGCTCTTAAAGCATCAGCAGCTTGTTGTAGTTCTTCGTTTTCTACTTTGATACCTGCTTCTTTGGCTGTATTTAAGATAATTTTTCTGGTTGCGATCGCTTCTAATAAACTCGGCACTTGGCAAGAGATTTTTACTTGTTCAATTATTTCTTTTTGCGATACATTTAAAGTTTTAAACATTTTTCTAATCCTCCAATAATTTAAAAATTTTTGTGGTTTATGTGAAAGCAGACAGAGTAGATGCAATATATTATGGTGTTGCACCTGAATCTGTGGGATCTGCTTTTAAATTGCAAAATACATCTTCAGTGCTTTTAACCGTCAACAGTTAACCGTCAACTGTCAACAATCAACAGTCATATTTAAAGCTCTAACCCGCCTTTTTGCAGCTTCTTAAATGGATCTAAAATAAAATCAATTAGGCGGCGTTGACGAACAATTACCTCTGCTGTTGCGGTTTGTCCAGGTGTTAGGGGAATAGATTTATTTGCGGATTTAATCTCAGTTTGATTCAGAGATATTTCCATGTCAAAAACTTCTACTTTACCTTGAGGAGTTTCCAGAACTTTTGAATCTGGCGATATCCGCATAACTTTACCTGCAACTATTCCATAATCTTGGAATGGGTAAGCATCAAATTTTATTTTAACTGGCATTCCTACCTTTAAGAAACCACTTTGTTGACTAGGCATGTTAGCTTTGAGAATAAAGGGTATCTCTTTAGGAGCAATTTGGGCGATTGTTTGACCGGTTTGGACAACTGCTCCCGGCTTTTTAATGGGTAAATTAAAAATTACACCATCAATAGGCGATTTGATTAAGCGTTGTGCTAATTGTATTCTAATAGCAGTAATTTGGCTTCTGGTTTGAGCCATTTCTGATTTTAAACTGGTAATTTGGGTTTGCAAATCTTTCAGTTGTTCCTGATTTTTTAGCAAAGCTAATTTACCTGCTTGAATTAAACCTTGATAACTATTTTGTTGTTCTTGTAACCTCAACTTTGCTTGTTTAATATCGGCTTCGGCTTGACGCATTATTCCCTGATAACGGTTTCTTTCTTCTTGCAGGCGTAATTGTGCTTGTTTAACATCTGATTCACTTTGCTCATATATTCTTTCGCTTTCATCGGCAATTTTTTCTAATTCCACAACTTTAATTTGGGGAACAGCACCCTCTTTTCCTAAGGGGCGATAACGTTGAATTTCGGTTAAATCTGTGCGCCAACGATTGACAGCTAATTTATAGGAAGTCTCAGTAGAAACCTGATTTTGTTCAGCCTGAGAGACTAATGCAAGTTTCTCTAACTTTTGTAAATTATAAGTACTCTGTTTTGCATCTAAATATTCTTGTGCTTGATTAACTTGAGCAAGTTTTTCTAATTCTTGAGATTTATTTTGTTGTTCCTGTACCCCAATTGCTAGTTGTAATTGGTTTTTCAAGAGTTCCAATTGTGCTAGTCGATTAATGAGTCCGTCTAGTTTTGCTGTTCCCTGTTGTAAGTCAGTTTTGAGGACATTAGAATCTAGTTCTACTAATAACTGTCCGGCTTTGACTTGTTCGCCTTCTTTGACTTTTACAGCAATAATATTTCCACTAGCTTGACTGTCTAATCTTTGCGTTTCACCTAATGGTTCAATTCTACCTCTAGCGCTTCCGGTTTCATCAATTTTAGACAGCATTGCCCAAGGTAAAACTATAGCGCTAAAAACTACTAGAAAATATAGTAAACTTCTTGTCCAGCGTCTTGGTAATGCATCTAGTAATTCTTCTGTACCATAATGCCAATCTGGAGAATTAGCACTTACAGCATGATTTTCGGCGATGGTATTAGTTGTTGATTGATCTAGTAGTTTCTCGGTGATTACTGATGATGAATTATTAGCAGTGTTAGGCATATATAAACTCTAGCCTTGTCAATATTTTCAGTGGTGATTCATTGTTATTTTGGTGTTTTTTTAGCAGGAAATACCCACTATCTGGACTTACGCAAAAATTATCAAAAATTTTAATTTATTGAACCGCCAAGACGCCAAGAGTTCGTAGAGTGTGCGTAAGTCCGAAAAAATAAACCGCAGAGTTCACAGAGTAATAAGAGTTTGAGAGGTTTTTGCGTAATTCCTATCTTATAGTTGTTGGGTTTCACTTCGTACCCTTCGGGAAGCAAGCTACAACCCAACCTACAAATGACAAATGACAAATGACAAATGACAACCCTAACCAATTATCTTTAATTACGCCAACCTATTTACTATTTCAACTTGCTTGGGCGAGTTGTTGTTGATTGAGATAGTAGTAATGACCTTTTTTTGCAATCAATTCTTCATGAGTACCGCTTTCTATTAATAAGCCGCGATCTAAGACTAAAATTAAGTCAGCATTGCGAATTGTTGAGAGGCGATGGGCAATAATTAAGCTGGTACGTCCTT
The DNA here is from genome assembly GCF_002367995.1 of Calothrix brevissima NIES-22. Classification (GTDB taxonomy): domain Bacteria; phylum Cyanobacteriota; class Cyanobacteriia; order Cyanobacteriales; family Nostocaceae; genus Aulosira; species Aulosira brevissima. The sequence continues at coordinate 1,552,738 of NZ_AP018207.1, forward strand.
GGAGAATTGTATTTAAATTATTCTGAATGATCCGTTCTGATTCTGCGTCTAGATGACTGGTAGCTTCATCAAAAATCAGTATGGAAGGATTACCTAATAAAGCCCGCGCAATTGCTAGACGTTGGCGTTGTCCACCAGATAGCATTCCCCCACCTTCACCTATTTGGGTTTCGTAACCCATTGGTAATTGTTGAATAAATTCATCAGCACCGGCTAAACGCGCTGCTTCTCTAATTTCTTCTAAGGAAGATTCGGGAAAAGCGATGCTAATATTTTCGCGAATTGTACCACCAAATAAGAAGGTTTCTTGATCGACAACGCCAATTTGAGAACGGAGCGATCGCAAGGCTAAACTGGTGATATCATGACCATCAATCAAAATTTTCCCGTCTGTGGATGTATATAAACCCAAAATTAATTTTGCTAGGGTGGTTTTTCCCGAACCACTACGCCCAACTAAGGCTACAGTTTGTCCAGAGAAAATTTCTAAGCTGAGGTTTTCGAGGACGTTAATATCGCTATCTGGATGATAGCGGAAGGTGACATTTTCAAAGCGAATATGACCGCGAATTTGCTCTAAATATTGTCGGGGTTGATTTTGTAAATCTTCTTCTGGTGCGGCTGACAACACATCATTAATCCGTTCTGTGGAAATAATTACTTCCTGTAATTGATTCCAAAGTATAGTCAGACGTTGAAACGGATGAATGATATTACCCAACAACATATTGAAAGCAATTAATTGCCCGATTGTGAGTTGATTTTGAATCACTAACCAAGCACCAAACCACAGTAGGCTTGTAGTGGCTACAGTTTCAATGGTTGAACTAAAAAATTCCATGTGGTTGCCAATTATCTGACCCCGGAATAATTTTTTAGTTAAGTTATTGAGCAGTTCTTCCCACCGCCAGCGCACGCTTTGTTCAATCGCCATCGACCGAATAGAACGAATACCTGTCAGGGATTGAATTAAATAACTATTCTCATTGGCTGAAGCATTAAAAACTTCGCGGTTAATGCGGCGAAAGAATGGTGTAGCCACGAGTGCTAAAATTAGAAATGGCGGCACAATTGCTAATGCTAGGATAGTCATTTGCCAGCTATACCAAAACATTAAGCCGATATATATAAATACTGTCAATAAATCAAGGATAATTGACAGTGCTTCACCAGTGAGAAAGCGCTGAATTTTTTGATTTTCTTGAACGCGAGAAATAATATCCCCGACATAACGCGATTCAAAAAATGCTAGGGGGAGGCGGAAGGTATGTTTAATAAAACCTACCATTAGTGCTACGCCAATCCGGTTAGCTGTGTGGTCTAATAAATATTGTCGTAATGTGTTGAGGGCAACACGAAATAAACCAAAAATTAATAAACCACAGCCAACAGCGTTTAAGGTGAGAGTACTACCTTGAACAATGACTCTATCTAAAAGTAACTGGGTAAATAGCGGTGTAATTAATCCAAATATTTGGATGAATAAGGAAGCGATAAAGACTTCTAATAATACTTGCCAATGTGGTTTAACTAACTCGAATAATTGCCAAAATGGGGTATTAGCTTCTTCGCTTTCTTTTAACAGGGGGGTAGGTTGTAATATTAAAGCGTAACCAGTCCACCCAGCTTGAAATTGATGATGGGTGAGGGTACGTTGTCCGATCGCCGGATCGCCAACAATTACCTGTTTTTTGCTAATCTCATAAACGACGATATAATGATTGCCTTCCCAATGAGCGATCGCGGGTAGGGGTTGTTGTGCTAATTTATCTAAGCTGGCTTTGACTGGACGACTAGCAAAACCAATACTTTCACTAGCAGTAGCTAAACCCCGCAGGGAAACACCGATGCGATTGACGTTGGCTAAATCTCGCAATCGATTAATACTAAAGCTTTTACCCCAATAACGCCCAATCATCACTAAACAAGCTACACCACAATCAGTGGCGCTTTGTTGTTCAAAAAAAGGATAGCGCTTAGTTAGCTGTAACCATAAATGCTTGGCTTTGACTTGCGGTGAGGGAAAATAAACCCGTGCTTGTGGCTTTTTTGGCGTTGCGATCGCCGGAAAAGGTATTACATTAGGAATTGGCGATTGGCGATCGTCTTTATCTGGTACAGAATTGCTAAATTCTGCCAATTGCGGCCAAAATTGCTGTGCTGTTTGCCAATCAGCAGTCCGCAATTGATAGATAATTGTCGGTTGGATTGCTTGCCAATTACCCTGTTTTGGCGCAGGGTAAATTTTACCGGGTATTAAACAATTACCATCAGCATGTCGCAATTTACCTTGATGTAGCAAAACTAACTTAATCTCGGAATTGAGATATATCTGAGAAAAGTCCTGTATAGCTACTCTTTCAAACAAAGCCAAGGCTTGATGAATCCCTTCCACGGTTGCCTGTGGTTGTTGCTGACGATACAACATTAGCAAATCCCAACGTTCTGCACGTAGTAAAAGGCGATCGCAGATTTTGGGATATCGAGCCATCAAAGTCTGCAATACATCTTGGCTAAGGTAACACAGTTGTAAATTCGTCGAAGCTCTCGCTGCATAATAGCTAAATTCTGCATCGGGAAACAAGGTCATTTCTCCAAATGATGACCCTGCTGTTAGGGTAGAAATTAAATTACCAGAACTATCTAGCAATCTGATTTTACCTGTAATTACTAAATAAATTCCCGCAGGTGCAGCTGTTGATTGCCAAAATAGTTTTGCTACTGCTGGTTCAATAATTTCTATATTTCTCCAACAATTCTCCAATTCCCTATCAGTCAGCTTCTCATTGAAGATAGCAGTTAAAAATTGACTTAGTTGTGCTTGGGAAAACTTTGATAACATTACCTCTCCTTGATCCCAAGTTTAATTATTAACTTGAATTAGATTAAATTGCTCGTAAAAGTGAGCAGAACTGGTAGATTGCAAGTCACAAATTCTCACGACATTAGCTTTTTTATCCGGCAGATTTTGTTTTTTATCTACACGGCGTTTTTGTGTACATAAACCCATTTCCTTGAGTAATCTATTAATATGCCGATTACTAATTTCAATGCCGAATTCTGTCGCTAAATGTTTACTTAACCATTGAGATGTCCAATTACTAAAAGCATAGCCATATTTCCGAGGACTATGACTAATTAATTCTTTTAATCGTTCTCTATATTGTTGACTGACAATTTTTGGTCTACCTATGGGGCGTTGCTCCCATTCTGCAATTAAACCAGCTTTGGCAATCGCAATCCAATAACGTGCCATTTCTTGAGAACAACCTAAAATTTGGCAAATTTCAGTTTGTGATTTTCCCATATCTGCCAGCAACATAATTTCTAGTCGCCGACGATAATTGGGTTCTAAATTCTCTGGGAGTTTTTTCAATAAATTTTGGTATTGTTCGGTTGTGAAAAACTGATTTTCAAAATTGTGTAGAGAATTTTGGATCATAAAATTTAAGCACCAAAGCAGATATATATGCTGTAATCTGGCAATAGCAATTTGCCATGAAGATATAGCTGTTAACTGTTGACTGTTAACTGTTAACTGTTAACTGTAAAAAATAGCAATGGAATATTTTTTACTTAAAAGTTCCTGAATGGTGTAAAAATAGCAACATCAACAGCTAATAGTCACTGTGATATTTGCTAGTTGTAGATGCTAGCACTCGCAAGTATTGGAATAGCAAAGTTTGATCAATAGCTGTCAACTAGATCATGGAACTGACTAGCTATAAATCTGTGTATTCACGCACTGTTTTGTTTTAGTCGCTAACGCTTAAGAATGTCAAGGCTAAACAAATTAAAAAATTAATTTTTCCCGACAATTTATCTAAACTTAATGGTTCCTTGGCAATTTTTCCCGAAAAACGAATAATTATTGTTACATCTATCTCTAGGCATAAATTGCCAAAAATTAGATGTTATGTATGAATTTTTACATAATATTAAAAATTTCTGAAAGTAAGGTAATGTATGATGTTTGGCTAAATGATGACAGCGATCGCAGTTTTTGCGACGGGCAATAAGAAGTAAAATAGATTTAAACTACCTGTCCTAGCTCTGCGGGATACAACACCCGGATGGTTGGTGGAGTTTGTGGGCTAAAAGTTGTGAGAAACTATTACTCAGCACTGAGGATTTAAAATTAAATTTTGGTACAAATTTGGTACAAAAATTGTGGGTGTTAAGTTAGGAATACTGGGATTAGGTACTGTAGGGGCGGGTACTGTACAGTTGTTACAGGATGCGGCTGGGCGTCACCCGTTATTAGAAGAACTAGAAATATATCGGGTAGGAGTGCGATCGCTTGATAAACCACGAGCGGTTGAACTACCAGCAGATATAATTACTACAGATTTAGAATCAATTGTTAACGATCCGGCTGTAGATATAGTAGTTGAGGTGATGGGGGGATTGGAACCAGCGCGATCGCTGATTCTGCAAGCGCTGAAAAACGGTAAGCATGTCGTCACCGCTAACAAAGCTGCGATCGCGCGTTTTGGGAATGAAATCTTCACAACGGCTAATGAAGCTGGCGTTTATGTGATGCTAGAAGCCGCAGTTGGTGGTGGTATTCCGGTAATTCAACCCCTAAAGCAGTCTTTAAGCGTCAACCGCATCCACACAGTTACAGGTATTGTTAACGGTACTACTAACTATATCCTCACGCGGATGCAACAAGAAGGTAGCAATTTTGAGGATGTGTTAGCTGATGCTCAAAAATTGGGCTATGCTGAAGCCGATCCGACTGCTGATGTCGATGGGTTAGATGCTGGTGATAAAATTGCCATTTTAGCTTCCCTAGCCTTTGGGGGACGGATTCACCTCCAAGATGTCTATTGTGAAGGAATTCGCCAAGTTAGCAAAACAGATATCGCCTATGCTGAAAAATTAGGCTTTGTGATTAAATTATTAGCGATCGCGAAACTTCACGGACAGGATACCTCAAAGCTATCTGTGAGAGTTCATCCCACCCTTTTACCCAAAGCGCACCCCTTAGCTAGTATCAACGGCGTGTATAATGCCATACTTGTAGAAGGTGAACCAATCGGACAAGTCATGTTTTTTGGCCCTGGTGCGGGTGCGGGTGCAACTGCGAGTGCGGTATCATCTGATATTTTAAATTTAACCGCCACACTCAAAACCCAAACAGCCAGCGAGACAAAACCCAATCCTTTGTTAGCTTGCAGACATCAAGACTACTGTCAAATAGCACCCATATCCGAACTAGTGACTCGTTTTTATACCCGCTTCCTCACCAAGGATCAATCGGGGGTAATTGGTAAACTAGGTACTTGCTTTGGTAATTATGGTGTCAGCTTAGAATCAGTAGTGCAAACTGGTTTTCAAGGCGACTTAGCAGAGATTGTTGTTGTTACCCATGATGTTAAAGAAGGTGATTTTCGCCAAGCTTTAACAGAGATACATAACTTGGAAGCAATAGATAGCATTCCTAGCTTGCTGCGCGTACTCTAATCCTATAGGGGAGAGATAATAAATATAGAGATTTAGGTTTTCTCCCCTATGACTGAAAAACCAATTTTTTAACAGTAAAAATACATAGCATTGACATATATTGTACACAACTTTTTTAGCCAGCCATCAGTCTAAGCAATCATCAAATTCACATTTGTAATTTGGTGCAAAATTATGACTATTCGTAAACTTAGTTTGGTTAGCCTTGTAGCAGGATTAGTAGCAGCTTCTTTAAATTATGGTAGTGCTGGAGCCGTTACACCTGTTCAACATCCTGCTTATCTCCATGCACGTAGCGATTTGCGCAAAGCTGAATTACTGTTACAGCAACGTGATGAAACGAATGTAGAACAAGAAACAAAATTAGCCTATCAGCAAGTTCATCTCGCTATCCAAGAGATTGATAAAGCCGCAGTCTTAGATAAAAAAGACTTACAAGATAATCCAAATGTTGATACTTCTGTAAAACATTTAGATAAATTCCGTGCTATTTATAAACTGTTACGTAGTGCAGAAAAAGATATATCTGAACAAGAAGATACTAATGCTTCTAGAAGTTGGCGTAATAGAGCCAAAGCTAATATAGAACAAGCGAAGCACTATGTAGAAATAGCTGCTAGTAGAGATGTGGTTGATGATTTACGCAGCGAGCATTAATAACATTATTTGTATATAAATGCTCATTCCAATCCGCATTTCGATACGTAATTAAAATTTTTGTAGGGGCGGGGTTTCCCCGCCATTGTGTTGATTTCAATGTTATGTTGTAGACGGCGCTATATGACAACGGAACGCCAGACACATTAATATACTCTAGAGGGCATGGCATTGCCATGCCCCTACAATTTGTGGCATTCTGTTTTCAAATTGGTATAATTAGCCGATTGTTAAAAATTTAGTCATAAGCAGCTAAATAAATTATTGCAACTGAAATTCATCAAACTTAATTACTTCCGAATCTGGTTTGCGCGTATCAAATCGATAACTGCTAACTATACCTGTTGTCGTATCAAAAATACTAAAAACTGTGATGTCATTACTCGCAATATATGGCATCGGTTTGCCATCTTCACCTAACAATGGGGCAATAGTTGGTACTATTGGTTCTAAACCATTAGGATTGCCTAATTTAACATATTCTTCTTGATAACCATCAGGCACTTCTCGCTTTCTATCACCCCAAGCTGCACCGTAAGAGTTACCAACATTTGAGGTTTCTAAAAAATGCATTCCTTTAGAACTAAGGAAGCGATTCCATAGGTGAGAATGCCCATATAAAACAAATTGTACATTGGCAGATTCTAATAAAGGAATAACATCGCGGATAATATAATCATTATTTTTGGGATATTCGTAACGGACTGCTTTAATATTACCAATATCATCTCGTTCAATTATCTGCACTGGATCGGTGTAAGCAGGGACAATGTTATCACCTAAAGTATGGGGTGGATGATGAAACATGACTACTTTATATTTCGCTTGTTTAAATTCATCGCTATTAAGTTCTGCTGCTAGCCAATTATATTGCTGACTACCTTTAGCTATTGGCTCATAAATTAACTGTCCATAACCCCAATTTTCAGGATTATTTAAATCTGTCACCGTTTCCTGATATCTACCTCTGTATGGTGAATCTAATTGAGGAGTGCGCCACATATTTGTAATGTACAAAACTACTAAATGCACATCACCAAAGGTAACAGCATAATATCGCTTTCCGCCTGTTTTACTGGTTGGTAGTGTGAAAATTTCTTCGTAAGTATCGGTATTATAAGAATTATCTTTTAAAGATTTACCACTAGATAATTTTTGTGCAACTTCACGGGGAAGCGTATCATTAAATTCATCGTCTAAACTTGGTAGTCTTTGAAATCTTCCCATGACTTCATGATTACCAATACAAGAAAATAATGGTGCATGTTGAATAATTTGTCCGCCATTATAGGTTGTGCTAACACCGTTGTGAGTCATTGTATAGTGAGCGCGTCCTTGCAAACCGGGAAAAAACGCACCACCCCGATTATCATCAAACCATTCAGAAGCGCGATCGCTAATATTCACTAAATCCCCAGCAAACCAAACTGCGTCTACTCTTCCTACAGTTTCCACTACCTTTTGCAGATTGGCTGCTGTCATCGGTTTGAGTTGATGGTCTGAGGTGAGTAAAATCTTTAAAGGTGTCCCCGGTTTAGGCTTAGGCGCAAGAGTAAACACATCGCTGCTGACACTTTCTCCATCTTCTCGCCAGCTAGTTACGCGATAATTTACCCGCACATCAGCAATTAATCCGGTTATTTCCGCTTCATGTCGCCAAATATCACGGTTCACAGTTTGCTGATAAACTTGGCTATTTGCAGTTTGATTACCTACACGCGTAGGCGTAGCCCCCCGTAGGGATCGCTGATCTTCTCTAGTGCGACTGAGTTTAATTGTACTTGCCCTTGCCGTCTTGGCTAAATTTTCCCCATAATTAACTGTATGTTGACTACCTGCAAACTCTGTAAACCAAACCACCCGCACCGAGTTTTCTGTTGGTAGCTGCAAAAATGGATCTGTTAGCAATTGCGGCGCTGATTTCATAATTGTTTCCCCAAATGAACGCACATTTATCAGGGTAAAGCATACAGTCAGTATAAATAATTAGGACTAATTACCGCTTTGCATAAGTTCATGACTTTTTCAACGCAAAGGAACGCGGAGGTTAGCGCAAAGTTTCGCAGAGTATTTCCTAAGCCAATTCGCTATGAATTAATGAAATTGTGTACTAAGCTGACTATTTTTACGGCGTCTAAAACCCTCTAAAACATCTCTAAAATGTATTGATGTGTTGCAAACATTTATAATTGATGGCTAATTGCAATAATTCCCAATTTCTATGACTCCTACTCCTAACCAAGTTTATCCAATTATTTGGCACGACGATTCAGTATCGCTGATTGACCAAACTCGCTTACCTAATGAGTATACATTTGTAGAAATTCACCGCAGTGAAGATATGGCGTTAGCAATCACAACGATGATTGTTAGAGGTGCGCCAGCAATTGGTGTCGCCGCAGCCTATGGTATTTATCTTGGTGCTAGGGAAATTGAAACCGATAACCGCAATGAGTTTTTACAGCGTCTAGAAAAAGTCGCTCAATTGTTGCGTTCTACTCGTCCGACGGCGGTAAATTTATTTTGGGCAATTAGTCGGATGATGAGAACAGCCTATGAAAGTATCGGCACAGTTGCAGAACTGAAACAAACGCTGTTAGAAACTGCCCAAACTATCCACGCTGAAGATTTACAAACTTGTCAGGCGATTGGTGACAATGGTTTAGCAGTTTTACCCAAAACCCCCGAAAAGCTAACAATTTTGACTCATTGTAACGCTGGTGCATTAGCTACTGCTGGTTATGGTACAGCTTTAGGTGTGGTGCGTTCTGCATGGCGAGAAGGAAGATTAGCGCGGGTGTTTGCTGATGAAACCCGTCCCCGGTTACAAGGTGCAAAACTCACGGCTTGGGAATGCGTGCAAGAAGGTATTCCTGTGACTGTAATAACTGATAATATGGCAGCCCATTGCATGAAACAAGGTTTAATTCATGCTGTGGTTGTGGGTGCAGATAGAATTGCTGCTAATGGCGATACTGCGAATAAGATAGGTACATATAGCGTTGCGATCGCAGCTAAGGCACATAATATTCCTTTTTTTGTCGCTGCGCCTTTATCTACCGTTGATTTTGCCTTAACCGATGGTAGCCAAATCCCCATTGAAGAACGCAATCCGCAAGAAATTTATCAAGTAGGCGATACCAGACTCACGCCGCAAGGGGTGGAATTTTATAATCCCGCTTTTGATGTTACACCAGCAGAATTAATTACAGCCATCATTACAGAACATGGCGCATTTGCTCCTAGTGAATTAGCAAAATCTCAGCCCAAGCAAGTAGTGTAAAATACAAGCGCAAATGCCTGTACAATTTTGGTCATCTCATCTCAAGCCATTTGATGAGAATTTGTATAAGATGGACTGATCGATTGCCGATGATGTGAAAACATAAGTCGCATCTTTAAATTGACCAAAATTGGAGAATACATGAACAAAAGATTTGTCCTGTCTTTGCTTTCTACCCCAGCGCTGTTTACTTCTATGCTATCTATGGTCATGATGACCAAACCAGCACATGCTAGTCAAACAGTTACTCCAGCTGGTACTCACCTATCTTGTGTACGTTCCCCCCACTCAGCAGAGGCTAAACAGGTATGTATACAAGTTGATAATACTGTTCCTCCCGCCAAGCAGCAGATGACAGTAGCGCAAGTGCAATCACCCAATCAACCAGCAGAACTAGAATTCACCGATGCTGAAAGTGATGAAGCCATCAAGTTATTTGGTTGTGATTGCCCAATTTGTATTAATGCTGTACGTCAGTTACACGGTTTAGCACCTATGCCTGTTTAGTGACTGTTGACTGTTGACTGTTGACTGTTGACTGAAAGAAAGATTTTTGCTGAGAGTCTAGTTAGTCAGTCAAACTATACTTTGGTGTCTTTGATAATACAATTGCTGGTTAAAAAAGTTAATTAAGACAATTGTTGGTAACTTGGTATTGAACGCAAAAAAGCCAGAGATAAAGAATCTCTAGCTTAATTTAATGGTTATAGACAAAAGAGTAGTGAAATCAGCTAACAACCTAGATTCTGCCGAGGTTATGCAGCCCTAAGATGATACCTGCGCCTAAAATATGACCGAAAGCGGCGGTAGCAAGTAATGCAGGTGCGCCGAAGCCACCAAATAAATTAGGTGAGGGCAAAGCAGGGCCGACGCTGGGATACTTGATGGTAGATTTGCCAAAAGCGATCGCAATAATATTCGCGATAATCATGATAATCCCAACGGTTGGACTCCATTGTAGGGTTGTGGGCACAGTGGAAGCAGCTAATAAGGTTGAAGTAAGCAACTGTTTCGCTCCTAAAACTTGTTGATCGTTTAGCAATATGATCTGAATATTTGCCAACCAATTTCAAGAAATCACACTACTTTTGCAGCAATATTTAACGATTATTCTAAATACTTAACTTTTACAGTTGCATTGCTGTGGTGTTTTTGTGTATATCCCCCCTTTCCAGAAGCCTTGAGGAATTCTGCGCCAGAGTATCGGCTATACTCTAGGACATCAGAGTCTTTTCAATGCGGCGATCGGGGATGAGCCACATAATCGCCACGAGAACGTAGAATGCAAAGGCTATCCAGGAATTAACAAAAGATAGGGGAATAGCGATCGCATAAAATACCAGTGAGATTTTACCTTTCAAGTCTCGACCGATAGCGATCGCTAAAGTAGAATCTTTACCGTGATGATTGATTAACGCTACTGTGAGAATGTAATAAGCGATCGCAGCAAAAAACAACACCGTACCATAAAGAGCGATCGGCCAAGCAGAAACATGGTTTTCACCCATCCAGCCAGTCACAAAGGGAACTAGCGACAACCAAAACAGCAAATGCAGATTAGCCCAAAGAATTCTACCATTCACATGTCTGACAGCTTGCCATAAATGATGGTGATTATTCCAGTAAATGCCAATATAAATAAAACTCAGCAAATAACTCAAAAATACCGGAATCAACGGACGCAGCGCGGCTAAATCAGCACCATGCGGTACCTTGAGTTCTAGCACCATAATCGTGATGATGATCGCCAATACGCCATCACTGAACGCTTCTAATCTCCCCTTCCCCATCGGTTACGCGCTCCTTTTGTGCCTAATTTTAAGTCTGTTGTCTGTACTTTAGCTTGTCTTGTAACCAATGTGGAGAAGTATCTGTAGGGTGGGTTACGGTAAGAAATACTCACACTACATGTATTTAAAAAATCAAGTATGACTTCTCTAGTTTTTCCGAGATGGGATAAATTATTTCTTATTAGCTCTTAATCAATTATTGTAGATATTTTCAATATTGAACTATTAGCATAATTATGCTAATTTTAGTCATCATAAATACATTAATAATTTTTATAAACTCTGTGCTAAATCAGCCTACACAATTAATACTCAACTATTCTGTATATGAGTATGGTCAATCTTGGGCAATACACGCAGACTGTTTTGAATGGCTAAGTTTAATGCCTGAATGCAGCATTCACGCTATTGTTACCGATCCTCCCTATGGAGTTAAAGAATATGACTTCGATCAACTAAAGAAAAAAGAAAATGGTAAGGGAGGAATTTGGAGAATACCACCATCATTTGATGGAAATATCCGCTCTCCTTTACCGAGGTTTACTGCACTTAATGATAAAGAGAGAGCTAACTTATATCGTTTCTTTTTAGAATGGACGAAAGTAGTTATTTCACCTCTATGCCCTGGTGGTCATTTATTTATTGCATCTAATTCATTCCTTTCTCAGTTAGTTTTTCAAGCATTAGTAGATGGTGGACTTGAATATAGGGGAACAGTAATCCGGTTAGTCAGAACATTGCGTGGAGGAGATAGACCAAAAAATGCTGAAGATGAATTTGATGATGTTTGTTCAATGCCTCGTGGATGTTTTGAACCTTGGGGAATCTTTCGTAAACCCCTTTTAAAGGGAATGAAAGTGAGCGATTGTCTCAAAGAATTTGGTACTGGTGGTTTAAGAAGAAAACCTGACGGTAATCCTTTTGAGGATGTAATTCCTAGCGAACGTACTCCTCAAAGAGAACGTGATATTGTCGATCATCCTAGTCTGAAACCGCAATCTTTTCTGAGAAAAATTGTCTATGCATCTCTTCCATTAGGTAAGGGTATTATTGTAGATCCTTTCATGGGTTCTGGTTCTACAATTGCAGCAGCAGAAGCAGTTAGATATCGAGGAATTGGAATTGAAAGATATCAAGATTACTTTGAAAAGAGTAAAATAGCTATTCCTAAATTAGCAAGTATACAAACAGAAGAATATCAAACTTATTTACAACTTTGATGCATCTTCATATATCCAGTTGCTTTTCATCTTACTGAAACCCTTTTTATTAACAGTTGCTGTAATTGTACGGCGACTAGTTGAAGAACGACCAGAAAAATTCCAATCATCTTCTTCTAGTTTAGCTGCATATACGGCTCTAAAAACAAAAGGCTTAGGCTCTACATTTTTGATGCTATCGCTAGATGTATTGCTATCAAAACAGAAAACCATCAACCAGACAGCTTCAGGATTATGTCCTTGCCAACCATTGAGATGTCTAGAACCTTTAACTTCTATACCTTGATTCGAGTATTGCACTGCATTATCAACAAAGGTATTTATAGGAATTAAATCTGGATGACCGTTATGATATTGATTCTTCACCAAGTTAAGGCAGTATTTGGGAATACTCATATTCATAAACTCGCCTACAATACTGCTAAAATTGGCAGGCATGAGAAAGCTTTCCAAACGCGACATATTTTTAGTTTGAAGTTGACCATTAATAAAACCCAGAAAATCAATAAATTCGTTCATGGCTTGATAAATATGGTCTATTTCTAATCCATATGGTAGATTGCAATGAGGATTAAAAAAATTCCAGTTTACAGGAATGGGTACACAAGCTTTCTTTTCTTTGTCTGTCATTGATGTTGTCTGGTATTTATTTCCACTATTTTGATGGTTCAGTATTCAACACTGATGCCAATGTTTCAATATTTAGTATGTTTTGTTTAACCTTATAGTTTATGACTGGTCTAGATTCGGCTAACAAACTAAATATTCTAAACTAAGTGATACTTTACACCAGTACCTAACTTTTTGATGAAAATAGCAATTTTTTAATCCCGACTCTCAAATGAATGAGTACGCAAGTTGGGGGAAATGCTCACGATAAACGCGATCGCACTCTAGATAAATTACACTCAAGGGAAGACCGATTTATTTGCCAGTCCTGTTATGTCTTCTTCTACAGACTCTTTACCACCTGCTCTAGCAAAAATTGTTCAGCGCTTTCAACGTGCTACCGATCCGAAGCGGCGCTATGAACAATTGATTTGGTACGCGCAAAAACTCCCAGAATTCCCAGAAGCTGACAAGATACCCGAAAATAAAGTCCCTGGTTGCGTTTCTCAGGTGTATGTCACCGCAAGCTTGGATGATGGAAAGGTGAAATTTCAAGGCGATTCCGATTCTCAGTTAACTAAGGGATTGGTAGCGCTGTTAATTGAAGGTTTAAATGGTTCATCGCCTACAGAAATTGTTCAACTCGCACCAGATTTTATCCAAGCCACTGGTTTAAATGTTAGTCTGACACCTTCCCGCGCTAACGGTTTTTATAACATTTTTAAAACTATGCAGAAAAAAGCGTTGGAATGTAAATTAGAACAGTAGTAGTGAGTGCCGAGTAAAAACTCATGTCTACCAATTTATTATCGACTGATAGCGCTGTTGGCTTTGGTGGAGTAGTTAAAGAATTTGTCTGGAATTGGGAAAATCAACCATTAAAGGTAGTGTACGAAACCCTTGGTCATGGTTCTCCCTTATTGCTACTCCCTGCTTTTAGCAGCGTGTCCACCCGTGAAGAAATGGGTGAACTGGCGAGGTTACTAGCGCCGCATTTCCAAGTCGTCGCTGTAGATTGGCCTGGTTTTGGCGAATCTTCGCGACTGAGTTTAGATTACCGTCCTGAGATATATCAGCAATTTTTAGCAGATTTTGTTAATTCGATGTTTAATACAGCAATTAACGTCATAGCAGCCGGTCATGCTGCTAGTTACGTTTTGCAATTAGCTGTTAAACAGCCTGCTAGTTTTCACAAAATTGTGTTAGCGGCTCCCACTTGGCGGGGGCCTTTACCGACAATGGGCGCAAGTTCACAAATTGCGGGTATGGTAAGAGGATTAGTGCGATCGCCTATTGTGGGTCAAATTCTCTACAAACTCAATACCCTACCATCTTTCCTAAATTGGATGTACCGTCGCCATGTGTTTGTTGATGCGGCTAGGTTAACACCCAGTTTTATGGACAAGAAATGGCAAACTACCCAAAAATCAGGAGCGCGATTTGCTTCTGCGGCTTTTGTCACTGGTAATATTGATGCGGTACACAGTCAATCTGATTTTCTGGCATTAGTACAATCGCTATCTGTACCACTCATGATTGTCATTGCAGAATCGAGTCCGCCGAAATCCAAAGCCGAAATGGAAGCGATCGCGGCTTTACCCGGAGTGCGCAGCGTTGTTCTCCCAGGTTCCTTGGGACTCCATGAAGAATACCCCGCAGAAGTTCTCGAAGCTGTCTCACCTTTTTTAATCTAATTTAAGAGTCAACAGTCAAGAGTCAACAGTCAAGAGTCCAAGATATAGTTAGTTGAGCATTGACCATTAACAATTAACCATTGACCATTGACTATTGACTATTGACCATTGACAGCTAAACTCAACTATTCTGTAACAGTAGCTTTTGCTGCTAATTGCAGTCTGGGATCTGGCATAAATGTATATCTGAGATATAAGCCACCCCAAACAAACAAAGCTATGAGCAATGCACCAATACCTATCGGACTAGGAAGCCAGAATAATACTTCTATGTGGTTTAATTCCCCGGTTTTTAGCTTCCAGACGAGTTGGTTGTTGATTTTTTCTGGCTCAATGGCGTTTTCCGCGATCGCTAAATTTTTGGCTCCGAAGGGAGTTTTTAAGCTAAAATCCAAATCGAGAATTGAACCCGTATTTGATAAAACATTACCATTGCTAGCGATTAACGAGAGCGATCGCAAATCCAAATCATAAATTAAGCGATTCCTCACTAATAGTAAAAAGTTGTTTTGTTCTATGAGCAAATTAGATTCGATTTTTGGTAATTCGGAATTCGCTTCATTTTCAACAGGTTCAGCTTTTTGATTAACGTGGGAATTAAAAAAATCGTTGAACTTTTCTTGTAATTCTTGCCCGTTATTAAAGGGAATTGACACAACAATTTCTTCTTGAGAAATCCTATTGCTTTTTCCTTCTAATTTCCGCGCCCGACGTTCTATGCTATTTAACCATTCATATACATAGTCGCCGCTAAAACTAGTCAGTCTTTCCCCTAGTTTAATGTGCTGCACAAATTCGCCATGATTGGAGTGGTCAAAATTTACACCTACGTCATATTTTACGCAACCAGTTAACAGCAAAGATGTTAACAAGACAAACCATAAAATCGGTTTGGGAATTTTGCCGTTGCGACTGTTGCGTGGCGTAGGAAAGTTACGGTTATTCGACTTGTAACTAGCAGTTTTTGTAAACAATTCTTGCTTTTTTAATACAAAACTTAATGGTCTAATTAACCGTGCCAAAATCTTTCCTAAATACAACCAATTCATGACTATAAATCTCCGAAAAGCGCGAATATTTAACCAATCTTTACTTGTAACCCTTGGTAGGGTTGATGTAAAGAAAGTTTTTCTTAAAAACTCAACCAAACCAGGTAAGAAAGGATGAATCCGATCACAATTAACCCTAACCAGATAAAGCGATTATCCTTTGTATTGACCTGACTGAGATCGACAAATTCCGGTTCTGGAGATTTTTTATTAGTATTAGAAGTTGAGCGAGGTTTGAGAGTGACACGAGTTTGGGTGTCATTATCTGGTAATTTACCCAAGTCAGGAATTTCCGTCATCCACTCACTCGGTCTTTTCAGCTTTGGTGCTTTTAAAATGTAAAGTAAATGCCGAGCTTGTTTGTTAATTTCTAAGTAGGGATGACGCTTGAGTTTTTCGCAAAGTGCGATCGCATCTTCACCTCTCCCAGCCGCTTCATAGGCTGTTACTAGCCAGATATCCACCTCACCCCCAAGCTTAGTATTGCGAGATACAAGGGCGCTAGCTTTCTCTAGATTCTCTACAGCTTCTCGATATTGCCCGTTTTCAAAAGCAACTCTTCCAACTTGGTAGTGAGATTTAGCAATTTCTAAACTTTCAGTATTCACGTTCTACACACAAATCATTACTGCCTTAATTTATTGTGCCAATGCGAGGAATTTTTGGGAAATTGGGCATGGGGCATTGGGCATGGGTATAAAAAACTCTACCCATGAGGGGATGGAATTTGTGAGCGTGGGAAATATAAAAGATTTTACGGGGCGCTACAAGAGGATAAAGTTTCCCGTCAGTTTCAAGAATTATGTCAAAAATGCTGGTAAAGGAATTTTTTCCAGTAAGTGTAGTTAAAAGTGTAATTAAAAATTCTTGTTTATCAAATTTTTGGGGTATAAAAATATGCATAATAGCAAGAATTGGCAAAAGACTTGGTTAGGCGCAGGTGCAACGCTAGCATTGTTGGGTGCTGCAATTGCTCCAGCTTCTGCCCAATCGGTAATTATTATTTATGGGGATACACAACCAGGGGTAAGTTCGTATGATTACGGTAATTCGATAGCAACTCCTATACCTATAAATCGGGTAAATAAGCATCCTGGTAACAGAGGTAATTATTATCGCCGTCGCGGTGACGATAACTATCGTAGAACTACCAATTATTCCTATCCTCCCTACCCGCAAACCATTATTAACCCTAGTGTCACCTATCCGAATATGGTGCATCCGATGTTTCGTAACCAGCCGTTGAGAAATCCTGTATTCGATCAACGTCCTGATTATCAACCAAATTATCGACAATTTAGAGGGCGATCGCGCTCCATTTTGCTTTATCCGCGTTAAATTGCTTTTTCCTCTGCGCCTCTGCGTTCTCTGCGGTTAAAAAGGATTTAATTGAACCACAGAGACGCAGAGAACACAGAGATAAGAGATTAAGAAAACTTAGACACACTCTGCTAATCTTAACTATCTTGGCGTCCTTGGCGTCTTGGCGGTTCAATCAATTAAATTTTATATTTATTACCAGCACTACTGACTATTAACCATTGTCACAATGGTAGATAGGGGTACTTCTGCAAAATACGCTCGTTGAAATTGTTCCTCGCGCACAGCTGCTAAAAATCTAGCAATCGCCGCATCAACCTGTGCGGGTGGGGTTCCCCCATTCGCCGTAATTTTATCTGCTTGACTGATGTGTAAATAACGGTCTTGACGCTGCACTGTAAACCCTAAATATTTTAAAGCCTTAAGTCCCAATAATAAAGTATGGTCGCCAATACCTAATTTTTGTAAAAGTTGCACACGAGTAACTAGTTGATTAGTGCGACTGAGATATTTAGCAATTCCCACCAAAGTCAGCCAAATTTCGTGAGGTAATTGTTGATTGGGTTTACTCCAGGCGATCGCTAATTGTTGATTATTGTAGAGCGATCGCTTCCACCAAGCGCGTAAATCATCCCAGCTTGTCGGACATTCTGCTACAACTACAGTTAGTTGCTGATTACTCAATTCTGATTTTTCTTGATTGCGCCAGTCTAATATTAAATCTGAGTTATGAGTGGTAAATACAGAGTCAACACTCGGACGCACAGCAATTAACCGAATTTCATAGCGTTTCTTAAAGGTGTTATAGTCCAACTCGGCTATACAATCACACCTACCTATGGGTAATTCGTCTTTGTAATGTCCCCACCAAATCCCTGCAAAGGCGTTTCTAGTGGAATCATCCCGGATATCAAACTCGGTTTTGATATATTGTACTTTTTTCCCTTGCGCATCTTGTTGATTGCGATGCCAAGCATTTTCAAACCAGCAATTTTTAATTAATAGCTTGGGAACAGGGTTACCCATTCCACAAGGTTCTAATATTTTCAATTCCAAAAATAAATCTTTGCCTAAATCTGCAACGGTGACGGTGATATCTGCTTGAATTGTCGCCGTGAGAGTTTTACCGCCTAATGATTGACGTAACCTTTGGTTAATCGCTTGGGAAAATAACGGAATATTCTCCACTACCATACTTAACCCAGCCGCAAAGGGATGTCCGCCAAACCGATGTAATAAATGTGCTTGGTCTTTGACTAGTTGGTACAAATCTACAGAATTGATGGAACGGGCGGAACCACGGGCGAGAGGCTGGGGGATAGTTGCTGTTTCATCTTCTGGGGGGACTTCTGTACTTAATAAAATAGTGGGTTTACCTGTTTCCTGTGCTACTTGTCCCGCAACTAAACCGAGGACGCCTACAGGCCATTGAGCATCTGCTAAAACGATCGCACTTGTGGTAGATAAATCTAATTGATTCAGCTTTTGTGCTACTTGATTTTGCACATCTTTCTGTAAAGACTTACGGCGGGCGTTGGCTAATTCTGTGTCTTCTGCGAGTTCGCTACATCGTTTGATATCGCGGTTTGTGAGTAATTCCACGCAAAATCTCGCGTCGCCTTGTATCCGACTAACGGCGTTAATTCGCGGCCCCAAACCAAAGGAAATATCTGTAGGGCGATCGCCACTTTTCTGACACAATTCTAATAATCTCCCCACACCTGGGCGTCGTCTAGCTGTGGGCGGTTGTTTAAAATCTTCCTGTAAACGTTGAATTCCCAATTGGGCTAAATAGCGACAATCGCCGCTTAACTGTACTAAATCAGCAATTAACCCTACCGCTACTAAATCTAATAAATCTTCTAAAGGCTGTTGTGGGACATCAGGCAAAGTTTGATACAGTGCTTCTACCAGCTTGTAAGCTACCGCTACCCCAGAAAGATTATACAGGGAATGTTCCGGGGGTAAATTGCGGGGGTTAATAATGGCGATAACTGGCGGGCGTTCTGCTGGTAAAGTGTGATGATCGGTAACGATGACATCAATACCTAGCTTTCTGGCATAAATAATTTCATCAATATTCGTACTGCCAGTATCGCAAGTAACAATTAAAGTACAACCTTGTTGTTCTAAATTATCAATACCCGCATTATTGAGTCCGTGGGATTCCTTGAGGCGATTAGGAATGTAGTAACTTAACTGGGAATTTTGGGCGAAAAATTGTCCTAAACCATCCCACAGCACGGAAGTAGAGGTAATTCCATCAGCGTCAAAATCACCCCAAATTGCCACTTTTTCCCCAGCATTCCGGGCTAATTTCAACCGAGAAACAGCCAAATGCATTTCTTCCCCAAATTCAAAGGGGCTAGCTGGTTGATAAGCTTTATAGTTAACAAACCCTTCTAATTGCGATTTATCTTTTATCCCCCGTTGCCATAATAATTGTGCTGCATACAATCCACTTGATGCCGGAGTATACTTTTTCACAGCTTGGATAAACCACTCTGGCGGTTGTTCAGTTGCGGCTAAAGTCCACTGCATGATTAAAATTCAAAAATTTTGTTGACTGTTGACTGTTGACTGCTGACTGGTCAAAGTGTATGCAGTTGTCTTTTGAACAACTGACAACTGACAACTGACAACTGACTATTCATCATTAATAATTAAATCCATCTGCGGTTCATTAACTAGGGGATTGAGGACTACTTCATTAGAAAATCCTTCAGGTTTGCGGCTACGAATTGCTGCCGGACGCGATCGCCTGTAACCTGCTCTTTCAGCTTTTTGATGTTCATAATCTATCAGTCTGCCATAATGTGGGTGCTTACTGAGATTCATCGACAAGAAAATATGCTGACGGATATTACCAAAGCCTTTGCGGTTAAAAAACTTAACTGCTGGCGTGTTAGTCGGATCTGTATCTACCAACATAAACCGCGCGCCATCTTCAATCATTCGGGCGACAACTTTATCCACTAACTTATCTGCAACTCCCTTGCGTTGAAACTGGGGATTCACTCCTAGCCAGAGAATATATCCATAAGTCCAAGAAGCTTTGGTAATAATAGTTCCTAAAATAAATCCAGCTAATTCACCATCGATTTCCGCCACCAAGCAATATTCGGGATCTGTATTGTAAAGTCCAATAACTTCCCATTCATCCCAAGTTCTATATAAATAAGGATATAAATCGCTGGTAAATAATTCTTCACCTAAATGGTAAACATCAGCTATATCATCAATTCCTAATTCACGCACATAAACGGCGTCTTGATCGTCAATGTTGGTCATAATAGTTATTGGTCATTTGTCATTTGTCATTGGTCATTTGTCATTTGTCATTTGTCATTTGTCAGTTGTTATTTGTCCTCCTTGTCCCCCTTGTCCTCCTTGTCCCCCATGCCCCATGCCCCATGCCCCATGCCCCATGTCCCTCACAATGCTACTTCTTTTATACTGGCGAGGTTGGGCAATACATCGCTTTCGGGTTCGCTGGCTTGAGTGCGATCGCATCGGGTGGAAAATTGACAATAGGTACAGGCTTTATTCCCTACTGGGAGTTGGGGAAATAATTCTTTTTGTTGGTAACGTTCTAACCAATAAGTTAAATCGTTTAATAGTTCCTTCAGTTCGTTGGCGGTTCGTTGGTGTTGGGCTGAATTGTAATTAAATTTAATATTTTGCGGTTTACCTTCCGATTGCACAAACCAATAAGTCATGGAAATATTTTCTGGCAAATATTCGCTAGTTTCTGCCAAAACATAAAGATAAAGCCTTGTTTGCCAGTTTTTTTCTAACTTGCTTTTATGGGGTGGTTTGGGGTAAGTTTTCCAATCGAGAATTTGCGCTGTTTGTTTATCGGCAATTAATAAGTCATAAACAACCGTCAGCAAATAGTTTTGCACTTGCAGAGTCCGAAAATGTTCGCTTTCGCGGAAAGTTTGGCTATCAGTCGCAGGTGCTAAAATTTCCGGTGCAGCAGCAGCAAAGGCTGACATCCAACTTTGGAGTTGGGTATCTGCTTGTAAAAAACTCTGAATTGGTAAACCCATTTCTCGCTGTTGCATCAACAGGTGGAAGCGGCTACCTAAAGTTTGCCGTTCTTCATGTTGGGGATCTGCGGGAGAATTGAGATTTTCTAAATAAGTATGTTGAAATTGACGGGGACAACGTTCTAGTAAATTGAGTTGTCCTTGGGATATACGTAATAATTGGGTGGGAGTTGACAGCATTATTCTATTTTAGAAGCTGATATTCCAGCTGGGATTTGAGGAGCGATCGCATTTACCCCAACATAATGTTAATTCTCACCAACGATTGCGCTTTGATGGAGATTTTACGGTTTTCTGTTCGCTACACAGGGGTAATGTTTTAATTTTTACCTCGCTTCTCCCCAAGAAAGCAAGCAAAATTGCTGAATACTAAATAAAAATTACAATTAATCGCCTCAAGGCACTGTCAGCAGTTTAATAAACAATGATACTGGGATGTATTAAAAAACTCATTAACTAAAATCCCCCAGTATTATCATCCCCATAACCAAAATGCATCAAGTTAGCTGATGCCATAAGCTAATGGGCGTCTAAATTGCATAACTACTAATCAAGGCTGTTAGCTGTCAACGGTTAACTGTCAACAGCCCTCACAATGAATTATGCAACTTAAAAGCAAAATAGCTTATTGAGACACATCAACTAAATCAACGCAATTTGAGGTTGGGGAATTGTAACTTGTGTGTTAAATAGGTTCAGAGATAGCTTGACAGTGAATTGACAATATTTATGCATCTATTCAAAATTGCCGGAAAACGTATCAACAAGAGGTATTTTTATCCTCTCCTATCCTTGGCGCTAGTTTGCATCTTACTATTTACCTCTGTTGGAGTCGGGCAAGCCCAGGAAGAACAAACTGCTCCAGAGTCAACTCCCGCACCCACTACCACAGTAGTTCAGCAACCTA
Source organism: Calothrix brevissima NIES-22 (assembly GCF_002367995.1). Lineage (GTDB taxonomy): Bacteria > Cyanobacteriota > Cyanobacteriia > Cyanobacteriales > Nostocaceae > Aulosira > Aulosira brevissima. The sequence continues at coordinate 1,574,788 of NZ_AP018207.1, forward strand.
GTAGCACCCTGACTGTACCTGATGTGGCTTCAATTCGGGGAGTCAGTCCGAAAGAATTGTATGTCAGCATTCCCCAGTCACTCGTAGCAGAAAGTTTTCGTGCTGATTCCGAAGACAAACTGAATTTGGTAATTACAGGAAACAATTTCCCGAAAGCTGAGAGTTCGTCTAAAAATAACATCACCGTCAGAATTGGTCATCCTCCTGATTTTGCGACTACTAATACTGTCAGAGTGGCAGAAGATGGGCAGGCAATTTTTGCTACATTTAGCAGCTCTCAATTGAAGCATTTACCGAGAGGTACTCATCCTATCAAAGTAGAAGTAGCAGGAAACGCCACTAGTATTGATCCACAAATTACCGAAGATCAATTACAGGTCAATATCAACCGTCCTATCAGTAGTTTAACCACATTAATTGTCTTTGGTTTCACGACACTGGCGACTTTATTTTTAGTAGGAATTATCTACCTGCTAGCTAAAGAATCAAAAAGAGGTAACGCACCCACACAATCTTTAAAAATTGGGAATCATAGAGAAATCAATGCTTTAGAGTGGGTATTACTAGACCGACAAACAAACACCTTTAGTTTGGCACGGACTCAGTTTGTTTGGTGGCTGACCATCATTGTCTTTGGCTATTTATTTCTGTTCATTGGTAGGGGAATTATTCAAAATATTTGGGAATTCATACCTTTATCGGGATTCGCTTATACTTTTTTGATTAGTTTAGTCACATTAGTCACAGCACAAGCAACTTCTAACATCCGTGGTACTAAAGGATCTGGCGATGTGAATCCTTCTTGGTCAGATTTAGTAGTACATGGAGGTGTAATCGCTTTAGAACGGGTACAGCAGGTAGTTTGGAACTTAATTATTGGGATTGCGTTTATTGTCATTTTGCTAGTTACCTATACAACAGCATCTTCCTTACCAACCATTCCCCAAGAAATTTTAGTGCTGATGGGAATTAGCGCGGGTGGTTATATTAGCGGTAAAGCTGTGCGCAAAGCAGGCCCCAATGTTACCCAGGTAGTATTGTGGGATGAGCCGCAAGAGTTATTACAAAATCCCCAAGCGAATCCTTACCTAACTATATCTGGCGAACACCTTTCCCAAGCGGGAAGTGCGATCGTCCAGATTGTCTATTTAGATGAGTCCAATAATGAAAAACCCGAAACGCGGATTGAGGTAAAACAAGAGAACTTATCTACCTTAGAACCCGATGCTGATTACCCCGGAGAGTTTTGCAAAAAATTGCAAATTAACTTTAGTGGCATGAATGCGCTTCCGGATCAACAATGGTATGATTGGCTACAAGTTTTTGGTGAGAATTTCACTGCCCAAAAAGTCAAAATCACTATCATTAATGCTGATGGACAAAGGTCTGTTTGGGATGGTACTAATCCTGTACCGGAAAGGAAAATTACTCCCCCACAGTCAGCATATTAATTTGGTCTGATACCAGTTCTATGTGAGGCTGCACATTATAACGCCCTCACCCTAGAAGGGTGGGGCTAAACAAACAAAGCCTGCAAAGGCAGGCTAATTATATGCATCTTCATAGAAAATTGGTATGAGTAGGTTGGGTTGAGGAACGAAACCCAACATTTCCGAGGCTTTGTGGGGTTTCACTCAGTTAAACCCAACATACATATTTACAGGTTTTTGGCACTAACTGAACTGTATTGTATTTTGAATTATCTGGCTATTCTGCCAAAATTAAATGCCGGATTTGTGGGTTTAGGATTATCAGTTAAACATTGGGCGATCGCACTTATGGTTTTTGTCCAAGGATGCTCTGGATAGCGCATTGAAAAAATATCGCTGCTGGCTAGATGAAACATTTCATCGCACACGGGTAAAATCCCGGCTACAGGTACTTTATAACTATCTTGAATTTGTTGTTTTAAAGCTGGAGTATTTAAACTAGGTAATACTTTATTGACTACTAATAACATCTTTGGAACTTCTAATTTACGCGCGACATCAATTGTGACTGCTGTACCTTGATAATCTTGTTTATCAGGGCGCAAAATTACCAACAAAATATCAGAAATAATTACAGAAAGTAGAGTTTCTTCATTAATACCGGGGTGGGTATCAATAAACAGATAATCTAACTGGAGACGCTGCATTAAATGGCGAAAACCATCGTTGAGTAACCGCGCATCATAGCCTTCCCGGAGAATCCGAGAAATTTCCCCGGTTTTAATACTGGAAGGAATTAGATAAATTTTGCCGCGATTATTGGTAAACCAACCTTTTTTAGTGGCAAATACAGAACTTACATCATAAGTAGCCGCTTCAATTGCACAGCGTCCCCATAAATAATCATTCAAAGTGTGTTTAATTTTAGTTTCATCTAAACCAAAAGGCACGTGAATTCCTGGGGATTGAATATCTGTATCAACAATTCCTACTCGTAAACCAGTACGCGCAATTAAAGTTGCTAGGTTTGCAGTGACGTTAGATTTACCAGTACCACCGCGAAAAGAATGAATTGAAATTATTTTGGTCATTTGTTATTAGTCAGTTGTCAGTTGTCAGTTGTCAGTTGTCAGTTGTGATTGAGCATCAACATTCAACAATCATTTTCCTTCTCTAATTTCTTTGGCTGTTTGCTGTAATTTTTGGAAATAATCGCTTTCGGCGATTTCTTCAACTTGATGTACTCGTTTTGTTTGGTCGATTTCTACGCGCAATTGTTGTAATTGAGCGGATAATTGTTGTTCGCGATCGCAAACTTCGCGTACCATTTTCTGAAATACTCGCCCTAATTGTCCTAATTCATCGGTGCGATGAGCAATTTTGCTTAGTCCTTGGCGTTCTAATTCGCGGACTTCGTTAATGCTGACGGTATCTCTACTAATTGTTTGCGCAAGTTGAGCCATTGGTTTTAACGGTTGAATTACTCTCCACTTGAGTAAGTAGTTAATGGAGAGGATAACTAATGCAAAAATGCCTATGAAGATGCTGATAAATAAAAAAAGTGCTTTGCGGGCGTTGGCAAAAACTTCGCTGGCGGGGATATATATAATTTGAGTACCGATAACTTGATTCAGTTTCCAGCCATAGCCGTTTTGCGTACCGTATTTTTTCACGTGGCTTTTGGGTGCTTGATTTGGGTTACCGTGACAGGATAAACAGCTAGAACTATTCACGGTTACAGGTTGAGCCGTGTAAAATAATTGCTCTCCAGCTTCGGTGCGAAAATCGGATATTGTGCTTAAAGAGCGATCGCTATCAAACCGTTCAATGATTTTGGCTTCAAATCTATCAGCTTGATCGTCAGGATTCGTTGGGTTGAGCGTTGCCTGTTTGTACATCAAGTCTTTGTATTGCCAATTACCTTTAAAATTTTCAAATACCCTTCTGGCTGCAATGCTGCGGATAGTTTCGGGAATAAAAGTAGTTTCGGGATCTGCGAGTTGGGTAATCAGTGGGGCAATATCATTACTGGTATAACTGCTCACTGAGTTAATCATATTCATTGCCATTTGTCCTCGTGCATTCATCTCCATCAGCGCCTTATGTTCCAGCGCTTTCGACAATGCAAAACCCCCTAATCCAATTCCCGTAATAAAAATCAGTGACAGTAACAGCGTAAATTGAGAAGCCAGTTTTAGACGCGCAAGCATTTTGGTAAATTCCATCAACGATGTTTTTTACCTATATATCTGGAGCCTATGAACTCGATCAGATGACGGTTGACGGTTGACGGTTGACGGTTGACGGTTGACGGTTGACGGTTGACGGTTGACGGTTGACGGTTGACGGTTGACTATTGACTTTCTGAATTACGCATTATAAATGCGAAATCGTTAGCATAGATGTAGAAAGTTAGTGATTTCTTACTTTGGCGATATGTCTAACGACCAGCCGCGATCGCATTTTAAACTCAACATTAATGATTCTTATGCAATTCTGGGACTGAAACCTGGAGCATCGCAGGCGCAGGTTAAGCAAGCGTACCGTAATTTAATTAAAATTTGGCATCCCGATCGCTTTTTTGATCCAGAGGAAAAACGGGTAGCTGAAGAAAAAATCAAAAAAATCAACGTCGCTTATAACCACCTCAAATCTCAATCGCTACCCACAACCAGCGAATCGACATCAACACCTTCACCGAGAAATTCCCCCAAAGTCGCTGTGAATAGCTGGAATGCAGAGACTTTTTATCATTTGGGTGTACAAAACGCTAGCCAAGGGAGATATCAAGATGCGATCGCAGATTTTACTAGAGCAATTCGCCTCAATCCTCGCTATATTCAGGCTTACAAATATCGCGGGTTTGTTTGCTCTCAATTAGGCTACGAACATCGAGCCACCTCAGATTTAAATAAAGCTGCACAGCTAGAACAAGAATTGAACGGTGTCAAAACTCCGTTTACCTACTCATCAAATAGATGGTCAAAATCAGCAAGACCTGTATCTAATTCTCAACCTCTATTTAAAAGATGGTGTCAGAAAATTAAAAATTGGTTCTACCTCAATTGGTCTTGGAGATAATACCATTTCACTTTAAATGGGACTTGTAATACCAATTCAAATAATGTTTGCGACACATCAATATATTCTAGAGGGCATGGCAGTGCCATGCCCCTACCATCTGTCGCATTCTTTTTTCAAATTGGTATAACTTGATTCCCTGTTCCCTGTTGCCTGTTCCCCGTTTCCTTTTTTGTAATAAATCTCATCGAACTTCATAAAATCTTGATAATATTCCTTCTTTAGGAAGAGGAAAAAATCTCTACTCGCGATAGAGCCATTACCCTGAAGCTAAAGGTTATTCTGAAAAATATCGAAGGTTAAATGATAAATCAACCCCATTTAAATCGAGATAAAAACTTTTTCAAAACAACTAGAAACCTTTAACTATTACTGGATTCAGGTCACCAAATTTTACTATCGAGGAGTGGAATAAAACTTATGAATAATCCAGGCGATCGCGAAAATTATCGCAGTGAAAGTCAGCAAGAATATTACACAGATGCTAACGGTGAAACCCGGACTCATGTGCAGAGAACCACCGAAACAATTAACAATACACCTAATGTTAATAGTTACGGAACTGGTTATGTAAATGGCCGCGATAGCGAGCGAAGATATCAACAAGCTAATTTAGCAGAACGCGATAGCAGTAATACAGCTAACGGGTTACTATTAGGTGTAATTTTGACTTCTTTAGTTACCTTGGGTGTAGGCGCATTTTGGTATTTTAACCAGCGCAACAACACAGTTAACAATCGTGTAACCCCCGTACTTGTTCCTGTACCATCTAACGCTAGTCCTTCTCCAGCAGCTAGCCAATCTCCACCAACGCGAACCACAATCATCGAAAGAACCAGAGAAGTACCTGTAATTGTTCCTCAACAGCAGTCTCCAGTTAAATCTGCGCCTACACAACCAAATATTAATATTACAGTTCCACCCCAGCGACCCACTACGCAAACAGCGCCAACTACATCACCTAATACTCCCACTCAACCCAGTTCTAGCAGTAAATCCCCAAGTTCTGGTAATCAAAACGATACCTTAACAAATAGCCAATCTTCAGGCGCAAACCAGTCAAACACCAACTCTAGCAAGAGTGATACTAATTCTGAAACCAGTAAACCTGGTGATTCTCAGCAGTAGTAAGTAATACCAAATTATAATCAGGTGCATCTTTAAACAAAATTTCTATAAGTTCCTCACGCAGTAGCCTTTTCCAGCTTTGGAGAAGGCTATTGCAGTTTTTGCGTAGAAATTTACAGTCAAAAACCTTAAACCGCGTAGGTTGGGTTGAGGAACGTAGACGCGGAGCGGCTTCCCGTAGGGTAACCCAACATTTTTCGGAGTTTGTTGGGTTTACACACGGTAAGCCCAACCTACATTTATCCTTAACTGAACCGTATTGCTTTACAGCCTGTCTTTACAGGCTTTGTTCCTATAGCAATACCCTTCTAGGGTATTGCAGCAAAATTTTCATGCTCGCGTTGCGCACCTTTAATTCATTTCCAACTTTAGTAGGAGACAGTTCGGAGGAGATAAATTCTCTTGCAATCCGAACTTTATTCCGATGCATATCCTTGGGCAAATTTCCTACTATGAACACATCGAAGGAAAGGAAAAGCGCAGCGAGATAACCAAGATAAAAAATAATAACTCGGTTAATAAAAGCTGCTTAATCTGATAAATTCACACAAACATTCAGGAGAAAAACCATGTCTAACTCAATCAAAAATATCGCTGCAATTGAACTGAACGAACAAGAACTAGATAACGTTGCTGGTGGACTAGCTTTAGTACTAGGTGATGTTCAAGGCTATGCTTCTCAAGCTACTAATGGATTTTCTCAAAAAGAGTTAATTATTGCCCAACAAACATCCGCAGGCCCCAATGGTAGCACTACAGGTTCAATTACCAGCCTGAAAGAAGTTGCTAGCTCTGCTGGCTTGAACATTGCAATTGGTTAATTACTTAATTCTCAAAACATCTGCAAACATTAACGCAAAATTAGGAGTGAAATCATGTCTAACTCAATCAAAAACATCGGTGCAGTTGAACTTTCTGAACAAGAATTAGATAACGTTGCTGGCGGATAGCTTTAGTACTAGGTGATGTTCAAGGCTATGCTTCTCAAGCTACTAATGGATTTTCTCAAAAAGATTTAATTATTGCCCAACAAACATCCGCAGGCCCCAATGGTAGCACTACAGGTTCAATTACCAGCCTGAAAGAAGTTGCTAGCTCTGCTGGCTTGAACATTGCAATTGGTTAATTACTTAATTCTCAAAACATCTGCAAACATTAACGCAAAATTAGGAGTGAAATCATGTCTAACTCAATCAAAAACATCGGTGCAGTTGAACTTTCTGAACAAGAACTAGATAACGTTGCTGGTGGATTAGCTTTATCACTGGGTGATGTTAACGCCTATGCTTCTCAAGCTGGTAATAACTTTTTCCAAAAAGAGTTAATTGTTGCCCAACAAACATCCGCAGGCCCCAATGGTAGCACTACAGGTTCAATTACCAGCCTGAAAGAAGTTGCTAGCTCTGCTGGCTTGAACATTGCAATTGGTTAATCCAATCGCCAAGTAATACCAAAATTGGCGTTGCGGAAATCAGGGATAAAAAATCAGTTTGCCACTTTATCTATGTTCCCGAAAATATGCAACGCAACGCCTCAATCAAATTAAACAATAAACACAAAATTAGGAGTAAAACCATGTCTAACTCAATCAAAAACATCGCTGTAGTTGAACTTTCTGAACAAGAATTAGATAACGTTGCTGGTGGACTAGCTTTAGTACTAGGTGATGTGGAAGGATATTCTTCTCAAGCTGGTAACAATTTCTTCCAAAAAGATTTAGTAGTTGCACAACAAACCTACGCAGGCCCTAATGGTAGCAGCACTGGTTCTATTACTAGCTTGAAAGAAGTTGCTAGCTCTGCTGGTTTAAACATTGCAATTAGTTAATTCTTATTCTTCTCAAAACTCAAACATCAAACCAAAATTAGGAGTAAAAACCATGTCTGACTCAATCAAAAACATCGCTGTAGTTGAACTGAACGAACAAGAATTAGATAACGTTAATGGTGGATTATCTGTAGCTATTGGTGATGCTCAAGGCTATGCTTCTCAAGCTGGTAACGATTTCTTCCAAAAAGAATTAATTGTTGCACAACAAACCTACGCAGGCCCTAATGGTAGCAGCACTGGTTCTATTACCAGCTTGAAAGAAGTTGCTAGTTCTGCTGGGTTGAACATTGCAATTAGTTAATTATCATTCTTTCAAAAACTCAAACATCAAAATAAAATTAGGAGTAAAAACCATGTCTGACTCAATCAAAAACATCGCTGTAGTTGAACTGAACGAACAAGAATTAGATAACGTTAATGGTGGATTATCTGTAGCTATCGGTGATGCTCAAGGCTATGCTTCTAAAGCTGGTAACGATTTCTTCCAAAAAGAATTAATTGTTGCACAACAAACCTACGCAGGCCCCAATGGTAGCGGCACTGCTTCGATTGCTAGCTTGAAAGAAATTTCTAGTTCTGCTGGTTTAAATATTGCAATTGGTTAATGAGCAAAGCCATGACTAAGAAAATTGAAAATCTCAGTGCATTTGAAATTGGTGAACAAGAATTAGATAAGGTTGCTGGTGGAGTAAATGTTGCTAGCGGATTGGATGTAGTAATAGCTGATATTAAAGGATCTATTTCTCAAGCTATTAACAAATTCTTAGAAAAAGAGTTACCAATTACCCAACCAACACCGCCACCAATTATTGGGCATACACCTACAAACAATGTAACTCAATTCTAACTTTTGACTCAATTGAACTGGCTTTAAGTCTAATCTCCTGGATTTCTTCTCATCCACACAATTATCACCCTTGTTTAGCAATAAATAGGGGTGTTTTTTTCATTAGTCATTTGTCAGAGACGCGATTCATAGCGTATGTACAATTGTCATTGGTCAGTAGGGGCGGGTTTATTTAGATCATCGTTGATCTGTGAAGATATCTGTAAACCCACCCCAACATTTTTAGAGATGTTGGGTTTCGTTACTCAACCCAACCTTGTATATTGAGAGAAGTAGTAGCCAGTACCAGACACCGCCGAATCTAGCGCAGCGTTCCTCAGTTGCGTCAATGCTCCCCCAATACGGTTTTTTTGTTAACGATCGCTTGACATTCAAGACAGTCGCTACATTTATTACCAATGACAAATGACAAATGACTTTATTACTCGCCACTCACCACACCAAAGCGATAACCTTTACCATAAACGGTGTGAATTAGCTGTGTTTCGCCTGTAACTTCAATTTTTCGCCGCAAAAGCCGAATTAAGGCGGCAATTACGTTACTGCTTGGCTGTTCTTCATCTGTCCAGAGATTTTCCATAATCTGGGCGTGAGTTAATAATTGTCCGCTATGTTCCATAAAATATTGCAGCAATTGACTTTCTTTTTGCGATAGTTCAATTACTCGTTCTTGACGATAAGCTATTTGATTGTCAATATCTAATTCTAAATCGGCGACGATTAAACGTCCTGTAGGATTACTGTATGTCTCAGCGCCAGCACGACGCAACAAGGCGCGAACTCTAGCGAGTAATTCCCGCAATTCAAAAGGTTTGACTAAATAATCGTCTGCACCTGCGTCTAAACCTTCAACTCTGTCATCTAACGTATCTTTAGCGGTGAGAAACAATACGGGTGTGGTTTTACCTTGGCGGCGTAATTCTTGACAAATTTCTAAGCCTGTCTTTCCTGGCATCATCCAATCTAAGATTAGCAGGTCATAATTGCCTGTTTGCGCCAGATTACTACCATTGATGCCTTCATCAGCCGCATCTACAATATAGCCCTCACGGGTTAAGACGCGACTCAAGGGGCCAGTTAATTCAATTTCGTCATCAACTAATAAAATTTTCATAAGTAGGGCGCGTAATGAAAATACTGGCAAGGGTTGTCATTAGTCATTTGTCATTAGTCATTTGTCAATGGTAAGGGTTTACAAAACCCTGATATGGTGGGCAATGCTCACTCTACTGTTTTGAATTTTGAATTGATTCATGACTATATTTTTGTTATTTAAACTCAATAATGCTTGTGGTGAGCATATCGAGATATTCTCAATAATGAACCGCCGATATGCCAAGGATACCAAAAACGATAATGTTGACTGTTGCATTGCCAAAAGGGGAACTACTGAAAAATAGCATCCGCCTACTGCAAGCTGTAGGATTGGATTTTAGCGCTTTTTTAGACTCAGGAAACCGCCAACTTCAAATTGTTGACGCTAGCGGAAAAGCAAAAGGATTATTAGTGCGGGGTCAGGATGTGCCGGTTTATGTTGAATATGGTCAAGCACAAATAGGTATAATCGGTTACGATGTGCTGCGGGAGAAACAGCCCCAGGTAGCACATTTGGTAGATTTGCATTTTGGAGGTTGTCGGATGTCTGTAGCTGTGAAAGCATCCAGCCCTTACAAATCGCCTTTAGATTTACCCGCACATGGTCGAGTAGCTTCTAAATATGTTAACTGTGCCCGTGAATATTTTCAAAGTTTGGATTTACCTGTAGAAATTGTGCCGCTATATGGTTCTGTGGAACTAGGGCCGATTACGGGAATGTCAGAGGCGATTGTGGATATAGTTTCTACAGGACGGACTTTAAAAGAAAACGGTTTGGTAGAAATTACAACTTTGTATGAAAGTACAGCGCGGTTGATTGCTCACCCGTTAAGTTATCGCCTGAATACAGGTAATTTACATCAATTAGTGGAAGATGTGCGATCGCATGTTTTAGTTAGGGGCTAGGGGAAGGGGGACAAGGGGGACAAGGGGGACAAGGGGGACAAGGGGGACAATTGTACAGACAAGGGTTCATCGCGTCTCTAACAAATGACTATTGACTAAAAGCTATGAGTGGACAATATACATTTAAAAAAATTAAGAAATCTCTTCAGGAAGCTGGTGTAAAGTTTGTCCGGATTCTGTGGTGCGATAATGCCAATGTTATTCGCGGCAAGGCTGTTCATGTGGAGATGTTGTCTCACTATTTTGAGCATGGTGTGGGCATATCTGCTGGGGAACAGGGCATACCTGTAATGTATGATGCGATCGCACCTGATAGTGGTGTGGCTCCAGTGGGGGAGATTCGCTTAGTACCTGATTGGGCTAGTCTCACGCCTTTGCCTTACGCTCCCGGTCATGCCCGCGTTTTAGGAAATATGATACTTGATGGGCAACCTTGGGCTTTCTGTCCGCGAAATTTCTTAATCCAAATGCTAGAGGCGGCGAAAAATCAAGGTTTGGAAATTCAAGCAGCTTTTGAAAATGAATTTTATCTATTAAAACATACAGATACGGGTATTGCGCCGATAGACTTGACAGTATTTGGGGCGACGCAATCAATGGATATCAATCGAGAAGTAATTGATGGTATAGCTGATGCCTTAATTGCTCAGGGAATTCCCGTAGAACAGTATTACCCAGAATCAGGCCCCGGTCAACAAGAAATTTCTGTACGCTACACTGATGCTTTAGAAGCGGCTAACTGGCAAATAGCTTTTCGAGAAACTGTCAGAGCGATCGCGCGTCAACATCATCTCACAGCTTCTTTTTTACCAAAAATCTTTCCTGATGATGCAAGTAGCGGTTGTCACATCCACCTCAGTCTGTGGCGCGATGGCAAAAATCTATTACCTGATACTCAAGGTGTCTGCGGTGTTTCTCAAATAGGTAGAGCGTTTATTGCTGGTATTTTAGAGCATTTGCCAGCACTGATGGCATTAACTACCCCTAGTGTTAACTCATACCGCCGCATCCGTCCTCATACTTGGAGTGGTGCTTTTTGTTGTTGGGGATTAGATAACCGCGAAGCATCTGTGAGAGTTCCTAGCGATGCGGGTTTGGGTAGTTCGAGTCATTTTGAGGTGAAAACTGTAGATGCATCAGCTAATCCTTTCTTAGCCTTAGGCGCAGTCATCGCGGCGGGATTAGATGGGGTACAGCGAGGTTTAGAACCGCCAAACCCAGTGACAGAAGATCCGGGAAACTTATCTATTGAACAACGTACAGCCAATAGTATCGATCCCTTACCGACAAATTTAGGAGATGCGATCGCGCACCTCAAACAGAATAATGTATTATTAAACGCCTTAAATCCCCAGTTAGCACAAGCCTTTGTTGCAGTTCGTCAAGCTGAATGGCAAGCAATGAAAGATTGGGAATTAGACGCAGAAGTCAAGCTGTTATTAGAAAGGTATTAGCGTTATTTGCTCTCAAACTCCACTGGCTGACTTTCAACGCTATCTTATTAGTTAGCGTCAACTGTTAAATTTTGTAAACCATTAACTTATGCAGCGTGAATTTGCCAGTCGGGACGAATTAATCGCTTATCTCAAAGAACAATTCCCCCAAGCCGCAGAACGCGACGATATTGTCAGCGAGATAGTTGGGGGCAGAAAAGCCGCCCAAACAGCCTTAAAAAAGGTGAAACCAGCCTCATATGCAAAAACACGCAATTTTTTAACAGGTGATGTCACTAAACTTTCACCATATATCCGTTATGGAGTTTTGAGCCTCCGAGAAATTCGCGATTACGTCTTACATAAAGTCCAAAACCGCGATGAGGCGACAAAACTAATTAATGAATTAGGTTGGCGAGATTACTGGCAAAGATTATATGCCAAGCTAGGAAATAACATTTGGCAAGACCAAGAAGAATACAAAACAGGCTACACCGTAGCGGGATACGCCCCAGAGTTACCCCAAGATATTAAAGATGGGAATACAGGCTTATTTTGCATCGATAAATTTAGTCAAGAATTACGCGAAACTGGCTATTTACATAACCATAGCCGCATGTGGTTAGCTGCCTATATTGTCCATTGGCGGCGGATTCGCTGGCAAGCAGGTGCAAAATGGTTTTTACAACATTTATTAGATGGCGATCCTGCCAGTAATAATATGTCATGGCAATGGGTAGCCAGCACTTTCAGTCATAAACCTTATTTTTTCAACCGCGAGAATTTAGAAATATACACAAAAAGCGTATATTGTCAACGATGTCCTCTCTACGGTAATTGTGATTTTGAAGGTAGCTACGAACAATTAGAAAAACGCCTATTTCCCAGAGGAGACTTTACCAAAAAACCCAACAGTCAAAGCTGGCAGAAAGGTAAGAAGAAATAAAAATTGGGCATAGGGCATGGGGCATGGGGCAAGGGAGACAAGGGAGACAAGGGAGACAAGGGAGACAAGGGAGACAAGGGAGACAAGGAAGAATAATGATAAATGACAAATGACAAATAGACAACTGACAACTGACCACTGACCACTGACCACTGACAAATGACTAACCCAATAATTTGGATACATGGCGACTGTTTGAGTCCGGAAAACCCGGCTTTACAAGAATACCCAAATGCACCTGCAATTTGGGTTTGGGATGATGCTTTGATCAAAGAATGGCAACTGAGTCTCAAGCGAATAACGTTTATTTATGAATGCTTGCTAGAATTACCTGTAGAAATTCGTCGCGGTAATGTAGCACAAGAAATTTTAGCTTTTGCGCAAGAAAACAAGGCTGATTTAGTAGTAACAACTGATAGCCCTAGCCCGCGTTTTCATAATATCTGCGATGAAATTGAGCGTTCTTTAAAATTGGAAGTGTTTGAAGTAGAACCGTTTTTTGACTACGACGGATATATTGACCTCAAGCGCTTCTCTCGCTATTGGAAGGTAGCAGAAAAGTATGTTTTTGAATAACAATATTTTTTAGCAAGTACCAACCTCAGCTTTTTCTGGTTCCAGAGGTGGTGGGAAATGTGAGTATAGCATATTTTCGAGGTGACTTTGGAATTGCGATCGCCTGCCAGATACGTACAAAAATGGTCGGTTATTACTCACCCCAAGCTCATTGCAATTTCGTCAGAATATAGTTAGGCAATCAATTGCACTGTTAAAACAGCTAAAGACAGAGGTTAACTATGTTTCCTATGTTTCCTTTCTGGGGTAATTCCTGTTGTGGTAGCGAACCCATTTCTCACAAAGCTAACTTAGAGCGGAAATTAAAATTCCTGACTTGGATACGCGATGATTTAGAATCTAGACTAGCTGCCGTTAATGCTTCTATTGATACCATTCGCCAGCAAATCGAACGTTCCGATACAGCTGCGTAGAATTTAATTCTAGCCGTGGTTTGTAGTTGAGTTGAATGTAACTAATTAGTGACTGGGCGCTGTACGAAGCTGTATCAATTTTGTAGGTTTTTGTGCAGTGCTTGGTCACTTAATTTACCAAAAATTATCACCATGACAAATACTATCGCTACAGTTTGGCATAATTGGTTCAAACCGCATCAAGAATCTGTTTTGCTATTTGACTCTATTTCTACAGCTAATGAGATAGCCTTAATGCTTAATGGTCAATGGGATGGCTGTAATGGTGTGATGGTAGCGCAATGTGATGAGATAGCTGTTAACACTGCTGCCAAACTATTAGAAGCGAAATGGTGTTATCAAGGCGCTTCACAAGTTGTTTTAAATAGAGTCACAACGGATGAAATTTTACGCCGTTACGCGATTGGTGACAGAAATTTTGTGAATGCTAATTTGCGGTGTGCAGTATTAACATCGGTGAAACTGGTGGGAATTAATTTAAGTTATGCCAAACTCAATTTTGCAGATATAAGTCAAGCCGATTTAAGTCAAGCTGATTTAACAGCCGCAGACCTCAGCCAAGCTAATTTAAGTAAATCTAAGCTCAATAAAGCATCCCTGATGAGGGCTAATTTCACAGGTGCAAATTTGCAACAAGCCTCATTGAAAGGAGCGAATCTAAGTGGTGCTAATTTAACTGAAGTTAACCTTACTGATGCAGATTTAACAGGAGCTAATCTATATTTAGCAGATTTAAGAGGAGCAAATTTTTATGATTGTAATTTGGCTGGCGCTAATTTAAAAGGTGCCAAGGTCATTGAAAGTGATTTGGCTTTAGCAAAACAATGAGAGGTTATTTATAAAGTAAATCTAAAAGTAAGAAAAAAGGGGATGTGTATGGTTTTGACGGATGCAAAAAGGTAAACGGTGCTGTTGCTGGAAGAATGATTTTACGAGGACAGAAGATTGTATCGCGTACCTTTCGAGAGATAGCAATCGCAGTGGCACAGGTGTTAAAAGTTGCTAATATTTAACACTCAGAAATTACTCACACATCTTCAATCCCTTGCAAAAAATTTTGCAAAACAATAGATTTATTATCTTTTCGCCAAACAGTAATGATTTCTAATATTGGTGATTGTTCTTGAATATCACGATAGACTACTCCATTTCGGCGCAAATTTTCCACATTGGCTGGTAGTAGTGAAATTCCCATTTCCCCTGCAACTAAACTCAAAATTGTTGATATCCAAGCTGCTTCTTGTCTAACTTTAGGCTGAAAACCTGCCTCTTGACAAAGATTTTTAATCTGCTCGCGTAAGCTATTTAATAGATGTTCTGGTGGCAAAATAAATTGTTCATTTGCCAATGTCTTTAATGAAATGCTGGTTTGTTTCGCAAAACGATGGTTTTCTGGTAAAACGATGACTAGTTTTTCTTTGAGAATACTCTTGCAATCGAATATATCATTATTTCTCTGGGTATTTTCTAAGTTATGTCGATGAAAGAAGCCTAAATCTATTTCTTGGTGTCGCAATTTCTCAATTTGTTCGTAAGAAGGCATTTCATATAAAATTATTTCTACTGCTGGGAACTGGTGCTGAAATTTTTTGATGATTTTAGGTAATAGACTGTTGGACATAGATATATTAATTCCTATATTGATTTGTTCTTTTTCAGCCCGATGTAATTGTTGACATAATTCAAATTTTTGCTCAAATTGATTGATAATTTGACGAGCTACAGTTAAAAATTCATGACCCGCATCTGTTAATTTTACTGGACTTTTTCTAGTTTTAAATACTTGGAACTCTAAGCGGTTTTCTAGAGATGTGATTTCTCTACTCAAAAACCCTTTATCAATGTTCAAATATTCAGCAGTTCTCGTAAGTCCCTGTTGATCGTATAAAGCGATCGCATACTTCAATTGTTGCAAGTCTATTTCATATCTGCTCATCTATACAGTGACGCAAAATGTTGGTTTTTTGAGCATTATATAGCAACTCTAAATTGTTTTTGAATAATTACCTCAACGAAATAGTCATCAACTGTTGTCTAAAACAGGTGATGTGATGACAGTTTTTTCAGATATGTTAATGACAACAACGCAACTCGTCAGAGGAAACACTAGTAATGAAACTTAATAATCATTCTATCAATCGTGTTTTGATTGTGGGTGGAACTCATGGAAATGAGTTAATTGGAGTATATTCAGTTAAACTGTTTCAACAACATCCTGAACTAATTCACAGAGCTACTTTTGAAAGCCTGACTTTGTTAGCCAACCCTCAAGCTGTTAAAGCCGGAAGAAGATACATTGATAAAGATTTGAATCGATGCTTTTTAGAGGAAAATTTAGAGGATGGAACTCTAGTTAATTATGAAGATTTGTTAGCTAAAAATATCAATCATATATATGGTCAGAATGGTAAATATCCTGTGGATTTCATAGTAGATTTGCATAGTACAACATCCAACATGGGTGTAACTGTTCTTTTTGATGATGATAAACAATTTAATTTGCAATTAGCTGCTTATTTAAATTATTTACATCCTGAAATAAAAATTTATAGTTCTGGAAGCTCTGGACGTGGTAAACATGGGCTGCGATCGCGTGCTAAATTCGCCATTGGTATTGAAGTAGGTGCAATACCTCAAGGTGTTGTAAATGCAGATTTATTTCTCAAAACTCAAAGCATAGTTTACGCAACGTTAGACTATTTAGAATTTTACAACCAGAATAAATTACCCAATTTTTCTAAGAGTTTTACATTGTATAAATACACAAAAAAAATTGATTATCCGCATAACGAAAACGGAGAAATTACAGCTATGATTCATCCAGATTTACAGTTTAAAGATTATGAAGCCCTAGCTCCTGGCGACCCCATATTTTTGACATTTAATGGTGAAACAATAGCCTATACTGATGCTTTAACATACCCTGTATTCGTTAATGAGGCGGCTTACTACGAGCAAAGTACAGCGATGTGTTTCACCCAAAAACACCAAATAACAATCTAGAAAAGTTATGCTACACCGTCTTGCTGTCTAAAGATTTACTTTATAAATAGTCCCTGAAAGAGTTAACACATATGTCTAAAACATCGTCTAAATCTTCTGGGTGTTTTGGGTTAATTGCTGGAATATTTATTGTTCTATGGTTATGCTACTTATGCTATATATTCACTTCTTATATATGCTTATTAAGCAGGTCTGCTACTATTGATTGTAAAAGAATCAAACAGGAATATGTTAGCTGTCAATTAACCCGGAGTTATTTGCTGGGATTGTGGACTGATAAAATATCTGAATTACAACTATTAGGAAATGATGTCGAAATCATTGATACTGATGGTGGTGACTTTAGAACACTGTACTTAAAAACAAATAAAGGACGTATTAAGTTCCATCAATACGGTTTAAACGAAGGTACTGATGCTCCGGAAATAGAGGATTTATTGCATGATCCTAGAAAATCATCTTTAAAAATTAGTCGAGCATGGAATCCGCTTTATGACCCTTTGTGTATTCTTCTAAGTCCGTTATTGTTTTTAGCGTTTTTAATAGCTTTAGACTCAGCTTGTAACTCGTTTATAAAATATCTCGCAAACCAGATAATACGTTTAAGGTGACTTGTGAATCTTAACATATAGCGGTGCGTTGCGCTACGCGACAACACACCCTACTTTTAGCTCATAAATTAGCGAATCACACCAAAATAAGCAGTCGCAGCCGCAAGGATAATTATTAAAACTCCTAAGACAACGCTAACTGAAAATTCAACCGAAGTCTTCTGATTTAATTCTTTCTTGCTTTCGGTTTCCTGAGAATTACTCGAAGTAATATTGCGGGGGTTTTTGGTTTTTTCAGTAGTCATGGCTATGATGATTTACGCTTACTTATCTCTAAGTTTGCTGTAATAACCAGAAACTACATCTTGCTTGGGGACTACCAAAAAAGTTATAAAGAAAGGCTTCAGTGGTATTGGTGATTTATAGAACATTTATATTAAAAAAAAGCGATCGCCTGCATTCCTCATCTAACCCAGCATTATCCCGAAAAACCACACATTGCCATTGATGTTAAAGGCGACAAGTTAAAAAACTACCTGAATTACCATCAATACCAATGTCCCTTGTACTCAAATTTTTATTTATCTTTTGCTGCTGCATGATTTTCTCTGCGGTGCTGTGGGAGCATTTAGTTGTCAACAATATTTATGCTTGCGTTTGGTCAAATGCATATATCGATTTCTTTTTTCCCGATAACTGGTATCATGGTGCCGGCAGTGGTGACATGATGAAACCAGGCTGGAGTAAAAGTAAGCTGCTGACTCTGTGGTATTCAATTATTGGTGTTTCATTTTTTGTCAGTGCTGCGTTTACCGCCTATAGCAATAAAAATTAAAAACTAGTATTTTTTTATACAATCAAATAAAATCGTATTGTACAGACGCGATTCATCGCGTCTCTGACAAATGACTAATGAGGACTGACAATCGGTTACACTCATATATTGCAACCGATCGCATTTAGCCCCATGACTGGAGATTAATACCTTGGGAATAGAACTACGCAGTTTCGTATTTCTCGACAATCTGCAACCTCAACATGCAGCATATATGGGAACCGTAGCTCAAGGTTTCTTACCATTACCAGGGGATACATCGCTATGGATTGAAATTTCTCCTGGTATTGAAATTAATAAAATTACAGATATTGCTTTAAAATCCGCCTCTGTGCGTCCTGGTGTACAGGTAGTTGAACGACTTTATGGTTTATTAGAAGTTCATTCTAGCTCCCAAGGGGAAACGCGCTCGGCTGGTCAAGCGATTTTGGCAGCTTTAGGGGTGAAAAGAGAAGATTGTATTAAACCACGGGTAGTTTCTAGCCAAATTATCCGCAATATTGATGCTTACCAGACGCAGTTAATCAATCGCACCCGCCGGGGACAGTTATTATTAGCCGGACAAACTCTATATGTTTTAGAAGTTGAACCTGCTGCTTATGCTGCATTAGCTGCAAACGAAGCAGAAAAAGCAGCTTCGATTAATATTCTGGAGGTACAAGCTGTAGGTAGCTTTGGACGGTTGTATTTAGGCGGACAAGAACGAGATATTCTTGCAGGTGCAGCTGGCGCATTAACAGCGATTGAAAATGTTACAGGTCGGACAAATCCCCAAAGTGGTCGTCAGGAGTAAAGGAGAGACAATGGCGAATCGAGAGCATCTAGCTTTGCTCAAAGCTGGTGCGGTTCAATGGCTTGAGTGGAGAAATAACAATCCCCAGATTGAACCAGATATCAGTGGTGCAAATCTCTGTGGAGATAACCTTAGAGGTGCTAACCTGCAAGGGGCGAATTTAACGAGAACCGATTTAAGTTATGCTTTGCTGGTACGCGCAAACCTGAGCGGTGCTGACTTAAGTAGTGCTAATCTCTACAGCGCCAAGCTAATTGAAGCGAATTTGAGTGCAGCTAACTTCAGCGTTGCTAATTTAAGCGGAACTAACTTAAAACAAGCGAATCTTAGCCATGCTAACCTCATAGGCTGTGATTTGAGTTGGGCAAATTTGAGCGATGCTGCGATCGCAAATGCTAATCTCATAGGTGCAGATTTAAGCAATGCTGACTTAAGAGACGCTGATTTAGATGGCGCTAAACTCATCCGCGCTAATCTCTGTTTTGCCAATCTGATGCAGTCTAATTTAATTGCAGCTGATTTAAGCGAAGCTTATTTACACGAAGCAGAATTAATAGAAGCTTACCTTTACAAAGCTAACCTTTATAAAGCCAATCTCACCAAAGCTCACCTGAGCGGTGCATATCTATTCCGCGCCAACCTCAGCGAAGCCGATTTACGGGGTGCAAACTTATCTTGGACTAACCTTAAAGGCGCAAACCTCGCCGGCGCAAATCTCAGAGGCGCAAAACTCCGGGGAGCAAAACTTGACGGTGCTAATCTGCAAGAGGCGATAATGCCGGAAGATGAGGATTGACGGTTGACGGTTGACGGTTGACGGTTGACTGTTGACTGTTGACTGTTGACTGTTGACTGTTAACGCTAAACCACTGACAACTGACCACTGACTACTAACTATTGGGTAATCTAATAACAAAGGGTATTAGGAATTGCGGAGCAAATTATCCTATGAAGAATGCTAAAAAGCGTTGGATGACTCTTAACTTAGGTGTAGTGGCAATAATGCCAACGTTAATATTTTTAGCATTTCTCCATCGTGCTACGGCTGACGATCCGGGAAGCTGTTTTATGGTAACTTCCTCTGGGAAAACTGTCAGTTTAGGTAGCCTTTGCGGTGCAACACCTGTAGATAGTAGAGTTTTTCGCATTCCTATTAAACGGCGGATGGGGAAAACTCCGGTTGTGGATGTCACCTTCAATCAACAACAAACTTTTGAGATGATTTTAGATACAGGTGCTAGCAGTACTTTGATTACTCAAAAAATGGCGAATGCCCTGAAACTTCAGCCTACAGGGAAAATCAACGCCCAAATAGCCGATGGAACTGAAGTACAATTTGTCACTAGCCAAGTCCAAAATATTACTGTGGGATCGGCTATAGCTAGTAATATTGAAGTTGCGATCGCACCGAAAGCCGCGATCGGATTATTAGGTCACGATTTTTTTGAGAATTACGATATCAAGATTTTGGAAAAAGAAGTAGAATTTCGTCATCGATGATTTGGTCAACAGTCAACCGTCAACAGTCAACAGTCAACAGTCAACAAAACTGTCCAAGTTGGGTACATTTACCCAACTTGCTGCTTGATGGGATTCATGGCATAAATCCATTAATAATTGCGAGTAAACGCCTTCTCGTAGTGATGGAATTATTTGTTGCTGGCTGTAAATTCCCTGTATCCATCGATCTACTACGCGGATAAATGCGGAAATTCTTCCATCGGCGTGGTTTTGGGGAAACATTAACTCAGAGGGAATTTCGATTTCACTTAAGGCTTTACCTGGTTCGGAACCCCAAACCCGAAAACCGTGGATGTAATCTTTTTGATTTTCACTACCTAAAACTAAAGTACCGCGATCGCCATATACTTCTACCCAATGAGTTCTCGGTGCGTGAACTACTGCACTAATGGTAACCTGGCAAGGTGTACCATCGGCTAATTCTAACGTCAGCACGCAGGTGTCATCTGTATTCACTGGCTTGCTTTCGCCTGTAGCGGGATCGATGCGTGTGGGAATGGCGGTGGTTAAATGGGCGCTGAGTCGGCGTACCGGGCCAAATAACCAATATATATAATCAAAGGCGTGGGAACCTAAGGAACCTAATGCACCACCTCCCTTATCTTGAGAAGAATACCAATTCCAAGGGCGAGAAGTATCTGCACGGGAAGAACCCAACCAATCAATTCTAATTAACCGCTTGTTACCTACATAATCTGCTGATAATAGTTGAGCAAACTTTTGCCATCCTGGAACAAAGCGAAATTCAAAGTCTACAGTTGCAATTACACCTTGCTTTTGCGCTAACTGATAAAGTTCCTTCGCCTCAGTTGCGTTTAAAGCCGTCGGTTTTTCCAGTAATAAATGTTTCCCGGCTTGCAGTACTGTTTTTGCCATTTCATAGTGCAAAAACGGTGGGGTAGCGATGGTAACTGCTTGCACTTCGGGTAACTTGACGATATCTGCAATTGTATCGCAGGCATGGGGGATATTATTGGATTGGGCGATCGCTCTAGCTTTATTGATATCTCGATGATAAACTGCCACCACCTCCGTTTGCGGATGTGCTTGCAATCCGGGGATGTGGACTTTTTGCCCAAATCCTGTACCAACAACCGCCACGCCTATCTTTTGTTGATTTGTTTGCAATGTAGAAACCATATGGTTGACAGATTTATCACACTATGCATTAAAGGGAAGGGAAGGGGGACAAGGAGGACAAGGAAGACAAGGGGGACATAAATGTTTCAAGTCAGCTAATCGTGAGAAAATCTCATAACCAAGTATGGAAATCTTTCCTAGCCCCTAGCTTTCTCATCAAGATTACAGGAAATCTTGGAGCGTTGCAAAAAATTAGATCCCCGAATTAGCGATCGCCCCACCTCTACAATAGTGTGTGGTACGTCACATGAGTACAGCAGTTTGCAAATGATCCATTGCTGCTAGCGGATTTGCACCTGGAGCTAAAATTTCATAAGGTCGCATCATTTCATTATCTTCATGGGAGAGGATGTGACAATGCCAGACGTACTCTCCGGGAAGGTCGAAAGTAGCTGCAACACGAATCACTTCTCCTGGGTCGATGACTACGGTGTCTAGTATACCCGCTTCTTGGGGCGCGGCTGGAGTCGCTGCTCCCTGATATTGAATATTGGTTAATGGTGCTAATGGATCGATTTGAGTTGCAGTAAAATCTTGTCGGCTGAGTAGTTGAAAACCTGCTTCATGTAAATGGATGGGATGGGAGTCACGTGTAGTATTATAAATTTCCCAAATCTCCGTATCACCAAGCTGAACGTATTCGGTAATGGGATCGTCCCACATTAAAGCACCATCTCGAATGGTTCCTAACATGGGTGTAATCCGCCCAAAATTATCGCTAGGATTTTCAAATAAGGCTAACTGTTTAGCAATTGGTAATCCTGTTAGGGGATCTTTGACAATTTTGGTGAAATCTGGTTTTTTGGGATTTTTACTGCTAGCAACAAAAGTCTGATCGAAACAATCAATACCATCGTTGAATTTCTGAATAATTTTGGGATCGGTTACTAAGCCAGTATAAGTAGGTAAAGCATCTGGTTGACCCTTACCTCCCCGCAAGGTTGTTGGTAAAGGAGTATCAGCAACAGTTACCTGATTCCCCACTTTAAAAGCCATGATTTGACTCGTTGTTTCTGGATCGTTGGGAACTGGTTCGCTGTCACCATCACCCGCAAAATTATTCAGAATCAGCGTCTCTCCCTGATGCCCTTTAAAGTCTACAATTACATCAGCTCGTTTACCTGGAGCTAGTTCCAGATGACTAAGTTTCACTGGCTTGTTGAGTAAACCTAAGTCTGTGCCAATTTGATAAAAGTCTAATCCTTGTTGCAGTTGGAGACTGTAGAAACGCGAGTCAGAACCATTCAGTAGTCGGAATCGGTATTTGCGTGGTTCAACATCTAACAAAGGCCAGGCTTTACCATTAACGAGGATGACATTACCAGAACCGAACTCTGGGATCACGCTGGGATTGGGTGCGGTTGAGGGAAGCATCGGTTCTAACCCTGCTGCTGCTAAATCTGCGTTGGAGGCAGGATAAAATAACTGACCATCGGCTGTAAATATCTTGTCTTGAATAACTATCGGATATTCATAGTAAACATCGGGGTCTTTTTGGCGATCGCCTTGGTAATCAAAATTGACATAATTACCTGGAAGCGAGTTTTCAATGCGAGCAGTTTTGGGATTATCTGGTCTTCCCGTATCATACTTATCTCGCAAAATGTAAAACCCTGCTAACCCAGCATAGACATTGAGGCGAGTCATTCCTAAAGCGTGGTCATGATACCAAATGGTTGCAGCTTGTTGATCGTTGTAGTACTTATAGGCTTGTTTAGCACCTTTATTAATGGCTAACTTTCCGCCTTTACCTGTAGAGGTAAACCAAGCATCAGGAAGACCATCATATTTAGATTTGCTTTTTCCACCATGTAAATGGGCAACTACAGGCACACCATCTTTGCTGATACTATACTTGCTATCTGTATAAGCCCAGTGTAGGGTTGTATCTACTGGTAGTAAATGTTTTTTAGGCAGCTTGCTTTGCCAATTAATCTTGATGGGCTTACCTTTCTGCGCAACAATAGTAGGGCCGAGATAATTTAGACCAGCCTCATCCCAAACTGGAGCCGAAGGGCTATGGTAACCCCATGTTTGTGCTAGGGGTATTCCCTCGCCTAAACCAAAGTCATGAGTACCTTGACTCATGGTGATTGTATATTTACCTTTACGCCTAGCATCAATAAAAAGTCCTGGCTGGAGTAAATTTGGTAATGGATTTTTATATTTTTCAATGGTGAGTGGATTCAGTAGCGACACCATAGTAGATAACCCCTGTGTAGTTCAGATCAACCCTATAGAAAAAACCACAGCATAACTAGCTAAAACATCGATTTTAATTATCATGAGACCTCTTGCATAAATATCTTTTTGTCTCACGCAAAGAAGAGCCAGTGCGCTCTCGCGCTCCGCCGGCTCCCTCACTGGCGTGCAAAGAAAAAGGTAAGAATAAGGACTTTTGCAAGAAGTCTATTGTTTTAGAACTATGTAGCGATCGCATCGCTGATGTCGTTTAGTTAGTTTGTGGTCGATTAAATGTTCAGAAATACTTAGCTCTCTCTGAATATACAAGCAGCACCGAAATTAAAGAAAAATCTCACCTTCATCGCCTTTGTAGTCAATGAAGGTTCTGATTTCGAGAGTCAAAGCTTTTATGTAGATAAATCTAGGTAATAAATGTGAGGAACTTGTGAGGAGAAAAATAATTAATAATTTGTAAAATATTTTCTGTTTGGGGAGAATGAGCGCGATCGCTATTTTGAATATATCAAGTTTTGTTAATTATTAAACAGCTAGATATGACAAGTATTTTACAATTTGAAAATTAAGTATAAAAATAAAAATAATTCAAGGTTTGTATTCTGGGCTAAAGTCCTGAATACACAATAAAATATCACTTTCTACATTGCTAAATATAGTTTGGATATAGCAAGCCTCAATGATTAATAAATATCTATCTTCCTTGTCATTTTTGTTCAGATATCAAATAGGATTGCTATATTCCTGATTTTTCTTGAATGCGATCGCCCAGAAAAATCCCGTAATTCAGAGAGTAAAATCAACATTCTCTGACAAATCACAATCATAATTTTGTCAGCCAGAAAAATTGATTTACGATAGAGCAGAAACTATAGCCCGATCCTGAGCTAATTTGCCATCTTCCATGTGGACAATGCGATCGGCAATATCTAAAATTCGGTTGTCGTGAGTCACCATCAAAATAGTACAACCTTGCTCTTTAGCGAGTTTTTGCATCAGATTAACTACATCTCGACCAGATTTACTATCCAGTGCTGCTGTTGGTTCATCTGCTAAGACAATTCTCGGACGACTAACTAAAGCACGCGCGATCGCAACTCGTTGTTTTTGTCCCCCTGATAAATCATCAGGATAGTAATTGAGGCGATTTCCTAATCCTACTTGTTCCAGCATTTCCGCAGAACGAGTTTTCATTTCTTCGGGTGAAATATCTTTGTGTAATTCTAAACCCATACGCACATTTTGCAGTGCGGTCAAACTACCATGCAAATTATGTGCTTGGAAAATATAGCCATGACTGCGCCTAGCTTCGGTAAGTTGCGCAGCATTCGCACCGCAGAGTTCTCGACCTAATACTTGCAAACTTCCAGATTGCGCCGAACGCAAACCACCTACCAAAGTTAGCAATGTGGTTTTACCAGAACCCGAAGGCCCAGTCATAATGATAATTTCACCAGCGTTAATTTCTAAGGTGATATCAAAGAGAACTTGCTTTTTCAATTGACCTTGACCAAAGTAATGGTCGAGATTTTGCACAGAGATTACTGGATTCATGGTTGACGGTTGACTGTTGACGGTTGACTGTTGACGGTTGACTGTTGACTGTTGACTGTTAAAACATATCTGCGGGATCGGCTGATTGAACTTTGCGAGTAGCGATCGCGCCGGATATCATACACATGATTAGCGTTAAGATTTGGACTTGGATGGCTCTGGCTAGGGTCATGTAGAGTGGTAAATTGGTGGCGTTTCTGGTTAGTGCGTAAAGTCCTATGGATACGCCAAAGCCAGGAAGAAAGCCTAATATAGCCATGATTACAGCTTCTTCAAAGACAATCCCTAATAAATAGAGGTTGTTATAGCCCATCGCTTTGAAGGTGGCGTATTCTTTCATGTGGGCGTTGACATCTGTAGACAGAACTTGATACACAATTATCACGCCCACCATAAAGCCCATGCCTACACCCAAGCTAAAAATAAAGCCGATCGCAGTGTTTGTTTGCCAATAATATTTTTCAAATTCAATAAATTCTTCTTTGGTTAAAACTTTAACATCTTCACCTAAGTGAGCTTTTAAGGTATTCGCTGTCTGTTTGGGGTCATAACCTGGTTGTAATTGAATTAAACCAAGGCTGAGGCTACTAGCATCGCGCCGGGGAAATAGCCGCAAAAAGTTCTGGTCGCTGGTGATTAATGTACCATCGGCAATGAAGGATGCACCGATAGAAAATAAGCCGTTAATGCTGATGGTACGGCGATCGAGTTCTGTGGTTACAGGTTTTCCTGCATTAATTTGCGCGATCGCTTGTTGATAATCTCCCCGCGCCGCGCGATCGAATAGCATGGTATCTGGTAGTTTAACCATATCTTTTTGGCGGTTCACTTCCGGCAAATCAAATACCTGTTTATCCGGATTGAACCCCATCACCAGTACTGCTGTCTTTTTCTTAGTTTGGGGATTCTTCCAATCTGCAAAGTTAATATACACTCCCTCGGCTGACTTTATCCCTGGTAAGTCCATTGCTTGATACAATCGCCGCCTAGTAAAGCTGGACATATTCGCCAAGTTACGCGCTTGGGGACTCACCAGCACAATATCAGCTTCCAAACTGCGGTGTATTCTGGTGTTACTGTCATACAACGCCGTCTGAAACCCTAGCTGCATAAACATGAGGACATCTGCAAAAGCAATACCCGATAGTGCAACTAATAAACGGCTTCTTTGATGACTTAATTGCAACCATCCTAAAGGTGTACGTCGCTGAAGTTGAGATATAAAGCCAATCATTGTGCAATCACCGCCTTGACTTGCAAATTGGTAAATTGGGCGGCTTTGGCGCTGGATGCAGAATCTAGTTTGATATGTACTTCAACGATTCTGGCGTCAATATTACTAGAGGGATCGGCGTTAATCACATTTTGCCGTTGTACTTGCATTCCAATCCAATCGACAGTTCCCTGCAATTCGTTGGGGAGAGAATCGCTGGTAACTTTGACAAGCTGTCCTGGCTTTACTTTATGAATATCACTTTGATAAACTTCTGCCACTGCATACATCTGGTCAGTTTGACCTAATTCAACTATTCCATCATTCCCCACGGTTTCACCTGCGCGGGTATGAATCTTTAGAATTTGTCCAGATTTAGGAGCGCGAATATATGCTTGATTAAGTTGGGCTTGAATTTTATCGACGGTAGCTTGGGCGCTGTCTACTTCTGCTTGGGCGTTGGCGATATCTGTGGGGCGAACTTCTGCGGTTTGATTGAGGGTAGCTTTGGCTTCGCTGATTTGTTGTTGTAATGTGGCGATGGTTTTGTCGCGGTTGGCTTTGGCTTCGTTAATTTGCTGTTCTAGGGTGGCGACAGTTCTAGTTTTAGTGGCTTGGCTTTCGACAAATTGCTGGGTGCTGGTTTCGGCGCTTAATCTGCGACGATCTACTTCTTGGCTGGAAATTGCGCCTTCTTTATATAAACTCTCGTAGCGTTGTACATCAGCTTGGGCGTTGCGCTTTTCGGCGGCGACACGGGCGACGGTTGCTTGTAAGCTTTGTTGTTGTCCTTGTAATTCTGCTTCTAGACGGTTAATTATCGCTTGCTGGGTTCTCATACTTCCTTCGAGTTCCACTTGCAAACGATTAATAGCTGCTTGACGCGCTGCAATTTCGCCTTGCTTTGCACCAGCTTTAACCTGCGCCAGTCGAGATTTTTGCACATCAACTTGTCTTTGCGCTTCACCCAAACTCGCCTGTAAGCGATCGCGACTATCCATTATTGCAATTACTTGTCCAACTTTGACGCGATCGCCTTCTTTCACCAACAATTGCTCTACCCGATTTCCTTCGTTCGCCGTCGGTGCGGATAGTTTAATTACTTCACCATTGGGTTCTAACCTGCCCAACGCTGTGACAGTTTTAACAACGGGTTGAATAGGCGTTGCTAGTTCTGGCTTCTTCCCAGAATCAGCCTGGAACTTAGTAACCGTATAAACACTAGCCCCGGCTGTAATTAAAGCTGTAATTATTGCCAGAATGGTAGGTGACTTAAAAATACCTTGGGAAGCCCGAAAACCTAATAAATTCCAGTTTTGCGCCATAGTATTCCCCTTTTGTTGGCGGCATCATTAAACTAAACCGTCCAGTTCAAAATTATGCTAAACTAAACCGAGTAGTTTAGTCAAGGGGCATTAAGTATTGGGCATGGGGCATGGGGCATTGGGCATTGGGCATTGGGCATTGGGAGAGTATTGATGTAATTTTCCTCCTTGTCTTCCTTGTCTCCCTTGTTCCCCTTGTCTCCCTTGTCCCCCCTCTCCCCCAATCCCCAGTAAGATGGTTATAAGCAAAATTGATAGACACATGGCACGGATCAAAGTTGACGAAGTAGAAAAAGAGAATTCCCTTGATAAAGTGGAACAAATTCTCCAAGGGGCGATGCAGGAGTTCCTGAAAAATGGCTATGCTGGGACAAGTATGGACAAGGTAGCTGTCGCTGCAGGTGTGTCGAAAGCGACAGTTTACAGCCACTTTCAAGATAAAGAAGGATTATTTAAAGTCCTGTTTGAGCAGATGTCACGCCAGAAGTTTAACTCTATTTTTGGTACAGAACCTCCACAGGGAGAACCAGCAATTGTTCTGCGCCAGTTAGGAATTAAAGCTTTAGAACAGATGGTAAAAGATGAGCAACATTGTGCATTTATGCGCGTGATCATTGGCGAATCTGGTCGTTTTCCGGAGCTAGCTCAGATTTGTGTCCGCGCCATGATTCAACCAGTGGTAGAAACTCTGACTCAATACCTCGCTAGTCATCCCGAACTGAAAATCAACGATCCAGAAGCACTGGCGAGGATTCTTGTCGGCTCATTAGTGCATTTTCATATTGTTCAAGATGTCTTGCATGGTAAAGATATTTTACCGATGGAGAGCGATCGCCTAATTAATACCATGACAAACTTAATTATTAATAATGCTCAAGCTAGTTCATAACTTTCACAACCAACCAGACAGATAGGCTTGATAACTAAACTAGCTATAGGAATCTGATTTGATTTTGGCAAAAATCTAAATTAGTTGCCAATATTTATGGAAACCGCCTCTGAAATGCTTTCAGTGTTTCTGAATTACGGCTCGAAGTATGTATCGCAAAAGTGACTCGATCAAAGCAACCGACAAAACATCGATCCGCAAGCCACTGAGCAAAGACATCTGCCACCATGTTAGGATCGTTACAAAATACACCACAACCCCAAGCTCCAAGTAATAAGGAACGATGTCCGTTATCTCGTGCAATAGCTAGGATAATACCAGCGCGTCGGTGAAGTGCCAATGCGATCGCTTGGCTACATTGTGGATCGCGACGTAAAGCTTGTCCGGCGTTTGGTGCGGGTGCTGTAATAACTGATGCTAGAAAAACATCATCTAGCAAGTCATAATTTTTGACCCGAAACCACGGTACTTTGGGCGAGTATATAACATGATCGGTATATAACTGGAGTTTAGACTAAATGGGAGAGATGAAAGAGAAAAAGGGGATGTCTGATTGAAGACAGTCCCCCTTTCGGCAGAAGCTAAGAGAGAATCACCTACTCTTATCTGCCAATATGAAACGTGCCAGACTCGAAGAATTTCGTCAAGCCGCCTATACGCATCTAGGCAAAGCACATGATGCAACATTTGAACTAACAGATGCGATACTGTTGACCCGTAATGTCTACAGTCTGGCAGATTTATCTTTATCGCCAGTGTTTAGACGTAAATGGCCGAGTATCTATGAAGCGATACAAGATACCAAACCAGACCGTGAGAAATTAATGGAGTTATATATCAAGCAAATACCAACAGAAAAACGCATATTGTTGGCAGGAGACCATACAGCTTGGTCACGCCCAGATGCGGTGACACTCAAAGAACGGACAATAGAACACAGTAGCACAGCGATCGCGGGAAATAAACCGATTACGATTGGGCAGGGATATAGTACTATAGCTTGGATACCAGAGGATTCAGGAAGTTGGGCACTACCGCTGAGGCATGAACGGATTACCAGTTGGGACAATCCGATTGAGAAAGCAGTTGAACAACTCAAAAAGGTATGTGAATCAATGTCTGTTCGACCAATTTCGCTTTGGGACAGTGAATATGGTTGTGCGCCTTTCGTATTAAAGACAGCTAGTATAAAAGCCGATATCTTAGTTAGACTGCGTTCAAATCTGTGTCTATGGGGCGCACCACCTGCTTACTCTGGCAAGGGTCGTCCTCGCAAGCATGGTGCTCAATTTAAACTCAATGAACCCTCAACCTGGGGCGAAGTGGCATCTGTGCTGGAAGTAAATGACCCAAAATTGGGACGAGTTAAAGTCAGTCTGTGGGAAGATTTGCATTTTCGCAAAGCTGCTGCACGCCCAATGATGCTACTGAAGGTGGAACGTCTTGATCTTGATGGCAATTTGAGAGTATTAAGACCCTTGTGGTTGGCTTGGGTTGGGGAACAAATGCCACCATTGGATGAAGTTTGGCGATTGTACTTGCGCCGATTCACGATTGACCATTGGTATCGTTTTCTTAAGCAACGCTTACATTGGACAGTACCAAAATTCAGTACTCCAGAACAATGTGAACATTGGAGTGACTTAATGCCGTTAATCACTTGGGAGTTATGGTTAGCTTGTGATATCGTTGCTGATAATCCTCTTCCTTGGCAGAAGTCAATGGATAAATTGACCCCAGGACGAGTTGCTCAAGCTATGGGTGGAGTTTTCGCCGCGATTGGTACTCCTACCTCTCCACCCAAACCTCGTGGAAAGTCCCTTGGGTGGACACCAGGTAAAGTCCGTAACCGGAAAATACGATATCCAATTGTTAAAAAGACTGCTTCTAAACCACGCAAAGAGGAACAAAAATCTGCTTAATCTCAAATATCTTCATTCTTGAAGGTTGTGTTTTATTAACTCAGCACTGCTGGGTCATTTGTTGCTGTCTAGTCTAAACTCAAAATATAAAAGAGATTCTTGATTTCGATTGGATTCATAGTAGGTGGGTTGAGTTAGCAGACATGGGTATAATCCCGAACACCGAGTCAAGTCTTCTTCCTGCGCTTTTGCACCATTGATAAATCCACCGCCAGGATTCCGTGCTGATGCGAAGCTTAACAATACCAAATCCTCACATCCCTCAACTTGAACAAGTCGATGGGCTGCTACTTGAGTAGTTTCGTTTGTTACCTCAATTACAGGTTGTTGCTTCCCTTCACCAGAGATTTGTTTTTCTAATAGCGAATATGAATGTGTTGGTGTATACAACACCGTTTTGGCGATCGCCATCTGTTGAGCAGCCAAAAATTCAACTGTTTTTCCTGACTCTGTAATATATTTTCCTTCTTCGACTATGCGTAGAGTTTCTTTAGCAATACCTTTGAGTGACATATAGACAAATGACTAATGACAACTGACAACTGACAACTGACAACTAACTAATAAAAAAATCGCCCCCTAAAAATAGGAGGCTTGATTGTTATTTAAAAGCTGTTGACTGCTAGCTGGCAACATACTCTTTAACATTGGCTCGACGACGACGTAGATGAGCTAGTGCTTGATGCTCTAACTGGCGAACACGTTCGCGGCTGAGATTTAATCTTTCACCTACTTTCGCCAAAGACATTTCGTTACCATCTTCCAATCCAAAGCGCAGCGCTAGAACTTCTCTTTGTTGGGGTGTAAGTTCCGCCAACAGAGTGTTCAAGTCTTGACGCAAGAATTCCTGAGTGGTGTAATACTCTGGAGAAGGGCCGTCATCTTCTAGCATTTCTTGCAGCTCGGTATCTTGGTTGTCACCGACGCGCACATCCAAAGATACTGGCTGACGAGCCATGTTTAAGTACTCGCGAATTTGCATGGGTTCTAGTTCTAATTCTTGGGCAATTTCTGCCGGATTTGGCGATCGCCCTAATTTTTGCGCTAGTTCCCTTTGTACTTTTTTGATTTTGTTCAGCTTCTCGGTAATATGGATCGGTAAGCGGATTGTCCGTCCTTGTTGAGCGATCGCTCTGGTAATCGCTTGGCGAATCCACCAGTAAGCGTAGGTAGAAAACTTATATCCTCTAGTGGGATCGAATTTTTCTACACCCCGTTCTAACCCTAGAGTTCCTTCTTGGATTAAATCCAGAAACTCCATATTGCGCTTTTGATATTTTTTTGCAATAGCGACGACTAAACGCAGGTTCGCTTCAATCATCTTTTGCTTCGCTCGTTTACCTTGAGCTACAGTCTGTTTCACCTCGGTTTCCGATAGGTGAACGTGATCCGCCCATTCAGATAAACTCGGTTCGTGGTGCAACTCCTTCGCCAAAGCCTCTTTAGCGTCCACTAGCGTCATCATTTGTTGCACCTGCTTCCCGAAAACAATCTCTTGCTCACGGGTTAAAAGCGGCACACGACCAATTTCTCGCAGATAGGTTCGCACCATATCAGCCGTGAATTTGGTGTTGAGGTTTTCGGTTTGGGTGTTAACAGTAGGCATTGGTGCGTTGTCCTCTACTCCGTAAACACAATGAATCTTTAGATTAAATTAAGTCAGATTAGGCAAGATACTACATCTATCACGGAAGGTAGGCAGCGATCGTTAACAATCAATTTATACATTCGTTGAAACGACGGTGCTTCCGGTAGATAGGTTCCCCTACCCTGAATAAATTCTTTAATCTCTTAGAAATACACTGGCTGGTTGTCAAGAATTCTTCTTGCTATCAGTCACTGGCGGTAACTGGAAAAAATATGAAGTCAGTATGAGTTCTACTTTTAATAGTATACGACAAATATTTTAGATAGTAAAGTAGTCCAGATAAATCTTTCAATTATAGGATAAAGTGGTTTGTTTGGCAAAAAATTGTCACTTCCTTTAGAGTGCTAACTATTATCTATAGTGACGCGAAAACCTCCGCTTCTGTTGCCGAGGAGGGGGGAGATAACCGAACTGATTGTTTGTGGGATGTTACGACATGGGCATGGGGGCAGGGGGCAGGGGGCAGGGGGCAGAGGAGGTAACTAATAAATAGTCAATACCAAATGACTATTGACCATTGACCATTGACCATTGACTAAAACCCCAAATCGGCTTTGGCTAGTTCAGCCGCCGCGAATAATTCTGCGTCTGGTTTTTCTTCCCAAGCTGGATCGCCAATTTCTGCATAAAATGTTGCATCGTAGGGACGGGTACGGACTACTACTGGCATGGGGACGGCGTGACCCAAAATTAATGCTTGTTGCTTAGAATCTAATTTGGCTAATACCGATCGCAAACTACCAGCACCGGAGACTCCCGTAAAAATTGCGTCAATGTCTTTTTCATCATTGAGCAAAGCAGTGATACGAGTCCCAATTTGGGACATAACTTCATTATCTATCCCCGACGGGCGTTGATCAACTACTAGAAGTGTTACGAAATATTTCCGCATCTCTCTGGCGATGGTGCCAAAGATTGTACTTTGAACAATGGCGGGATCGAGAAAGCGGTGGGCTTCTTCAATGGTAATCACAAGTTGCGTCGGGCGATCGCTCACATTGCCACTGTGCAAGAAACGTTCGGCTTTGTTGACATAATGGCCGTGAATGCGTCTGGTGATCATGTTGGTTACCAGCATATATGAGAGCATATCCGACTGGGAGCCAAATTCTACAACTACATGCTTACCTGCTTCGAGCGATCGCAAAATTTGATTAATATAATTCTGCGGGCAAGCAGCACGCATATACTTTAAATTATCTAAGCGCAAAAGTTTGCGCTGTAAAGACATAATCGAGCCTTGGTGTCCCCGCTTCTCTTCACAAAACAGCTTAATTTCTTCATTCGTCATGTTCAGCAACTGAAGAATCCAAGCTTTACCATACTCTGCATAGAGAATATTGGCATTATCTAAAGCTGCATCCGACAGTCCCAAATCGCGGGAACATAATTTTACATCTTCAACTTCTATTTGCTCGTAACTGAGATACAGTTCTTGCGCATCCCTGACACCCCGGCGCTTGGTGGATTCTGGATCTAGGGTATAAACTTCTACTTTACCGGGAAATAACTGTTTTAATCCTTTAACTGTACTATATTGCTTACCTTCACAGACAGCTTGCCAGCCGTATTCAGAATGCATATCAAATATTAAATTTACCGCCGCGTTTTTCCGGACAATCCCGGCTAAAACTAAGCGCGTCAGGAAGGATTTACCAGTACCCGATTTGCCAAAAACTCCGTTACTTCTTTCCACAAATCGATCTAAATCGATACATACAGGTACATCCATATCCAGAGGTTTCCCGATGGAGAAATTTTTTCTCTGGGTATCATCTTCCCAACCAAAAACGCGGCGAAAATCTTCCTCGCTGGCTTCGTAAACTTGGCTAAAGTGACTGGGGATGGTTTTAACTGGCAGTAATTCCATCGAAGTGCTGGTTTGTGGCTGAAATGAAGCCAAACCAGTCATCGAGGATGCAAAGGGATTAGCAGATTTACCATTTGTGGGAGAAAAAGATTCTGCTACTTCTTCTGGGGTAAACATTAACATCGGCGCGAGATTAATCGTCCCGTAAGTACCGCTACCTGCTAAAACTTCCCGTAAAAAAGTATCTTCCCAATGGGGTGGATCGGCAATGATGCGTGCATTTGCAGTTCCCAGCGCCACATCTGTTAGCATACAGAAAAAGCGCGATCGCATCCCTTGCACAACTAAAAATTTCCCCACCCGCATATCTTCTACAGAAATATCCGGGTGTAATCTAACTTCTAACCCTCCAGTGAGAGAGCCTTGGGTAACTGAACCTAAAGGTTGTCCAGAATTCATTTGATTAGATATATCAATATTGGGCTGAACTTATGTTGCATTTTAGTTGTAGAGTTCAAGCTGGCGACGAAATTTTAGCACAATTTGTCAGTTGTTAGTTGTCAGTGGTCAGTGGCAAAACAACTGACCACTGACCACTGACCACTGACTAATGACCAATGACTAATTAATCAATTTGAATCGAAGTTGGTCTGCTTGCTGATGGTGAAGTTCCAATTATGGGTTTACGGAATTGGCTATAAAGGCGATCGCGCCATTCAAAGAATGGGGCATAATCGGGATTATCTGCTAATCCAGGGACGCCTTTACCTTGTAAGCTGGCGGGTAAATCTAAATAAGGCCCTTCAGGAAATTTTAAGATAATTGATAACCCAGCCACTGCTAAATCAGCTAAACTCGGTTCATCGCCTAATAAATAGGGACTATCCGCTAATAGTAGGGTGAGTGCTTCTAAATCTTGCTTTAAATCTGCGATCGCAGATTTGATCACATCTGGACTATAACCTACACCCACACCCAACACTGTTAAAAAATCGCGGGGTACACCTTCAATTAAAGTTTTGAGGATATCTGGTGTGGAGGTGGGTAATAAGGACTTGCGAAAATTTTGGTCTTGACTAATCGCTGCAAATAGTGCTTTACGTCCTTTAATCCCGATTGACTCATCCGCCCATTCTTCTATTAATAAACATGCACCTCTTTTTTTCGGATCTGTGGGTATCAGTGGGCGATCGGGATATTCTAAGTCTAAATACTTAGCTATTTCTGTAGAATCAACAATATATCTACCACCATCTTTCAACACTGGTACTTGTTTTTGACCTGTCAGGCGAAATAATTCTACCTGGCCAATTCCCGGTGTCACCTCTATTTTGCGATAATTTAGCCCCTTATAATCTAAAATTAACCGCACTTTTTCGGAATATTGCGAAAGTTCCCATTGGTATAATTCCAACATTTTGCTGACCCTATAACTAGTTAATTGAGCAATGTTACTAATTGTAACTTCAGTTTCAGTTATCGGTTTCCTAATTCAATTAATGGCGTAATGACGAGCTAACTTAGTATCTGAGAGCGGTAAAATTTACGCTTTTTTTTGGTAAATCAGCTAGCATATCAGAAAATGATTTCTCTGTGGATGCAACAATCAAATAATTAAATTATTTCGGGAGTTATACATAACTTAACCTAACATCTTCGTGCTGAATTTGCACTAATTATTGGTATTTTTCTAATTTTAAATTCACGCAAACCAGAGTATAAACTATTACAAAAAATAATTGCCAAGAATTTTTAAGAAAGTTAAATAATAAGTTAACTTATATAGATATTGCTGAAGTTTCAAACATACTTTGCAATTGTTGATACCATAATTTCTGACTCAAACTATCATCCCTAAGCCGCATAATCTTCGAGAATTATCAAGGATTTTGGCGAAAACATCTTGCTTCTCAGGTGAGATTTTTGGCATAGCAAAATGTTATAAGTCTTTATGTAACCTGTGCAAAGTTAAAACAAACAAAATTTATGAAGGCAAATTACAGCCAATTGCTGACCAGTCTGGCAGGTATAGTCGGAATTGCAGGAAGCAGCCTCTTAATTAACTTACCATCTCAAGCAAAGGAGGCAACAAATCCTAACCCTACTATTTTTAGCGAAGCACCCTACAACCGCAGTCAACGTATAGATGCTAAAGCTAACTATACTCCTGTTCAGTCTACAGAGGATGCAGCAAAAGGTGCGACTTCAGACAGAAATTTGGTAGCACAGAAGCCTAAGAAGAGAGGTGTCAATCCTAATCCTAGTATTTTTAATGAGCCTCCTTACAACCGTGGTAGCCGAACTGCTGGTGCTGAAGTTACACCTACCTCAAACAGCACCCCCGAACCTAAACCCAGCACACCAGCAACACCAGCAACACCTGTAACACCTACAACACCTGTAACACCTACAACACCAGCAACACCTACAAAACCCGATCAAACTTCACCAGCAGGTTCCACTAATACCGAAAGCAAGAATTTAGTTGCATTGGCTGAGTCAAATGGTTCATTTACAACACTAACTAAAGCCTTAACAGCAGCTGGATTAACAGACACTTTAGCTGGAAAAGATAATTACACAATTTTTGCGCCTACTGATGCTGCGTTTGCTAAATTGCCACCAGATGCAGTTAGAGATTTGTTGAAGCCAGAAAATAAAGAAGTTTTAGTCAAGATATTAACCTACCATGTAGTGGCTGGTACGGTTCTATCAACTGATTTAAAATCTGGCGAAGTTAAAAGCATTGAAGGTGGTGCTATCAACGTTAAAGTTGATCCTAAAGCTGGCGTAACTGTCAATGATGCCAAAGTTACTCAGGCAGATATTAAAGGTTCCAATGGTGTGATTCACGCCATCGATCAAGTAATTCTACCTCCTGATTTGTAATTGCATAGCTGAATTAAATTTATCACCTCCAAGGTTGTGATAAGGTCAGCAATGAAGTTTAAATAAATCCGTTCAAATTAAAATTGAACGGATTTTATTTTATCTTACAAAATTCAATAAAATATGTCTTTTGACAAACGACCCCAATTTAAATAAGGTTTGCGGCACATCAATATATTCTAGAGGTCATGGCATTGCCATGCTCCTACCATTTGTCGTATTCTTTTTTTAATTGGTAAGACCATTGACCATTAACTATTAACTTCCAAAGCAACAGTTAACGCATAATCGGACTACCATGATGATGCACTAAATACCATTTTCCCCCAAGCAGTTGAAATACATTTGTTGCTATTGATTGCGCTTCTAACCTTCTACCATTTACCACCTGCAAAATATTTTCTACTAACACCACATAAGCGATATTATCAGCTACTTCTGTAGCCATAATATCTAGATTAATTTCGATGTAGGCAGTACTTCTAAATATCTGTTCCCAAGAGATGCGAACTTGTTTCCAACCCCTGAGAATACTGCGTCCGGGATGAACACAAGTACTACCAATTCCTTGTGACCAGACTGCACTCATGGCGTCAATGTCTTTTTTTTCAAAAGCTCGGTAAAATGCTGTATTAACGGCTAAAATTTCAGATGTCATGGGGAGGGTAGATTATTTTTGTGTCAACAGTAGGTGCAGAGTTTTTAATAGTTCCTGCACTGTATATGGTTTAGACAAAAATGCTGTATGCTGGAGTGTTTTATCTATCGGTACTTGTTCGCTTGTTGCTAATCCACTAACAGCTATCATAGGTAATTCTGGATTTATGCCATGCAAAGTTGCAATGGTGGTTGCACCATCCATTTTTGGCATCATCATATCGATAATTGCCACTTTAATTTTATCTTGATTGCGGGCATAAAGTGCGATCGCATCAATGCCATCGCTAGCAGAGATAATTTTGTAATTATAGCTTTCTAAAGATGCTTTTGTTACTTCGCGAATTGCTGCTTCATCATCCACTACTAACAGCCATTCTCCATTACCATTAGGCATTTCGCTATCTTCTGGTATGGGAATTGCTACTGTATTTACCGCAGGTAAGTAGACTTTAAATGTTGTCCCTTTTCCTAGCGAACTGGATACGTTAATAAAACCACCATGTCCTTTAATAATACCGATCGCTGTAGATAAACCTAATCCTGTACCGTAACCAAATTCTTTTGTGGTAAAAAATGGTTCAAAGATTTTATCTAATAGTTCGCTAGGTATACCAAATCCGGTATCCGTAATTGTTAAAACTAAGTAATGACCTACTTGGGCTTCAAAATGTACCTGACTATAGATTTCATCAATGTAAATATTATTCGCGGCTATTGTAATTGTCCCGCCATCTGGCATGGCATCGCGGGCATTTAAACATAAATTAATCAATACTTGATGTAATTGGGTACTATCGCCATAAACAGGGAATAAATCTGCGGCTAATTCTGTAGTTAAGGTAATGGTTTTGGGGAATGTTTCTTGAATAATTTGTTGCAGTTCATCGATAATTTGCTTGATTTGCAGTACACGGCGATCGCCTTCAATTCCCCGAACAAAAGATAGGACTTGTTTAACTAAATTCGCGCCTCGTTTGACGTTGGTTTCTACTATCGATAACATTTGCTCAATTTGCTGTCCAGAGGCTTTCATTTTCAGCAGTTGTACTGACATTAATATTGGCGATAATACATTATTTAAATCATGGGCGATTCCACTGGCGAGAGTGCCGATACTTTCCATTCTTTGGGCACGTAAAAATTTCTTTTCTAGTTGTTTTTTTTTGGTGATATCAGTATCAACAATTAAGATAGATTGCGGTTGTAAATGCTCGTCGCGGACTAACATCCAGCGACTAGCAACGATGAGTTCTCTGCCGAATTTACTAGTTTTTTCTAATTCTCCTTCCCAAGAACCTTGTTGAATTACAGTCTGACAAATTTCTAAATATTGTGCTAAAGGTTCATTGCTAAAAATTTCATGGGCAGTTTTATCGATCGCTTCTGCTGCTGTCCAACCATAAAGCTGTTCGGCGCTTTTATTCCACAGCAGAATTTTATTAGATAAATCTCGCAGCACAATTGCATCTGTAGAGATATTTAACAATGCAGCTTGTTCGCGTATTTGTTGTTCTACTTGTTTGCGCGTGGTAATATCTTCAAAGATATATAACCGCCCAAAATATTGATCTAGGCGATCGCGAACTTGACTAGAAAATCGCCGAATTGTCCGTCCATCGTTAAATGCAATCTCATCTTCCACGACGCAACGGTATTCTTCGCTTTGTAAGGGAGTGCAGGAAGCAGCAAAAGCCGGAATATCTTGAATTAATTGCAGACAATCGGGGATAATATCCTGATTTTTCAATTTTCGCTCTGCCATCGGCGATTGGAGATGTTCAATCCCCCAAATTTCACAAAAGCGATCGTTAAAATACAGTATCTCATCGGTGCGATTATCTACCACATAAAATGCTAAAGGGGAAACACTAGTCATAGAACGTAACAGTGCTTCTGTCCAGCGTAATTCGTCTTCGGCTTGTTTGCGATTGCTGATATCTTCAATTACATAGGCAAATTGTAGCGGCTTGGTGTGACTGTGAGCGATCGCGCTCACTGTTGCAGATAACCATGCTTTACCTTGGGGAGTATCTACAGCATATTCAAACTTTACAGGTAATTGGCTAGCTGCTGCTTGCTGGTAATAATCTAACCACTTGACTATCTGCTCATCTGGTACACCCATTTCTCGCTCGCGGCGATTTTGCATAGCATTGGGGGTGAGTTCTAAAAATTTCGCTGCGGCTAGGTTGTCAGAAATATGGCGGATATCATTATCTAACAATTCCACAATTCCCATCATCATCGGCGCGCTATCAAAAAAACTGCGCAGAGTGCTTTCACTTTGATATTGTGCTTGCTGTGCTTGTTTAAATTCTGCTTTAATACTGGCTAATTCCAACAAGTTCCGTCGTAGTTCTAGTTCTCTAATTGCCAATCGGCTTAAAGCTTGTAATGATGCAATTTGGCGATCGCTAATTTGACGGGGTACGCGATCGATTACACAGATCGTCCCAATTGCTTCTCCTCCCGGTGCAATTAAAGGAACGCCAGCGTAAAATCTCACATGAGGTTCACCGATAACAACCACAGAATTAGCATACTTTTCCTCTGCCAAAGTATCGGGAATAATTAGAGGTTGGGATTGCTGGATACATATCGGACAAAAACCCCATTCTCTTGGCATTTGTTCGATATTTAACCCTACTTTCGCCTTAAACCACTGTCGATGACTATCAATCAGATTAACTAAGGCGATGGGTGTCTGACAAATCTCTGCTGCTAAAAACGCTAGATCGTCAAATGCTTTTTCTGGGACAGTGTCGAGAATTTGATATGTACGGAGAGCCTCAAGCCTTTGTCTTTCAGGGTTACACAATGCAAAGTTCATTCAACTTTCCTACTACTATTGAATTACATAACTTCGTGCGAGCACGATTTGCTCAATTCATCCAGCAGAGAAAACGTCAATCTGACGGTATTTGACTAATGCTTACTATGATTCTGCTTGTTAGTAAAATCTATACATTTGTTAATTTTTATGATTAATTAGTAAATTTTTGGCGCAAATCATTAATCTAGCTGACATTGACTCGCAATGCAGCCATTGAATATTCATTGTCTAATCAATTTAGCAACAAACTATAATTACCTTTAATTATAGTAATGTATCTAGAGAAAGATGACTGATAACTGTAAATTTGACATAAATTTACTTTAATCATCCTATTGCTTTTCTATTAGTAATCCCCTAGATTAAGACAAATTTAAACAATGGTGGCAAAAGTATGGATTAGCGCCAAAAACATCCAGCAAACTATGTCAAAGGAATGACTGTTGACTCTTCAGATAGATTTTCATGTTTGATGGTGAAACTTTTTCGTGAATGCCTAAGCAGAAGTCATGAGTCATTGGTTATCGCTCAAGCGATAGGATGAACAAAGTATATAGATGTATATCAACTTTTTTATGACAAATACATTAAACTTGCGTATTCCCCAAAGAACTGAAGATAGCTTTGCTATTACTTTTGCACCCTTATCTATAGAAGAAATCTATAGTAAGGCCGATGATTCAGCTAATGGTGCGATAGTAATGATGAGTGGGATGGTTCGCAATCAAACTGATGGTAAACCTGTAGTTGCTTTAGAATATCAAGCCTATGAACCGATGGCGTTACGGGTATTTGCACAAATCGCTGTTGAGATTCGTTCTTTGTGGAATGATGTGAATCGAGTAGTCATCCACCATCGCATTGGACGTTTACAAGTAGGAGAAATTAGCGTGTTAGTTGCTGTAGGTTGTCCCCATCGCAGCGAAGCTTTTGCAGCTTGTCGCTATGCTATTGATACCCTAAAGCATAATGCCCCAATTTGGAAAAAAGAGTGGTATAGCGAGCTAGATGGTAAACTATCTAGTAGTTGGGTAAGTATTGGTGCTTGTGAACAGTCAGGACAAAATTGCTAAAATTCCCGAAGTAATTGCCTATGCCCGTGTTTCGTCTAGGGAACAAGCAGAAAATTCTGCTGCCTTAGATCAGCAGATAGCTCGTCTTAAGGCAGCAGGCGCAGAACTGATATTAGTTGATACTGAATCCGGGCGTGAGGGGAAAGAATCTCAACGTTCTGATTTTCAAAAGCTCATAAAGTGGGTTCGAGGCGGGTTAGTGAAGCGAGTTATCATAACCCGACTTGATAGGTTATCGCGTTCAGTGCTTACACTGCGTAAGGTTATCAAAGAATTTCAAGACTCAGAATGTGTGTTGGTGG
Organism: Calothrix brevissima NIES-22; assembly: GCF_002367995.1. Taxonomy (GTDB): domain Bacteria; phylum Cyanobacteriota; class Cyanobacteriia; order Cyanobacteriales; family Nostocaceae; genus Aulosira; species Aulosira brevissima. Next base: position 1,616,633 of record NZ_AP018207.1, read on the forward strand.
CATTAGATGAAAATATCGATATGTCCAACGCTGGTAGTAAGTTCAATGTAAATATGCTGTGTGCTCTTGCAGAAATGGAAAGCGATCGCCTCTCGGAGCGCATTCGACGAGGTAAAGAGCATTTCCGAAAGGAGAAACGTGCCTCACATCCGCCATTTGGGTACATGGTGAAAGACTATCGATTCTACCCGAATCGTGAACCATTTCTTTGTTTGCTCGCTGATAAAAAAGAGTATTCTAAAGCGGATATGGCAAGGGATTTGGTTGAACATTATATTACGAAAAAATCCCTAAATGAGGGATGCCGATACTTTCAAAATCGTTATGGTTACTCAGAGTTTTGGCAAACTGCATTCAAAAAATGGCTTACCAGTCCTGTCCTGCAAGGTGATTTGGTATACTACCCTAAGTCGAAAAATCCAGAAATTCATCCAAATACCCATGAAGCTTTAATAAGCCGAGAAGAAGCGCAAACAATTAAAGAGATTATAGAATTTAACCGTAAAGTAGGAGGTTTTGGGCATCGTCGAGGAGTGTATCCCCTTACTGGATTAGTAAAATGTGAATGTGGTGGTGGCTGTGTAGTAGCTACTGGTTCAAAGGGAGTAATTAAATATTTTGTCTGTGCGCGGGTTCGCTTAGGGCGATGTGAGCGTAAGCATAGCGTGAAAATAGAAGAACTAGAAAATGCCGTAATTGAAGCTTTAATAAGCAGAGCGGGTGAAATTGCTCTGTTTGCAAATTTAGGTTTTGTGGAAGAGTCACCAGAATTGCAGGATTTACGAATACAGCTAGCAGAATTAGAAGCTTTGACTAATTCTAGGCGAAATGTGAACCCTGCGATTTCTGAAGCTATCCGTAAATTAAGAAATCAAATTGAGCAGTTACAACAGCAAACCCAAAATCAAGATCAAATTGAGATAAATAACCGAGAATTACTTAGGCTAGTAGCTTCACGTCATGATTTTTGGGCTGAACAGGATACATCTCAGAAACAAAAGTTTTTTCGGGCATTGGTTGATCATGTTCTAGTGTCAAATGGCAAAATTCTTCAGGTTGTATTGAAGGTGTAAGTCCCTTTCTCCGAGCATAATCTAGCATAGCTTTTCTCAACTCTTCACGAATGGTCATCACACCTAAACTCCTACTGTTAATGAGACTTTACAAATTTCCAAAACAGTGTGCATAAAAATTTTTCACTAATGAAGTACGACTTCTAATGACACGCGATGGTTAAATTACTTACAGACAATGAGCTTAAAATTTGCCCGATTTAAGGAAACAAAGATCACTTGTGTATAAATTGAAAAGTTGGTAACTTGGTAACAAATTGCTGTAGGTTCTTAGCTGAGGAACCTTCTAGAGTGGTAACAAAGTTGGTAACTATTCAGTAACAATCTTTGCTGTACTTCCTGCACCTTTTGATATCAGGCAAGTTGAAAGGAGAGACAAGGACGGTAACACAACACCTTTTATTTTCTAGTAATTGATGAGCATTGTTACCGTCATCATGTTTCTTTTCATTTAAGGCATTCAAGCCTTAAACTCCTGTTTGTTACCAGTCTGTTAGCACTCTTGTTACTAGCTTCAAAGTCTATTGCACAAAGCAGTTAAGATACATTGTTACCAGTGTTACCAGAGTTATCTTTGATTTTGATTTGGTAAGTTTTACCGGACTGTTGATTGTCAACCGCATAGCCCAAATCAACAACCTGTTTCATGAATGCTCTAGCTTCAACAGCACTAGGTTTATTGTTACTTGATGACCACTGAGTCACTCGCCTTGCCGTAATCCAACCCTTTCCCTTAAACCGTTCTATAAAACGGGTAATTTTTGATGAATCAGGATGAATTGTTATACCAGAGTCAGCATAAATAAGACGAGCTTGATCAATCAACCACTTTGTAAATGCGATCGCTAGCTCCAATAACTCACTGTCTATGATAGTTTCCGGTATACGATCTTCAACAACTGCATTCATACAATGGGCAGTGAGAGCAATTCTAGCTGCTCTTTCTTTTGCTTTTGGATAAATCGCTCTCAATGCGGAATTCGGTTCGTTAACTTTCTGCTTTTCACACCAACTATGCCACTCCTTCCAAACTTGTTGCCCACGTTGATCCAGTTTGTAAGTCTTTGGCAGCAAGTTTTCTAAGTTCTTGTAGAGGTGGTTGTGAAGCAATGCTAAGAAGTTATGGGTTGGTTCCTCACCTGGTGGTGGCATTTCGGTTAATGGTAACTGAATCCACATATATCGAGACCAAAACCCGTCGTCTTCCTTTAAGTCACCCATATGCTTTTGCAAAACACAGGGCTGAATGGTTCCTACCATACTTATAGATGTACGAGGTATAGACACTCTAGATCCACTCTTGCGGTTAATTTTGATAGATTTACCGTCATAAGCAGACAGCCATATTTGGCGATCATTACCTCTACCCTGAGGACGATACTTATTAAATCCACCAAGGAATCCTGCCAATTCATCGATTGCAAGAATAACTCCTCGATTTGGTTGCTTGTTCAAGCAATCAGCGATTGCCTCCATAGTTGCATCTTGAAGGTAATACTCCCTTGGAAATGGTTCAGTGGGCATATCCCCTTTGTCATCTTTTGAGAGTTTCTGCCATTTGGCTAATTCTTGTTTATACTGTGCTAAGTCACGCTGATAAATTTCTTCAGCATCTGCTTGGAACTCCTCAAGCGGATTCAATATGCTGCTAAAAATCGGTGATTTTGTCGCACCTGTTTCCCCAACCAAACCCATCCACAGGATTGGAGGTGGACGGAAGTTTGTAGCAGCATCAATTTCGATACAAGTATTAACTCTTAATAAAGAAGCTGCAACAGGTAACAAAACCCCAATAAACGTTTCTAGCGGAACATTAAATCTTTGTGCGAGGCACGTTAAGGGAATCGTCAGGCTCGAAGAAAGTAATGATTGAACAGGTGCAGCTTTTTCAGTTAGTTCAAGGAGGTTTTGAACTTCTTGAGCTAGTTCCTCTATATCTTCTGATTCTTCATGCCGTAAAGATAGAGATTGTGGAAGATCTTTGCCCTCGCTTCTGCTAGTACTAAATGGAGGTTGCCAGCCATTCTGTTTAGCTAATAATCCTAATGTGCCTAGCTCAACTCCTTTACCAGATTTGAAATATTTCCAATGCTTTGCACAGGCATTTTCGTCATAGTTACTAGCTCCTCGACTCCAGTCATCCCACTCCGGTAACAAGTCCTGACTAACAGAGTGTAGAGCCATTCCAACCTTAATCCAAGTATCATAGTCTTCTGTTGGAGGAATTGCATTGAGGTAAGACAAAGCCCAATCCTTCTCAGTCCATGTTTTTAAAATACTTGAGGTCTTGGATTTCAATTGAGTGGGATGATGCGGAAGTTTACTCTTCAGCATTTGCTCGATCATCCACATAGGAGCTTCTGCAATCTCACATTCCGCAGGAGACTTACCTGGAAGCCATTGATAAGCTTTTGTATCGGGGTGATAGCCAACAACAACAGACTGACAGCCATCCCAACGAAGTTCCAGTTGTTCGGGTTTACCATCGTCTCCTTGGATATCTGTTTTGATTTGTGTGGTTTTGATCGCTTCCCAAAACTTTTCTGAGACTCGATAAATAGCCTGATAGCGTCCTTCTCTACCTGATGTCACAGTAACTGTTTTAGGCAATGCTTCTTCCAGAGATTGTTCTGAAAGTTTCTGAATTAGCTCGTCACAACTTGCCCCATCATGATCAACAAATAGTAACCCATTTGACGGAGTTCCGCAAAGAACGCCAACTGCAAACCACCATGAGACAGGTGGATTAATCATTTCTTCATTCTGTTTTTTCACTGTTAAGCATTTGAAGTAGCCAGTTTCAACTGCTGCTTCAAAGTCCTGGCGTTTCAAGGGAGTATTTTGCCAGTTATTTCCCAATGGAGCTTTTTTCTTCCCCACTGCAACAAGTGCCCAATCTTCAGGTAGTAATTCCACATTCTGAAGAAGTTGCTGAGGCATTATTGTGTTACTGGTGTTAGAATTATGAACAGAAATTTTTTTTGTACTTTGGCGATCGCTGTTAGTAGCAGTGATCGCTTCTTTCTGGGTTTCATCCATTTTTAATTACTCGTTTTGTAGTTTCCATGAGCATGTTTAATCAAATAGTATTGAAACTGCCTTGAAATAGCAGTGTCTCTGTTAAGAAGCATAAGAATTACCTTTTACCCTTTCGTGTCTTTTGTACTTCTAAACTTGCCAAATAACGTGCAATTTCTTTCTGGTGCGCGTCTGGATTATGCTTGTTGGCAAGCCAATTAAGGCAAAGTGCCAGGTTGTAGCGAATTGTTCTGGAATTCTCTCTAACATAATGAATTCCTTCAATCCATTCACCACGTTGCCGTATTGCTTTTAGAGTATGTGAACTATACCCAATATGTTGAGCTAAAATATTTTTGTTGCAGAAAGAGAAAGACGTATAATCATTAGCTTGTTTAGGCATATTGAAATTTCCTGAGTATTAGAGTAATTAGCAAGATAATTTCTAGTTTCATATAAGAGTAATTTCTTGATTGGAATTATTAGAGTGAGAAACTTAGACATTTAGAGGTTTCTACTTATTTCATTGCAAGGTTTTTAAGGGCAAATGCAATATTAAAATCTCGCTTTTTTCCAAAATAACCTCAAAAATCTCTAATCTAAAAACCAATGCGAACTTGTAAATTTTTATTAAAAAAATATAAATTTAGGCAAATTTATGCTGTATCGCTGGACAATGGCAATAATATTGGTTACATAGTGAATGCACATATCCAATGGAAAAAACATTTTTTTTAAAATATCCAACATCGTCTGATGTTGAATTCCCAAGTTTAACCAGGCGGTATATTCAAGCACCTGAAGCTTTACAGGAACTCCCGCTAATTCTTATTCCAGAACACTTGTTATCTTGTTCCGTTGAGATTAAGCAGCATCATCAATTCATTCAAAAGGCAATACAGAAATGGCTTAAAGTTGCTCAAAGAGATGATAAGCGTTTGCGAATAGAGCGTAGATTGATTCCACATATTGATGTATATTTACCAGATACACAAAAAGGAAAACAGTTCTTCAAAATTGCAAAGGCAATTGGTGATATCCCTCTAACTGCATCAGTTGTGCCTAAAAATCAAAACCAAGGTTATTGGCTAAAAACGCTACATTACTTTTGGCAAGCGAGAGGAGTAGTTATAGCGCAACAATTACTTGGACTAATACAAGATCCTTTGGCAGAAGGAGGTGTTCTGGTTAATGACTTACCAGAAAGCACCATTAATAACCTTAAATTGACCAGAGAGATAGATATTGCTTGCTACCAAATTTTACTTAAAGGTGAGGAAAATCTCAAACAATGGGCGATAGAGAATAATATTAACTATCAATTTAGTAATCCTTTAGAACTTTTTATTGAGATCCTTAAACAAGATTTCCTAGATGCGTGGCATTTAGGTCCATCTAATCAAGATTCTCAATGGATTACAAAAAAAACGCAACGATCTAATATAGTGACTCGTGCTTACTTGCTCAAAGAAGCAATTTGGCAAGAGTCGTCTCTAGATAATGCTTATTACTCAAAAAAGAAGGGAGAATACCTTAAGTATTTGCAAGAAGCAGGTTGGAATGCTTATTGGTTATTGGCAATGCGATCACAGCTTAATACTTGGGATAATACGCACTTAGAACCATATTTAGAAAAATACCTCAATGCTTTTACTAAGGGTAGAGAACTTTTTGTAAATGAATTCGATTGGCGGAGTGGAGAACCTTACAAAAAGCGAGAAAATAACGGGAAGATCACAAACAGTACTAGAAAAGTAAAAGGAACTATTGATGAGTGGGGACATATCATTTGGGTTCGGGATTAATATTTCTTAATATGTTTGAACTCATTTGTATTCATTTGAATTAATTTGCTATTCCTTGTATATAAAAAACGTTATATACAAGGAATAGAACTTTATGTATTATTCGGTTTACTATAGGCAAGTAGCTGTTAAATTACTGGTTCACTACTTTTATCTTCAAGCAGTTAGTATTGCAAGATTTTATCTATCATCTCATTCTCTAAAAAATAAAATTGTTTATAGAATAATTCGCGAAATTAATAATATAAAATACAGACTTTTGTGCATAATCAATTCAAGTAGATTATGCACAAAAAAGCTGTTAAAATTAGCCAACAATGTACCTGATTCTACTATTAATGCAGAAGAGATGGAACGATTAGATATTGGCTATGCTCGTGTATCTTCTCGTGAACAAGCTGAAGATACAAATGCTTTAGAACAACAAATATCTAGACTTAAGGATGCAGGAGCAAAGCATATTCTTAGTGATATTGAAAAAGGTAAAAAGGATGACCGTACCCATTATCAAGAATTGATGCGACTTGTTGAAGCGAGAAAAGTTCGGACAGTCTTTATTACTAGAATTGATCGTATTACTCGCTCTTTACCTACTCTGAGAAAAATTGTTGATATCCTGCAAAAATATGATGTAAATCTGGTCATTCTTGATCAAAGAATGGATTTGAGTAACCCTCAAGGTAAACTCATGCTTAATATGCTGGGAGTACTAGCTGAATGGGAAGTAGATTTACTTTCAGAACGGGTTAAACGAGGTAAAGAACACCAGCGAAAACAACTATGGGCTAATGGTTCTTGCCCCTTTGGTCTGGTTGTCATTGATCACCAATATTTTCTGGATCTCACTCCTTTTCTATGTCTACTGACAGATCGCCCGGAGAGCTACCGAGATTTTTACAGTGATACGATCGAAGAAAAAGAAATCCAGCATTTACCGCATCGAACAATAGCTGAAATTGCCAGAGATTGTATTGAGATTTTTCTTGAGGTAAGAGGTATTACTCCGGCGCTAAAGAAAATTTTTGACAAGTACGGTGTGTGTAAAACTAAAGCTAAGAAAAATGGCACGGACAAAGTTCTTCATTGGACTAAACGTGGATTTTCTGTATGGCTTCAGAATCCAATTTTGGATGGGCATACTTGTTATGGTCAACGAAATTCTGATAGTACAAGAAAACTCAAGCCTCGTGAGGAGTGGCAAATTATACATAATACTCACCCTAACCAACGACTTCTTAGGGATGGGGAAGCGGAAGAAATTCAGCGAATCATGCAAGCAAACACCCAAATGTGTGCCGGGGCATTTGGAACTAAGCACCGTCAAGAAGAATATCGTCCCTATGCTTATCAAATTGGTTTAGTTTACTGCGCGGAGTGTGGTTCTCGCTGTATTCACAAGGGAGTTTACACCGCATCGAAGCAGTATAGGTACTATGCTTGTCGGCATTCTGGGATAGGTTGTAATAATTCCAAAAATGTTAAACAACCTGACATTGAAGAAGCACTGATTACAGCATTACTGGAGAAATCTCATAGTCTTAGTCAGGATAATAAGGAGACAACTGATGTAGTCCCCTTTAAAACTGAGCGTTTGCAAAAGCTAGAAGCACAACTCACTTTTTTAGAGCAGTTCCCTGGATTTAACCCTGGTGCAGAAGAACTTAAAGCTCAACTACAACGCCAGATTGAAGAAGAAACTAATTTCTTTGAGTCCAAGCAACTTGAGGACAAGACTGTTGAGGAGATTATTCAAGTAGGTAATAACTTAGGAATTTGGCGATCGCTGTCTAACAATGAGAAGGTTCAGATATATCGTCGCATAGTACATAGAATTTTCATTCGTGATGGTCAGATCGAATCCATCATTTTTCAAAACACCTCTTCTGTCAAAGTGGGGAATCATGATGAATGTGCTTGAACTTCTTCGACTAAAACAGTTAAGGTTTGAAGTTTCTTCGCAACTAGTTTTGCAGGAATGGCAACCTGAAGACTTGACTATACCTAAATGCCCTAAATGCGATCGCAAAGGTTCTGCCACTTCTTACCAGAGTCAGAGAAACCGCGTTTGCTATTGTATCAGGTGCAACTATTACTTCAAAGAAATTCTTCCTTCTCGCACTTGCCAATGTACTATTCCTGGTCATGATAAAGGGTGTCATGGTTGTCCAAATTTTGAGAATGCGTAAAAACACAAGTTTTTGCCCCATATAGAAAATTAGTGCTTCTTTTGGATAAAGTTGCACTTATGATCAGAATGGATATCTAGGATCATCAAGAGCTAATTCTCCCCGATGAACCATACCTGCATAATCTCCAAACCTTCCCAATTCTCTTGCTTCTAGTTCTTCTATTTCCTTTGATTCCCGATCCAATTCCTTCTTACTTGCTGCTTTTTCTTTAAGACGACGTTCTTTTTCTGCTTTTACATCTTCAGGATAGAAATAACGGTAACTAATTTCGTCACCCTTTAAAAGGGTATTTTCGTTATCCGTTAAAAGGGTAACTTCTTTAAGCTCAGACAATTGATTTGGTTTTGTATCTTTTAAATACGCTTTTGATGTATTCTGGGGTAATTCAGTAGCAGAAATATGTATAAACCTAGTTCTTTTAACTATATTTAATGCTTTGAAAGATTCCCATACATTGTCAACCGCAGATAGAAGAGTAAATAAATTTCCAATAAATCTGGTATGTAGAATACCACCAGATACTAATGAATGTCTACTTGTATGGGTATCTTTTGCCTCAATAATCCTGAAATAACATAGTTCTATTTCTTGAATAAATCTATCATTCAATATAGACCAATATCTCTTTTCATCTAAAAGATCTCCATCTTGGGGTCGGCTACTATTATCCTCATTTAGCTTTGGTAGAAAACGATAGCATTTCTCTTTTAAACTATGTGCTTTAGTATTATCAAAATAATTTCGTTCAATAATTATAAAATTATCAATTAAACCTCCATATTCAAAAATAATAACAAAGTTTTTAAAGTATTGTACAAATAAAGTTTTATAGTTAGGACGATCGCTGTCAGTTTTGGGTCGGTATGTTGTATACTAAGTTCCTTTTTCAATAATTTCTTGCTTATCGAATGCTGGGTGTGCTTTGAGAAAATCTAAGTTATGAAACATGGTAGTAAAAAAGTTGGTAATATCAAGATCTTCAGCTACTTGTTTCAAATAAGACTACAGTGTAAGTACGGTTATTTAGTAAATTTTCTAGGAGTATAAACTCATGTATAACTTCTGGTAGATCAAAAAAAAGACCCTACGAGGGGGTCATCAATTCTTGAGTTGCACTAAGTAACAATGCCTATTGCACCACAATAGGTCTGTTCAAAATGCTCATGACTTCACCAGGATTAGGACTGGGTAGTAAAGGACTCCAATCCCCAACATCCGCATAACCAATAACCTGCAAGTAGTGAATTGTGCTAATTACAGCTTTAGAAGAACCAATCAACAAATGTTTGAGTGGTTCTTTACCTTGCACAGTCTGAATATCACTTGGGCTATTGGTTGCTGCATTTGATTCTTCGACGCTGGACAAAAAGCTTTGGGTAATCATAATTCACCTATGTGAGGTGGGAATAGCTATGACACACAATAAAGCTCATGTTGTCACCATGACAAATAAATAATGCACTGGTGACAACTAATCATTACAGTTTGTGTTGTGTTTACGCCGTCGTTTTCTTGCCCATATCTCTCGGAGGTGGGCAGGTTCATTTTCAAATTGAATCCACAGAGCATGAATTTCCGCTAATCGCCGTTTGTCGGATTCTGAGGGTTCCCTACGATGTTCTCCTTGGGAAAACCAATGAGCCACCGTGCTTTTAGAACGACCACACAATTCGGCAAGTTCTTCGTAGTTGACTGCCCAATGCATTAGGAACTCTTCAGGCTCCATTTTGATAGCAACCTTAGCTTTGTAAACCTCAAACAGTTCCCAGTGTCTTCTAGTGGGCGTTTTGGCTGCAATCATAGCGATTACTTGACTAATGCACGGGTGACAACATATTCAGTTATCATACCGGAAATCAGCGATCGCAAAATTCCATTCCCTGAAAACTGGACGATGTATTGACATTGTGGTAAAGACTGGCAATATCCCCAGGAAATGGTTGGCATTTTTGGGGAACTGCGATCGCAGATCATACTATGGCATTTCCCCTTGCTGCGATCGCACAAAACCTAATTCTGCCTGAAATCAAAAAAGGCGATCGCGGATTCCTGCTCAAGTTGGTAGATCAACAGTGCTAACAAACACAGAACTATCCTATGATGAGTAGATTTGGTAATCTGATGTCTGACTATGCCTGCTAACACTACTGATTTAGAGAAACGCCTATGGGAAGCAGCGGATGAGTTACGCGCTAACTCCAAGCTCAAATCTAGTGAGTATTCCATCCCGGTACTGGGGTTAATCTTCCTCCGCTACGCTGACTGGAAATTTACCCATGCTGAGTCGGAACTGAAAAATGCAGGTAGTAGAAGACGTGGAATTACCAAAGCAGACTATCAAGCAAAGGGTGTAATGTACCTACCTGATGCTGCCAGATTCTCCACACTGCTGAACTTACCAGGAGGAGCAGATATTGGCAAGGCAATCAATGATGCCATGCGTGCCATTGAAGCAGAGAATGAAGAATTAAAAGATATTCTCCCCAAAACTTACAATCGTCTCGAAAATGATCTGTTATTTGACTTGCTGAAAAACTTTAACAAAGTCGAATTAGGCACAGATTTATCAGGGGATGCTTTCGGGAAGATTTATGAATACTTCCTGGGTAAATTCGCCATGACTGAGGGACAGAAAGGGGGAGAATTCTTTACCCCTATTTCTGTGGTGAAACTGATTGTAGAAGTAATTGAACCATATCATGGACGAATTTATGATCCTGCTTGTGGTTCTGGTGGTATGTTCGTCCAAAGTGCATCTTTTGTAGAAAGACACAAGAAGAACCCCAGCACAGAAATTAGTGTTTATGGACAGGAGAAAGTAGGTGAAACTGTCCGCTTATGCAAGATGAACTTAGCAGTACATGGACTTGCAGGGGATATTCGCCAGAGTAATACTTATTATGAAGATGTTCACGAGTCAGTAAACAAGTTTGACTTTGTGATGGCAAACCCACCTTTTAATGTGGATAAGGTGGACAAAGAAAAAATCAAGGGAGATCCGCGTGTTAGCAAATTTGGAATGCCCAAAGCAGATAATGCTAATTACCTGTGGATTCATTTTTTCTGGAGTGCATTAAATGAAACAGGTAGGGCAGGATTTGTCATGGCGAATTCTGCTAGTGATGCAAGAGGTAGTGAATTAGAAATTCGGCAGAAACTTATCCAATCCCATGCAGTGGATGTGATGATTGCTGTTGGTTCTAATTTTTTCTACACTATTGTTAATAAAATTCATAATTTAATCTTTAAAAATAGAAACCTCCGCCAAACCCGCGAATTACTCCTCCCCAAACTCATCTCAGGAGAAATCGACGTAGAACACCTTGAAATCACCACAGAGGACATAGCAGCATAAATAGACAAGTGGAATAATTAAAAATAAAACTCATAACCTACACATGAAACCACTAAAACGAATCACATTTAACCCAGAAATCATGGGTGGCAAACCTTGCATTCGAGGTATGCGTGTTACTGTAGGTACAATTGTCGGTTTAATGGCAGCAGGAAATACCCCAGAAGATATTCTCAACGCCTACCCATACCTAGAACGCGAGGATATCTATGAAGCTTTAGCTTATGCTGCATGGCGGGTAGAAGAAATTGAAGTACCCCTTGCTTCCGCATGAAAATTTTACTTGATATGAATCTTTCTCCTGACTGGGTTCCAGTCTTAGAAAGTGCGGGTTTTGCAGCTGTCCACTGGTCAACAATTGGTAATCCCAGCGCTACAGATAAAGAAATCATGGCATGGGCACTGACAAACGACTACATTGTTTTCACCCATGACTTAGATTTTGGTACACTGCTGGCAATGACTCAAGCTGATGCACCCAGCGTCATTCAAGTCAGATCGCAAGATATCCTACCAGCTAATTTAGGTAATTTAGTAATCAATGCCTTGCGTCAATTTCAGCAAGAACTAGCAATGGGTGCTTTGGTAACAGTGGATGAAGCAAAGGCAAAGGTAAGAATTTTACCAATTCAGCGGAACTCCTAAACACAGAATTTTTAGGTAAAAATGGAGTAAATCGATACTCCATACCTATGCGTCCACCTCACCCAGACTCAGAAGCAGCGCTAGAGAACTCCACCATAGACCTATTCTCGCAACTGCAATGGCAAACAGCTAACTGTTATCATGAAACCTTTGGTACAAACAGCACACTGGGGAGAGAAACAAGGGATGAGGTAGTTTTAATTCCCAAATTGCAGTCAGCTATCCGCAACTTAAACCCTGACTTACCCACAGCAGCTATCCAACTTGCTATTGAAGAACTAACTCGTGAAAGAAGCACATTGAGTTTAGCTAATGCGAATGCAGAAATTTATCAACTCCTCAAGGATGGGGTAAAAGTCAGTTTTAAAAATGATGAAGGTGAAGATCAAGCAGAAACAGTCAAAGTCATTGACTGGAATCACCCAGAAAATAATCACTTTTTTCTCGCTTCTCAATTCTGGGTAACAGGAGAGATTTACACCAGAAGAGCAGATTTAGTCGGGTTTGTGAATGGTTTACCTTTAGTATTCATCGAACTCAAAGCACATCACCAACGCTTGGAACTTGCCTATAAAAATAATCTCACAGATTACAAGCAAACTATTCCACAACTATTTTGGTACAACGCATTTATCATCATCTCCAATGGCATAAAAAGTCGGATTGGTAGCTTAACTGCCAAATGGGAACATTTCGCTGAGTGGAAGAAGATAAACTCAGAAGGAGAAGAAGGGATAATTTCTCTAGACACAATTATTAGAGGTACTTGTGAACCTGACAAATTACTAGATTTAATTGAAAATTTTATCTTCTTCTACGCTGCCAAAGGCAGTTTAGTGAAAATCGTTGCCAAAAATCATCAATATTTAGGTGTTAACCAAGCAGTTACCGCAGTTGAGGAAATCAAAACCAACCAAGGTAAATTAGGCGTATTTTGGCATACCCAAGGTAGCGGTAAAAGTTACTCAATGGTTTTCTTCTCCCAAAAAATCCTGCGAAAACTCTATGGGAACTGGACATTTGTAATTATTACCGACAGAGAAGATTTAGACGAACAAATCTACAAAAACTTTGCCTATGCTGGTGCTGTGACAGAAATCGAAAAAAATGTCCGCGCCAGTAGTGGAGAACACCTCAAACAACTTCTGCAAGCAGATCATCGCTACATCTTCACGATGATTCAAAAATTCCGCACCGAAAAAGGCGGAACCTATCCCCAACTTTCAGATCGGTCAGATATTATCGTCATTGCCGATGAAGCACACCGCAGTCAGTATGACACATTCGCGCTCAACATGAGGAATGCCTTACCTCATGCAGCATTCATTGGTTTCACTGGTACACCTTTAATGCTAGGAGAACAAGAAACCAAAAAAACCTTTGGTGATTACATCAGCATTTATAACTTCCGCCAATCAATAGAAGATAGCGCCACAGTTCCTCTTTATTACGAAAACCGCATTCCTGAATTGCAACTCACCAATGATGCACTCAATGAAGATATGGCAGAAATCATTGAATCTGCAACACTGGACGAGGAAGAAGAGGAGAAATTAGCAAGACAATGTGCCAGAGAATATCAATTAATTACTAGAGATGACCGATTAGAGAAAATCGCTCAAGATATTGTCACCCACTTACTGGGTAGAGGATACCAGGGGAAAGCAATGATTGTCAGCATTGACAGATTTACTGCTGTCAAAATGTACAACAAAGTGCAGCACCACTGGCAACAACACCTGCAACAATTAAAAAATCAACTTGCTGATGCTAATCTCAGCGAATTTGAACGCAAAAAATTATCAGTCACGATTAAATATATGTCAGAAACAGATATGGCAGTAGTCATATCTCAATCTCAAAATGAAGTAGAAGCATTCCAGCAAAAACAATTAAATATCACTCCTCACCGTCAAAGGTTAGTGAATGAATCTCCGCCACTGGATGAAAAATTCAAAGATGCATCTCATCCCCTACGCATCATCTTTGTCTGCGCTATGTGGATGACTGGATTTGATGTTCCCAGTTGTTCCACAATTTATTTAGACAAACCGATGAAGAACCATACTCTGATGCAAACCATCGCCAGAGCAAATCGTGTCTTCCCAGGTAAAGTCAATGGACTCATCGTTGATTACATTGGTGTCTTCCGCGATTTACAGAAAGCACTAGCGATTTATGGTTCCGCATCTGGAGGTGGTGTCCAAGAAGGAGATACTCCAGTTAAAGCGAAAACAGCTTTAGTGGCACAATTGAGAGAACAGATCGCAGAAACCACAGCATTCTGTACCCAAAAGGGGATTGATTTTGCTGTCCTGGAGTCAGCACAAGGTTTTGCACGCACCAAGTTTTGGGCAGATGCAGTGGAATCCATCATTATTAATGATGATGCCAAAAAAACTTATCTCTCCCTAGCAGGTAACGTTAACAAACTCTACAAAGCGATTCTCCCAGATCCTGCTGCCAATGAGTTTACTGCTATCAATGCTCACTTGCAGACAATCAAAGACCAAATTCTGGCGGAAGTACCAGAAGTTGATGTGTCCGAAGTGATGGAACAAGTGGAAGAACTGTTAGATCTGTCCATCACTGCTGGCGAATTTGTCATTCAGGAATCCCACTCTCAACTCATCGACTTGAGCCAAATTGACTTTGAAGCATTAAAAAATAAATTTGCTAGTACTGACTACCAGAGAACAGAGACAGAAAAACTCAAAACAAGCATCACCCAAAAACTCCAGCAGATGGTGACGTTAAATAAAACTCGCATCGACTACCTGGAGAAATTCCAGCAGATGATTGCAGAGTACAATGCTGACTCACGCAACGTGCAGATGTTCTTCCAGGATTTGATTAACTTTGCTCAGGAATTGGGTGTAGAAGATAAAAGAGCGATCGCAAAGAATCTCACTGAAGAAGAACTAGCAATTTTTGACTTACTGACTAAACCAGAAATTCAACTGACTAAGCAAGAGGAACAGGAAGTTAAACAAGTCGCCAAAGAATTATTGAAAACTCTCAAACAAGAGAAGTTAGTTTTGGATTGGAAGAAGAGACAGCAAACCAGAGCATCGGTGGAAGTGGCGATTAAGGATAGTTTGGATAGGTTACCTCAGAGTTATTCTGCTGAAATATATGAACAGAAGTGTCAAGAAGTTTATCAGCACATTTATGAGAATTACTCTGGGCAAGGAAGTATTTATGATGCTGGTGCGTGAATGCTGCAAAAATTTAAATAGTTGCTAATGATGTAGGATATCTTGGTGGATACCCTTATAACTTAGATTTTTATTTTAAATTACATCTAATAATTCTTGTAACGTAAAGTAAATATAATAAAACACAGGTATTGAATTAATATCTATTGTCCCATATCTATAGTTCCATTGATAGTCACTATATTTATAGTTGAACGCACTAAACTTAGGTTTAGAACCTGGATTCATTCTAAAATTAGAAGGGAGGAAACTTACTTCAATGGGAGCGCATTTTTTATCAAAGGTAATTCCCCACTTAGGAGGAAAATATAATTTATTATCATGATTACGCTTCCCTAATTCAAAGAAAATATTTTCATAAAAATAACTAATATTTTTTATCTTAAAATCTTTTTCTGTAATAGTATTACAATAGATAACTTGTGATTTTTCTACATCCAATTTAATGTTGACTATTTTTTTAAAAAAAATATCAACTTTCGTAAAAATGTATTTTTCTACAGTATCTTTCTGTTGCTCTGTTTTAAAAGATATTAAAGGAAGATAATCACTTTCAAAATCGTAATTTTCCGAATAAATACCAATGTTTTTTATTTCTTGTGTCATATATTTTCTTGAAGATATTTCTCTTGAACTAAGAAAAAATTAGCCTTGAAGATACGAATACCTTTTATATCTAGTGATGTTTCAATTTCACCTAAAGGGTCTTTTGTTGGAGGATATTCATAATAGTAGGGAATAAAAAATACATTACTTGAAATTGCATGTGTTTGTTGAATAGCTAGTTCATAAGTAAGCTATTTAATAACATCATGTTTATACTTATTATGCTCTTTAGGAGATAGATTAGATGGATTAAGATAAAACTCAAGTGGAACATCCTTATAGTCAACTATTTGTACTTTACTATTATCTAATAAAACTAAATCAGGACGTAAATATTTAGTCATAACCCTAGTTTGTTTGTAGTCTAAATCATAGCCATAGTCTAAATAATCATAATATGGATGCAATATAGCTCCATCTGTAAGAACTAAATGTCTAGGATTTGGGTTAAATTCGACGACAAGTAATTCATGCCATCTCAATATTTGATTATCATTGTCAGATACATCTGATTCAGCAGAATAAATCCATTGCTTACAAAAATTGATCCCGTCTGAAACAGTCATTTGTAAGTTACCTACTCTATTACTTTCTTCCTGTTGTCTTCTTGAATGGTTATAATAACCTTTTAAAGGTATATCTGTATCTGCGTAGCATATTTTTTCCAGATGATTTCTGAAGAAATATGTTTGACACATATCTTCCCAGATTAGAGAAAATCCTTTAATTCCCCAATAGTTACCATCGTTGATATCTGGATTTAGTTGTCCATATAAAAAGGTTTCAATTGCTTCATAAAGGACCCAATAATCAGGATCTTTATAGTAAGTATTTTTATCGATATTATCCAGTGTTTCTTTGAGAATGATTGTAGTTTCTAAAAAAGTATCTTTATGAAAAATTGATTGATCGCTAGTTAAATAAGAATCCTTAAAGTTTTGACCAAGAAAACGAATATCCTGAGTCAGAGCTTTAATATTATCTGGTACATCATCCTGTAGTTGCTGAATAATTTCATCAAGAATATAGCAATAAAGATTAACAATATCCGTGCTTTCATAGCGCAGCACTGGACGAGGTAAATCCATTGTTTCAACATAAACTACATCATTGTCTAAATAGATAGCTCTATCCAAGTATTTATGAATTTGAGAATAATCAATATCCTCAGTCCGTTTTACTTTCTTTTGAATTGCGTTAATAAGTAAATCATCATAAGTTTCAAGTACGCGCTCAATCATATTAAGTTTGCTATATAGCTGACATGATTCTCCCTCTGCTGTTTCCAAGGATAATCCGCCAGAAGAAATAGTTGTCTGGTCTTGATCTGTTTGATAATCTTCTCTATTAATATTAATTCGATTAGGTTTATTATCATCTTCAAATTTGCGAAAGGTACGATACATTTTGAAAAATAAATCTCGTACCTTATCAAAATCTCCTTCGACAAAATCATTAAACCCATTAGGTAGCCAGAATTCGTAATTATCTCCTGATTCTGACTTACGAATTCCCACAAAATTATCATTGGGATTTTTAATCAGCGTTATTTCTGAAAAGTCAATCATAGTAAATTAAGCAATACCATCAATTAATTAATATTGATAATTTTTTCCACAAAACTGTTATGCCGTTTTGTAAAATCACCAAAAGTAACAAGTTCATCTCTTGTTACGCCTAAAAGCTCTACTAAAGGTCTTTTATCTCTATGAAAGACGCTATCCCATAGGAAAAACATGAGTTTATTTTGAATATTTTCTGCTGTTACAGGTCGCTCCTTAATGAAATACTCACCAACTTGCTTATCTTCAATACCACGAATAAAGGCATGGTATTTTTTGATAAAAATGTTTAATTTTCTAATAAAACTTAGCCATTCTTCTTTATTGAAAGTTCCATTTTTAGCTCCTCCGTATGTTCCAGGAGGAGGTACACTTTTATCCCAGTTAATAAACTCCCAATCCCAACGTCGCTTAAAAGCGCTATCCATAAAATAAATTGAGTTGTCAGATGTGTTCATAGTGCCAAGTATGGATAAGTTTGGAGGAATAAGAATAGAACTTCCAATTACTTTACTTTTTTCTACTTTAATATTAATTTTAGATAGAACTTCTTGATATTCTTCTAGTTTTCTTCCACTTGTATGCTTACCATAGCTATATGTAGGAATTTTATTTTCTTCTCCTACTCTCCGAAATCCTATTAAACCTATAATGGTTTGGAATTCTAAATCAGATAAATTGATTCCATAATCTGACCAACCATCCTCACGCCGATCTAGAAGTTGAAAAATAGTTCCGAAAATTGCTGAAGAATTGCCTCTATTTATTTCGTCAATTACTAGAGCTACATTTTTAACTTCTTCTTCTTCTTTCTTAGAAAGAAAATTTGTATAAGCTTGTGCTAATGCTTTTAAAAAATGACCTTCATAAAACTTGTACTCGACTTTTCCATCTGATGTTGTTAAAGGCATTAATTTTCCTACAAAGTCTCCATATGTATATTCAGGATGGAAAACAGTTTTGATAACATTCTCTGGATGTTTTTCTTTATCAATTTTTAGAGTTTTAGGAATAATTTCATTATCAATTTTGAAACTTTTACCAGTTCCAGGGCTACCGAATAAAATTTTTTGAATAGGACTGTTCATAGGATTTGACGTTTAGTTTAGGAATTACTTGCCTTAAAAATACGAGTAATATTCAGATACTCTAAGCCTTAGCTGGTCTAGAAATATGCTTGGAGCGTAAGTACAGTTTAAGGACTCTCTATTGAGTAAGTTTCAAATTACCTTGACCTTTATAAGTGCTATCTAACCTCATTTTTTTCTCAACTCGGTTTTAATAACTTACAGAAACTTGACAGACCTTAGTTATAGAATTCCCAAATTAGTCACTTAAGTAACATACCTACAGCACTTCAGCCTAAAAAAGAAAACGGAGTCAAATGAGCAATAGTACAGATAGTTACGCTAAGTCTGAAAGTCTTGCTACATAAACATTCTACGCATCACTTTTTTTGCCTCTCGAAAACACATGTCGAGATTAAAACGTACCAATTAACCTATAGGTTAATTGGTACATTGAGAATTGCCAAAAATATCGATTGACATAATGCTTAACCAGTAAGGGTTACAGCCTTAGCGTAACTATCTGTACTATTGCTCATTTGACCCCGGTATCCAAGTTTTTAAATTGATTAGGCGATCGTATTCTGCCAAATATTCCTTGAGCTTAGGATGTACCTGAATTTTTCTGGTATCTTGCCCGCCTTTAGTGTTGTATGCCCTGATGATTAGCTTGGGTCTAACACGAATAGCATTGATGACATCACCTTTAAGCATAAGCAAAGTGCAGCTCTCGTTAATTCGGGTAGCGGCATAAAGGCAGACACCGAATCAAGTGCGATCGCATACTTACCATCACACTAAAAACCTGTTGTTAATATTGCCTAATACTATATTTTTATAAAAATTTAGCTACAGCAAAAATACATATTTATTGATAACTCAGTTCTAATATTTTCAGGAATAACACTAATTTAATTTAGGCAGTCCATCTCTTAACTTGGAAGTGTGTTTTGTATTTTCAGGGTGCAAATGTGAGAAATAGACTCCTAAATAGTATTACAACTACCACTTTACTAGCAGCATCAGTAGTACTATTACCATTTTCATATCCAATCAATGCTCAGGTTATTCAAGAACAGGTAAACTCTAAAATAGCTAGTAATAATTCCTCTGAGCTTACAATGCAAATCTCTTTTGACGAGGGATATGCAGAGATAAAAGTACCTGAAAATAATGTAACTTCACGATATGTTGGTCGTCTGAGACGATATGACCTTCACATAGCTAAAATGTTTGAAGTTACAGCTTTTATGTGCGATGAGGGCATGGTAAGTCCAAGTATTGACTGGAATTACTATGCTGGTGGCGGCAATATTGAGATGGGAACATTTAGAATTTCCTGTGAGCTTGCTAATGTCATAGTGAATGCTTATAAAGTACGAAGACCAGAACCTACAGCAATTACGTTTTCTATGGGAGAGGATCATCCTCCTGAAGTCAGAAATTATAGGATTGGCATTCTTGATATTGAGCGTGACTCGAATAAAACTACACGGTGGCTTAAATTCGTGCAGAAATTTAAGCCCATCAAAAAGTAAGTCGATTGCTATAGGCAATTAATTACTTTTTAATTAACGCTCAACTATTCAGATCAATTAAATTCATGAATAAACTACTACTGTCGTGTTTATTGCTGCCTTTTACTCCTATCGCAGCTAATGCAAACATCATAGAGACAGGAACATCCTCTATATACCTAGAGCATCAACAGCTTATTGCTAACGCTCAAAATCAACCCAATAGAGAACCTAGAGTAAATGAAAATGGAATGATCACCTTTGATGACACCAGCTACTTTTATGACTATAGCTGGCTATCTCAAAAAAGAGTTAAAGAATCGGAACTATCAAGCTATACCCCTTTATTCCTTGACCTACTTCGTAATGCAATTTTTGCTCGTCATGGACGAAAATTTGTTACACCTGCATTACAAAATTACTTCAGAAGTCAACCTTGGTATAGTGCGCGTTATCAGCCACAGCAATTTCCAGCTAATTTATTGACACAGATTGAACAACACAATGTTGATACCATCCTCAGATATCAACAGAAAACGGGAAAGATCTATTTTGGTAATTCCTCTGCTGTTGTTCGTAGAAACCCAAATACTTCACCTACAACAATAAAACCTAAACCCGCAACACCAAAGCAAACTAGTGCGGCAAACTCTGGAACTAACCAAAACTGGAAAAACGCACAACTTATTCGTACTATCAGCAGTAATAATCCAGTTCTGTCTATTGTTTTTAACCCAGATAGAAAAACGTTAGTAACTAGTGGTAACGGCATTCAAATTTGGAATTTAGAAACTGGGGAAATATTAAGAAGTATTGCTGACAAAAATCTGGTTAACTCAGTTGCTCTAAGTGCAGATGGAAAAACACTAGCTGCGGGTATAACTACTGATCAACATAACAATACAATGATAGGGGTATGGGATTTAGAAATGAACGAATCCCTATACCGCATTTCTGGTGCAGGTAACAGAGTTGTTATTACTCCTGATGGTCAAACTCTAGCTACTGGACTTTCGTCTCAATATACAGTCCAACTTTGGAACCTAAGGACAGGAGAACAAAAGCAAAAATTATCTGGAGAGTTGCAATATCATGCTACTTCCATGTCTATTACTGGTGATGGATCAATACTTGCAGTTAGAGGTTCAGACAAACTTGACCTATGGGATATAAGAGCAGAAAAATTAATCCGCACCCTTAAGTTTTCAGGTTCTTACGGCGATACTGATACTGTTGCCCTCAGTCATGATGGACAATTTATGGTTACTACCAGAGGTCCATTAACTATAGGTGGTGTAGACACCGCAGGTGTTGCCGTTCAAATATGGAATCTACGCACAGGAGAGTTAATCCGTGCTTTAGAAGGTCATTCTCGTTTAGTTGCTTCTGTTGCCATTAGTCCTGATAGCCAATATTTAGCTAGTGGTAGTCTAGACAGCACTATTAGGATATTTAATTTACATACAAGAGAGTTAATTCGAGTTCTAAAAGACACAGGAGAAGCTATATCAATTAGTTTTAGTCCAGATAACCGCACCCTTGCTAGTGGTAGTTCTGATGGCAAAATCAGGATTTGGCAAGTCCCATAATTAGTAATTCAAAATCTGCCTGACTAAACAATGTGAAACCTCGCTAGTAACTTAAAGTATTTCTTAGACTTAGCTACTAACGGGTTTTTCATTTTTGAAACGTAGAAATAACATTGTCGCCAGTCAAAAAATGGAGAGAGTGCCTGAGAATCAGTCTAGTGAACAAAATCTCATTCTGCACGCAACCCTACACCCATTTGGAAGAAAGAACACTGGCAAGATGGTTCTAGTAGTTGGGTGAGTATTGGTGCTTGCGAACAGTCACCAGACAATTGTTAAAATTTCTTCATTGCACAATCCGCGATCGCACTTTTGATTTGTTTTGCGATCGCCTCCACGCGATCGTCTTATAAGTCTGCGCCTATGATTTTCTATAGCGATGAATACTTGTAAATAAATATACACTCCATTCCGTAAATAAATTTTAACCTTTCCTATATATAGAAATCCGTAATCATTTATGAGAGAATAGTAAAAATCAGTGAATCTACTGCCAAATTAGGCTGTAATTAGCGATTAGACCCTAACCGCTAGACTAATTTTATCTATGCATTTGTATGCTAAATTCCTGTGACTCAGTAGGTTGGAGTTATAAATTATAGCCCTTGCCAATAATCATAGATAATTATGACACAAACTCATTCAGAAGCTGATAAATTAAAACAAAAACTTCAGGAACTAATCGCCATAGCCTCTCAGGTAGAAATCAAACTAGCAGAAAGATTAAAAGCTATTGCCAGTCCTTTAGAAAAGATGCCAAGTGGAACAATGATGAGCCGCAAGCATCTGCTACTTGGTTTAAAAGAGATTCTTGTAGATGCAGAATTTTGGCTATGTTATCGTCTAGCTAACCCAGAAGAAAAACAGCAGATAAAAGACGCTATATTACAAATTGATAGATATTGGCATTTAGAGATATTCCCCACTTGGTTCAACAAACACGATAAAGATTTTCAAAGGTGGAAGGAATGTTTAATCAAGAATGAACCACCACCTGATGATGCCAAGACAATTAGCGAAATCGGTAGAAATATTCGCCATCAACAAAGGCAAAACAAAAATTATCAAAATGCTAGACTTATTAGTAAATTGATTGCCGATAAAGCTATAGATACAGATTTAATTGCGACTGCTGACCAAGATAATCCCTTGTGCGTACAATTAACTCAAAGCGGCAAGCAACATACAGATAATAAAATCAGAGAATGGAAAGAGACTTACATTTATTATGAAATAAAACGAGGGTTGTTTGCTGGCTACAATCCGCAACATCCACAATATATCACCTGGCTGACAAAACATATAGTATCAGGTGCTGATGACATTGCCACAGGAGAATATAAAGTAGTATTTCTTAAATAAAAAAGCATAAATATTTTGATATAATTAATTATATATGAGTCCAGTTGAAGAAAATTCACATCAAAATAGTATCGTTGCCAAAGCAATGAATGCATTGCTAGTGGCTCAGAGATTGCAGAGAAATAAATTATCTCTGGGTGCAGATTATGTTAATCTTGATTCTCAAAATGCAGATGATGAATGGTTTGAAAATGGACTGACTGAAGCTGATGTACCAGCAGAATCAGAAAATCAATCCTCACCCATAACCACCGAAGGTATTATTCTCACACCACAACAGCAACAAACAGCGATCGCCAGAATCGCAAATTTACTGCAAACCCAGCCAGACAGCGCCGGAATTCGCGTACAGTACCTCACATTAGTAGCAGATCGAGGTACTTTAGAACAGCAACAAACAGCAATTCAGCAAACAGCCACATGGCTACAATCCCATGTTGAAGCACCAGCAGTTTGGGAAAAATACCTCATCTTAGTCAGTCGAGTAGGAACAACTCAACAACAGCAAGCAGCAATCGCAGAAACCCTACAGTGGTTAGCATCCCATCCTGAAGATATATATGTACGGGAACAATACTTAGTACTGGTGGAAATTGCGGGAACCACACAACAGCAGCAAGCAGCCCTAACTCAAACTTCTGCTTGGTTAAAAACTCACACAGAAGATAGATATGTGCGCCAGCAATACCTATATTTAGTAGCTACAGCAGGAACCCAACAACAGCAACAGCAAGCTGTAGGTGACACCACAACTTGGTTGCGATCGCATCCCCAAGATCAATATGTCCGCGAACAGTATTTAGAATTAATCAATACCGAACCCACAAAACGGATCAATCTCCGGCGATTAGATCAAATTTTAAACTCACTTCGAGATATTGCCGATAACTTCTTACCTAATACAACAGAACCAAGATTAGCTTTTCGTTCCGGTACTGGTATTTGGCAAGAAGAACGCTATCTCGAACAATTTACCTTAGATAAACAAATAATCCAATTAAATATTGCCATCAGATTAGAAACAGACACAAAAATTAGCGTTAGATTGCAGTTACAACCAATCGATAATAGTTATTTACCAGAAACTTTACAGCTAATTTTACTGTCTCCATCAGGAGATATTATTTACCAAGACCAAGCTGGAAGTAATCGAGAACTAATAGAAGTTATAATTCCCGATGGTGAACCTGGAGATAGTTTCATCGCTCAAATTATATTAGGCGATACCAGCATCATCAAAGATATTGGAGTTTAACTAAAGTAAAAAAGTAAAGTTGGTAGGAGATAAATAGTGGTAAAGGTAGTAGTTCTTAAACTTAGAACCGAAGGAACTCAACAGGATTTTGCTGTTAACTTAGAAATAGCCAATAATGGTGAGTATCCCTTTGCTCAAGTTTTGGGTACTTTGCCTAAATCCCTAGAAGTTGACACCCACCATGATAACTGGCAAAATGCCTACCGAGATTTAGATATACAACGTCGATTTGGTACCCCCCAAGCTGGGAGAACTAGCAAAGATCCCCAACAATGTAGCATCTCGGCTACAGAGTTAAAAAATAGCATGAAGCAATGGTTTGACCATCCGCAGTTTAGCAGAGTTCGCGAAACAATATATAGAGAACTCAACCGCAGCGATGAAATTCGCCTGCTGATTCAAACCGAAGATAGTAAATTACGTCAATTACCTTGGCATTTATTTTTTGATAGTTTTCTCGATTTATATCGCCAAGCCGAAATTGCTCTATCCTCATCTGAGTATTATAAACCAAATATTTCATCAGCCAATAAAAGAAGCAGAATTAGAATTTTAGCAATTTTGGGAGACAGAACCGGCATTGATTTAGAAGCCGATATCAAAGAATTGAGAAATTTACCTGACAATCCCGAAATCGTCTTTTTAGCAGAACCACAACGTCCCCAATTAGATGATTATCTGCGGGATGAAACAGGCTGGGATATTCTATTTTTTGCCGGACATAGTTCCAGCGATAAAGAAGTAAAAACAGGTTATATCAATCTCAATAAAACAACTAAATTACAAATTAGTGAATTAAAATATGGCTTAGTTAGAGCCTTAGAAAGAGGTTTGCAACTAGCAATTTTTAACTCCTGCGACGGTTTAGGATTAGCGCAAGAACTAGCCGAACTGCATATTCCTCAAATTATCGTCATGCGGGAACCTGTCCCCGATAAAGTTGCACAAGCATTTTTAAAGTATTTTCTCCAAGATTTTTCTCGCAGTAAACCGCTATATTTAGCAGTCAGAGAAGCTAGAGAAAGACTAACAGCCTTAGAATCTGACACGCCTCATGCTAGTTGGTTACCAGTTATCTATCAACTACCAAATAAATTACCTCCAACTTGGCGTGATTTATGTCCAAAAATCAGCAATTCACCACATCCAGAAACCACCCAATCTCCCCCAGCAAAACCATCTCCCAAACCAGCGACAACCAGCCAGCAGGATAACATTAATAAAAAATCTCCTGTACAACCGCCGACAACTCCCGCTACACCTAAAACCACAGCATCACAACCATTAAATGCTAAAAATCTGACTGATTATATTAAAGCTTTACCCAAAACTAAAGAATATCCGGTTTATCAAGTTTTTGGAGTTATTTGCAGCTTTTATCAATATGAAATCGCCACACCTCCAGAAATTCTCCCCCTATGTTTACCGGAATATTCCTCAGCAGCAGTTCAAAAAGTAGTTGATATTGCTATTAATAACGAGTTAAAAAGTCTCGTGCTTGCTAGCGTACAAGGAAGATTTCAACGCTTACAAGTAATTGATAATGTAACGCTGCAAAAAGCTATTGCAATTTATCCCCCCAAATCGGCAGAAAAATATTTAACCACAGCAATTCCCGCTTTAGCACCAACTGAAGAAATTCATCAACGCTGGATCTCCCATTGCTTGAGAGGTTTAGCTACTAATGGTGAAGATAATTTAGTTTTAAAAATTCTCCAAGATTATCCAGATAAAATCTCCGCACTTCAGCCCCAGGAAGACGCTCCAGAATGGCCAGTTTGGATTAAAATCTATGCAGCATTGCGACAAAAACATCCAGAAGATAGCAAAATCCGCAGCAAGCATTTAGGGTTGATTTCACGCTACGGTACAGAGGAACAGAAACGTAGCGTCATTGAAGAAACTAAATCTTGGCTCTTGAAGCATCCACAGGAAAGAGTTCTCCATCGCCTATACTTAGCCTTGGTAGCTCAAAGTGGCAGTCAACAACAACAACAACAAGCGATCGCGCAAACTACCACTTGGTTGCAAAATAATTACTCCAGTCTGCAGAATGCCCTACCTCAAGATAAAACCATCAGAGATGAGTTAATTCCCTTATTACAAAAATTCATTAATCTAGCCCTCGATAATTATCCCCAAAATCGCGACATTTACCAAATATTATTTAAAACCTTTGGCTGGTTTAGAGATTATTTAAATGACAAGCATTGTGACTTATTAGCTACCTTTATTGTTCATCACCCCTTAAATATTCCCATCACTGATTGGGTACAATTTATTAACGCCGCCAATATATTCCGAGATTTTCATAATGACTTTAAACAAGCGCAAAAGACATATTTACAAGTTCTAAATGCAGCCAAGTCTCAAGCGAATAAACCAGGTGTCAGTCAAGAAATTAAACGCATCCTCCGCTATACACAATTAAATTACGCTCGTCTGTTAATTATCCAACCTGCACCAAAACCTGATGAAGCATTGCAATATTTAAAAGATGTCATCAATGATAATCCAAAACATGGTTTGGCGCACTTATATATAGCTCAGTGTTATCAAATTAAAGGTGCAAATTTTGCTGCCAAAGTTCGAGAATGCTATCAAAAAGCTATTGAATTAGATAGAGAGAAAAATGGGTATTTTTGGTATGAGTTCGGTTGTTTTTATCGTTACATTTTTAAGAATAGTGCCCAAGCTCGTAACTGTTTTGAAGAATCTCTCAAGCAAAAGCCAAATCTCGGCGCATATGTAGAACTGGGAGATTTAGAAGCAGGAAGTAATAACTTTTCTCGTGCTAAAGAATTACTGCAACAAGGATGTAACCTAGAACGTTTAATTCGTCGGGAAAAATATCAGTGGCGACAATTAGCACAACGTATGCAAAACATTGATACTCGCATTAATAATCATTTCAAAAAATAATTATTTTAGGTTTTGCAATCTTTAACTAAGAGCTAAATAGGAGAATATCTATGAGCGATTATCCAATTAAAAAACCAGAATTTGCCTATCCACATTTATTAGTATTTGATACTCTAGCTTTGTTGAGTGCAGATAAATCCAAGAGACTCCAAGTCTGGAGAAATAACGAACAACTGGGAGAATGTTATATACCTGGAGCTACCTACGCCGAAATTAGTCGCATATCTCAAGACAGAAAAAATGCAGATTTTGAATCAGCCAAAGAATTTTTGGAATTTGTTGGTAAAGGTAGTCGCTACAAAATTCAACCAAAGGAAGATAATCGTCAAATTCCCCTAGATAATGAGAAAGATAGACAAATTCTCGCTTGTGCTCATCGTTTAGCTAGAGAAAATCCCAATAGTGTAATTATCCTGGTTACCTATGACAGGACAATGAAAGGTTTAACCGGACAATCTGGCTTACCAAATTTCTGCACTCTAGCAGCCAAAGACTTATCAGATTGGTTTTTCCTCGATTATTACCGAGGTAAAGTACCACAAGCTGTTGACGATGCTTACCAAAGAATGAAACGGTTACAGCCTGCTAATAGTAATAATCATAAATCAGCAAATGATTTTCCTAAACCTAATATTCAACCCCATAACCAAAAAAGTCAACCAAAACACCAAATTCCACACCATCCAAAGCCACCAAAGCTCAAAGGTAATAGCCAATCGTGGTATAAAAATCAAAGTCCTCAAAATACATCCAAACCAGCAAAAAAACCGGGTTTAAATCCTCTGATTATTGCTGTCGCTGCTGCTTGTGCTGCGATAATTGCACTAGCAGCAATTAACAACTTTATCGGTAATAATTCAGGAACCATCGTCGCTCAAGCTGTGACTGATAGTAAACCTGTAGATTTAACCCCAGCTAACCTGATTGCTAAAGCTGAATCATCGATTATTCAATTTCAGAATACTAAAGAACCATCGATTTTGAGACAGGCTTTAAATGAACTGCAAACTCTCAAAAATCAACAAGGATTGCGCTTAGATAAAGAAGGAGAACAACGATTAAGTAGACTTAAGCATAAGTATGCTATTGAAGTCTTAGCTTCATCAGGACAAAAAGCAGAAGCAGTAAAAATGCTGGGAGAAATTCCCTCAAGTTATAGCGATTATAAAAGTGTGACAAAATCCCTGAACAAGTTAAAAAGATAATATACCTATGGGACTTACAAAAAATAAATTACCCATATTTCCGTAGTGCGAGCATCTTGCTCGCTGTTGTTCTAAAGCGAGCGAGACGTTCGCACTACAAATTGATTGGGTATTTAAAAAATTGGATGTCCCTATAGTTTGTCTAACAAACAGAGTACACCTATATAGGTGTAGATAGGAAAAACATCATCTCAGCGCCTAAAGTACCATCAGACAGTACTTTAGGTATCATATTGAACCACAGACAAAGAAGAATTTTTTACTGATAATTTAGATATATTCTTCATGAAACTGGGCATCATTAACATAACTACACCAATTGGGAATTGGAAGTTATACTGTTTCAAATTATACTAAAATTTCTATGTCAGATCCCAACATTGGTCGCTTACTTAGCAAACGCTACCAGCTTCAAGAATTAATCGGTACCGGCGCAATGGGCCGAGTTTACCGTGCTAAGGATGTGTTGTTGGGAGGAGTACCGGTAGCAGTGAAATTTCTGGCGTTGTCGATCCAGAATGAAAAAATGCGCTTGCAAGAACGTTTTGAGCGTGAAGCTAAAACCTGCGCCTTACTTGGACAAAAAAGCATTCACATAGTCAGAGTCATGGACTATGGTGTTGATGAAAAGAATACGCCCTTCTACGTAATGGAATATTTGCAAGGGCAAAGTTTGAGTCAAATTATTCGCTTGCAAAATTTGACTGTACCTAGATTTTTGAGTATGGCACGGCAAATTTGCTTGGGGTTACAGTGTGCCCATAATGGTATCCCTGTTGATGTTAATGGCTCAGTTTACCCAATTATCCATCGCGATATTAAGCCCAGCAATATGTTGGTAATTCAAGATCCCAGCTTTGGCGAATTAGTCAAGGTTCTCGATTTTGGGATTGCGAAGTTACTTCAGTCAGATGGTAATGTAACCAACTATTATCTCGGTACTCTTGCTTATTCTTCGCCAGAACAAATGGAGGGTAAAGAACTAGACAACCGCTCCGATATTTATAGTTTGGGCGTGATGATGTATGAGATGCTGACAGGGACAATGCCATTAATACCGGCGACTTCTTCTTTTGGAGCGTGGTATAAATTACATCGCTATCAAGCGCCCACTCCCTTTGCTGAAGCTGCGCCTAATTTGGCAATACCCAAGCAATTAGAAAATTTAGTCCTGAATTGTCTTGCGAAGGACTCAGGGAATCGCCCGCAAAATATCGGTGAAATCCTCAATACTTTAGCTGATATAGAACAACATTTACACACACGTTTAGTTGTATCAGAAAAGAATGTAGTCCATCCCGAACAAAATAGCGATCGCGCTGTTAAACCTGAGTTAGCACTAAAGCCACAGTTAGACTCCAAATCCTCTGATTCCCACCCAAAAATCGCTACTAGCTATACTTGGCCTGCGACTAAACCCATTGCGGATATTGTTTTTCCCCAAATCATCACTAATAATGCGGGAACTCTACCATCTCTGTGGATTATGCTACCCCAAGAGGAAATTGAAAAGCGCTTAGTCTGTAAACGCTATAACCAATTTATGTTTATTCCTATTCCTCACCCTATGCTGTTGTGGATTACTGTAATCTATAACCGGAAGCATGGCCCTAAATGGTTACCTTACTACTTAGATCTTAAAACTAGTTTCGGTCAAGAAATCACCAATCTCTTAGGACAAACCGGTCAATATCGTCTGTTACTATTTTCTCGAGAAGTACCTACTAGCTGTTCTCATGTTTTAACTTCTACTATTGCTCCTGCTCAATGCGAAAAATTACAAGAATGGGCAAAAAATAGCCAAATTCTCGTTTCTGCGGCTGAACCCCAAATGAGTAAAGGTTTGCTCAAGCGCGAATATGAAAAAAATAAACCCAAGATTTTAGCCAAATTGGAAGGTGTGAATACTAATTCTCAGTTTGACCTTTCTGGGTAAGTTGGCGCAATTAAAGATAACTAGTTAGGGTTGTCATTTGTCATTTGTCATTTGTCATTTGTCATTTGTCATTGGTCATTGGTCATTGGTAAGGGGTTCAAGGCTTTTTTAGTTTCGTAATATAATTATGTGCGATCGCCTACTTACTTAAATAAAATGCTGAGTAAATATTACGACATTAAATTCTCAGTAAAGGGTTTCCTGTTACCCTGATCTGTCTAGATTAAGTTGAAGTTTACATTACTTATCGATTATTAAGAGCGGTTACGCTAATAAAGTTAAGTTTTATTAATAAAGATCTATATCTAGTTGTAAGTTGTATTTATAAAAAATATAATTAGCAACGGTAAGACTTATAGAAGCTGCGACAGTTGAAACTTCTACAAGAATTACTCTGTACAGAGTACAGCAGCCTCATTGATTGTGCATATACATGACTATCCAGATAGTTAACAGTCATTTGTTTGCTAGGGTAAATGGTCAGTTTTAAATGCGCAATGCGAACTTAGCCTCATGGCTATGAAGCAATAGATTATTTGGTTGTTTGTTGTCAATTTTAGGGAATTGCCTATCGAAGTTGACGCCCCAGCATCCCCAGATCCTTTCCTCCTTGGAACCGAGCAAGAGAAGGAGGTCGCCCACTGCGACAATAGAAGAAATCTATGCCAAAGTGGAGCCGGAATCTAAGCCCCATTGGTGCTTAAGTAGTTCTTGATAAGTTGCTTCGCGCACGACCATTTGCTCATAGAGCTTGACTAAAAAGTCTTTGGCTTGGTCATGGCTCATGTGCTGTACTTGAGTAGCGAAGGAGCGGATGCTAAATTGTTGCTCCAAGGACAGTTCAATTGGTTCGTTCATAGTTAACTCCAGAAAAAACAACGTGTAAAGGTTATCTTGGTGCGGGTGAATGAGGTGTCAAAGGATAGTATTGGGATTGCTATTCGTTCAACCTTTGTTCCTCTGTTATTAAGAAAGATAACAATAGTTTGACGAATTTGCCTACATCCTTATGGATTAATTTTCCCTACTTACTTATGGGTTATTTTTCAGTTGGGTTAGTTGACCGCTAACTCTACTGACATACAACTGAAGTCTGTCCGCCAAGACAGATTTCGTTAATTTGTTTGTTTGGCTAAACCAGGAGGGTTGAAGCCTGGTTTCGCTTTGCCATCTCCTTTAAGATTTTCTTAAGAAGAGATGCTCAAATAAGTGGGTAAATTATTATATTCTCTATACCTCATTAACCGCAATAAGTCAATCTAACAAAATAGAGAAAACTAGCCTCCTGCGGGTAAATAGGAGGCTAGCAATATTTTTATCAAGTTGTCAATTGAAAAAATGCTCAGATTGAACAAAATGCTGAGTATATTTACTAAAAAGTAGTCTGAGTATAGATATTTTGCGATCGCTCAAGGTAAATTTTAACGAGGGCAGACCTCAAGTCAACAGTCAACACTCAATAGTCAATAGTCAATAGTCAATAGTCAATAGTCAATAGTCAATAGTCAATAGTCAACAGTCAACAGTCAATAGTCAACAGTCAACAGTCAACAGTCAACAGTCAACACTATTTCCAAGTTAGCCCCTAGCCCCTGCTAATTCTCAGCAACAGCGACGAGGGCGACTGTGATGTTATCATGCCCACCGTGAGCTTTAGCAGCCTCAACCAGAGATTCGGCGGCTTTTTCTAACATGGAGTCTTGAAGACAGTCAGCGATTTTTGGCTCGATGAGTTCTTCGGTTAAACCGTCACTACATAGAAGTAAGCGATCGCCTATTTTCACATCTAAAGACTGAACATCGACTTGATGTAAGTCTTCTCGTCCCAAACAGCGCGATAGAACATGACGGAAGGGATGATTCCGTGCTTCTTCAAAGGTAATATCACCCAGTTTAATGGCTCTGGCGACCCAGGTATGGTCTTCGGTGATTTGTTCTAATTCTTCTCCCCGTAGGCGATAAAGTCGGGAGTCACCCACATGGGCGCACCAGGGACTGTCAGGTTCGCGAAAAATCAGCACAACTACCGTTGTACCCATGTCAGCACGTTCGGGGTGATTTTGCTGATCTTGCAAAATTGCTTCATTAGCTTGCCATAAAGCTTGGACTAATAATTCCTGAGAAGATTGGGAAGATTCCCAATTAGCTGTTAAATAGGCTTGAATTTCCTCAGTTGCAATGCGGCTAGCTTCCTCTCCGCCAGCATGTCCACCCATACCATCAGCAACGATGCAAAATCGCTTCTCTGGGTCAATATAGTAAGCATCCTGGTTATTAGATCGAATAAGTCCGGGATCGCTAAGACCCGCGAAGTTAAGTTCCATAAATTTATACTGCAATTTATACTCGGAAGATTAATACATACGCTCAGAACGTTCAAGACGTAAAAGTAAGCGGATGAGTAAAAAGGCGATCGCGGCGGCGATTAACCCGGCGAAAACAGCTAACCAGACAAATTTATTCACCAATAAAATTGTCGCTGAAAGCGTAAATCCACTGATTAGTAAAGCATAGCTGATACCAATTTGGATATTGCTTTGCCTTCTCAGTAAACGTTCTGTTTCTAGAGAACGGACGCGCATCCGCATATCGCCCCGCTCTAATTTTTCTAGCGTGTCTTCTAGTCTCCGTGGTAAACCAAAAGCAGTAGTACTTACTTGTACTGCTTGGCGACTTAATTCATTGAGGAAGCTATTGCTTTCAGCACCATTCATATTGGTCATTAGCTGCATTGCATAGGGTTTGGCAACTTCCATAAAATTAAAATCTGGATCTAAGCCTTTACCGACTCCCTCAAGAGTGGAAAAAGCTCGCATCACAAAAGTGAAGGTTGCGGGAAATCTAAATGGTTGATTATAAGCTATTTCGTACAGGTCGTCACTGATAGCGGCCACTGATTGATTTTCAAAGGGCTTATCCATGAAATTGTCCAGCATGTACTGAACAGAACGCCGCACGGGCCCCATGTCATCGACGGGAGCGATCGCGCCTAAATCGATCAGGGATTGGACTACGCGATCGCCATCTTTTTGAGCGATCCCAAACAGCGTTTCCATTAAGCCTTCCCGCACGTTCGACTTAATCCGCCCCATCATCCCAAAATCGTAAAATATCAAATCGCCATTGGGGCCGACAGCAATATTTCCGGGGTGGGGATCGGCGTGGAAAAAGCCATTATTTAGCAGTTGAATTAAGTAAGCTTGGGCACCATAACGAGCGATGAGCTTGCGATCTAAACCCGCAGCTTCTAATGCTTCATATTGGCTAATTTTAATCCCAGGAACATATTCTAATGTCAGTACTCGCGATGAAGCGTAACGCCAATATACTCTCGGTACTTTCACCCAATCATGACCGCGAAAGTTCCGCCGAAAAGTATCAGCGTTACGTCCTTCATTTAAGTAATCAATTTCTTCCCAAAGAATCCGACAACATTCTTCGTAAATGCCAATCCAATCTCTTCCCTTCCCCCATTTGGGATGGTTTTGGAAATAACGGGCGATTCCCTTAAGAATTTGTAAATCTATTTCAAATAATTTTTTTAGTCCTGGACGCTGCACTTTGACAACTACAGCTTCGCCACTATACAGCACAGCTTTGTGGACTTGTCCCAAACTCGCCGCCGCTAGGGGAATTGGGTCAAAATTCTGGAAAAGTTCCGGAATTTTCTTACCTAATTCTTGCTCAATAGTTTTTTCTACTTGTTCGTAGCTAAAAGCTGGGACTCTATCTTGTAACTTTGCCAGTTCTTCTACATACTCAACCGGAAAGATATCAGCACGAGTAGAAAATAACTGCCCGACTTTAATAAAGGTAGGCCCTAAGTCGAGTAAGGTATTGCGAATCCAGATAGCTTGTGCTTTCCGCCTTGCAGCTTGTTTAGCCTCAGTTATACCGCCAGGATAACTCCAAGCTTTGTTATAACGCCAAAGCTTGAACATTAAGGTCAAAACGAAAGACCAAATATCTACAAAGCGCCGTCTACTAGAATAATTTTCCCGATTCCAACGGTATGCCTTGTCTGAATAACCTTTTTCCATATTGTTTGCGTACCGTTGGTTTTTAGCCGAATCACTTGGAAGAAAAGACACTCTGATTCCTAAACTATTTGCGATCGAATGTCATTCGTCTTGTGTCATTTGTACATAAATATTGACGAATGACCAATGACCAATGACTAAATATGCTTCCTAGCGGATTTTACTCAAAACTTAGACTGAAGTACTACGATACTTTTGCAATTCGGTACGTAATAAGGCGATTTCTGCCCGCAGTTCATCAATCATGGCTTGCAAGTCTACAGACTCAGATCCACTGGGGCCTCGTACTGTGGTAGTTTGACCAGTACCAGCAGCCTCGGCAGCTCGATTTGCTCTTTCGATAACTTCATCTGTAAACTGGCGTAACTGTTCTCTAGCTTCGGCGTCAAATTTGCCCAGTTCGCTTAAAGCATCTGTCAAAGCGACTTCTAAGCGTTCGTTGACTACTTCAGCCACAGCTCTACCAACAAAAAAGGCTTGCAAAATTGGGTTACTCATAAATTTTTGTTACGTCTGTCCGCAAGAGAATTATAACTTGCTCCAATGCTTTGCGGCTTCTACTGTGGAGATATAAATTGGCTGGGTGGTTTTGGGTTGAGAGCAATCCTAATTTGATATGGGAATAAGGGAAGGGGGATAAGGGGGACAAGGGGGACAAGGAGGACAAGGAAGATAGGGGTTTGTAATTTTTAAAGTGCTATTTTTAGCAAAAATTAAAGTTGTTGATTCGTAGTGAGGACTTTAGTCCTCAAAATCAGGACTGAAGTCCTCACTACAGCGTCAGTAATTCTCGATAATAAGGCTCTGGGGTACTGGGTAAATAATTTGTCATTTGCAATGCTTGGTTGCTCAACTTGAAACTTTGAGTGATGTTGATGCGGCTGAGAAAATCTATATCGTGGGAAATTACCCAAAGGGCACCTTGGTAATCGTTGATACCTGTGACCATTTGGTCAACGGTTTGAATATCCAAGTTATTGGTGGGTTCATCGAGAATTAACAGGTCGATTTCACAGATACTAAGAATAGCGATCGCTAATCTAGCTAATTCACCCCCACTCAATACGGATGCGCTTTTGTGAACTTCATCGTATTTAAATAAAAAGTGTCCTAGCTGTTGACGCAGCAGTTGATAGCTAAGGCTAGGATTTGCAGTTTGCATATTTTCGAGAATCGTCTGCTGGCGGTTGACGATTTCATAGGTTTGGTCGAGGTAGACAGCTTTCATGGCTGGTGCGAGTAAAATCTCACCAGAATCTAAAATTGCTGTTTGCGGTTCCCTTCCCAAGATGGCTTTGGCGAGAGTCGATTTACCTGAACCATTCGCGCCCACAATGGCAATGCGATCGCCTGCGGTCACATGCAATTGTATATTTTGTAGTAGCAGCCTTTCTGATACCCAAAGACTAGCATTTTGAATATCAATTAAATTCCTCCGCTTTTGACCTTTTTCAGCTAACTGGATACTCGTTGCCTTCGTGGTTTTTACTTTGGTTGCTGCTACTTGTTCGGTAGCTTTAGCTACAGCTATCTCATGTTTCTTTTTCGCATTCCCGGCTGAAGCTTCGGCTTTAGTTTTAATTAAGCCTGCTGACATGCGATCGACACTACCATTCAGGAATTTAGCACGCCCACTGCGGTGAGATTGGGCGGTGCGTTGCTGTTCTTGCATCGCTGTGGTTTGAGTACGCTTGAGTTCTTTTCTGGCTACTTCATGCGATCGCACTGCTGCTGCTAACTCTATCTGTTTTTGGTGACGATATGCAGAATAATTACCCCCGTATACCTTGACACCATCAGGCGTAAGTTCCCAGGTAACATTTGTCACTCGATCCAAGAAAAATGGCTTGTGGGAGACGATGACATAAGCACCAGGGAAATTTTGCAGAAACAGACTTAAACTTTCTAGCGCTAACAAATCCATGTGGTTTGTTGGTTCATCAAGTAAGAGTAAATTTGGTTCTTGCGCTAAACCAATCGCGAGAAATAGTTTTGTCAGTTCGCCTCCGCTTAATTGATTTATGGGTAAAGATAAATCGAGGTTAGTCTGAAATTGTGTCTGTAAAATTTCTTCAATATTCCACCATTCATCTGAGATTGAACTCAAAAAATCGATTACTGTCTCTGCGGTAATAGTTTGTTTGATGGTACTAATTTGGGGTAAATAGTAAACAACACCATGACGCGAAACAGAACCTTGACTAGGACTAATTTGTTCTGCAAGTATCTTTAATAAAGTGGATTTACCTACACCATTACAGCCAACTAAAGCAATCTGTTCTCCCATGCAGATATTGAGATGAACTCCCTGAAATAGAGTTCTATCTAAGCCGAGTTTATAACCAATATTCTCAGCTAATAAAATTGAATTCTTATGCATCATCAATTCAAAATTTAGTAATGTGATATCTAATCAAATGCATGTTGAAATAGTAGGGATATACAGATGGTAATGACACATCATAAAACAGGGAAAATCATCAATTATCCCTAGATAAAATAAACAAAATTTTGTTAAGTTTCGTTAAATCATTAGTCTTTTTATACTTAGATTTGAGAATACGGTGCGTTACACTGCGTGATAACACACCCTACTGGATTGATCAGCCTAATTTGGGGTAAAAAAAATTGTAGAGAGTAATAAAGCATGAAACCCAACACTCTGATATTGGGCTAACTTGCTAATTTTTTGATGAATATTTTGGCACGGTTGCGTTTCGGCAACACTTTTTGTTACTACTTCATGTCAGCTAGATTAATTGAGGCGTTTTTAGATTTAACTTTATCTACATCTGACGATAACACATTTCCTGAAAAATACTCAATATTATTCTCAATTTAATATACAATTTCATTAATTCATAGCGAATTGGCTTGGGAAATACTCTGCGAAACTTTGCGCTAACCTCCGCGTTCCTTTGCGTTTAAATAGTACGCGCTTTGGGGCATGGCAGTGCCAGTGCCCCTACAATCAACGATAATCTGAATTTTGCTGCGCTACCAGATACCCGATTTTATGCAGAAGTCGGGTATTTGATTGCTAAAATCTTTTGAGCTACTTCTTCTGGAACCGGCATTACTGATAAGCGATTTCCGTTTCTGACTAAAAGTAATTCTTCAGGTGTAAACTTTTCTTTCAGGGTTGCTAGAGATATCGGCTGGCTGAAACTTTCCACAAATTCTACATTAACTGTTTGCCAGCGTGGAGATTCAAGGGTTGATTTTGGGTCATAGTATTTGCTGGTAGGTTCAAACTGTGTCGGATCGGCAATATCTGTTTTACTAATACGCATTAACCCAAAAATACCAGGCGGATTACTATTTGAATGGTAGAAAAATGCTAAGTCTCCTATTTGCATTTGACGGAGAAAGTTACGCGCTTGATAATTACGAACGCCGTCCCAGATAGTCTCTCCTTGTTTTTCTAGATCGCTGATGCTATAAACTTCTGGTTCGGACTTCATTAGCCAATAATTCATCTATTTTATGGTCTTTACTATGTCTATAGAGGATTATTGTAATATACGCTAAAGAGAGTGCATTAATCTGGTTAACGCACTCTTTGATAAAATTCACATTTTGCTGTTAATATCAACTGAATGCGTAAATCCCCTAATTTTAATTATGGGGATTTCCCTGTTGTCTGTTGCCCGTTCCCTGTTCCCTCTTAATAGTCTATGAGCTAACGGCAACTACATAAGGTTCTAAATTGGGAATTAATTTGACGTTAAATTCTGCCTCAAATACGGGCTTTTTATAATCTAAGCTCCAGAGTTCTAAGGCACAGTCATCGTCAGGATGAGCGGGGAAAATACGCAATTGTACTTCCTGAATATGGGGATAATATTCACACTGTATGCGTTGAATTGCGCCAATTTGTCTTCGGTCGAGGGCTACTGCTAATCGTAATATTGCACTCAATTGGCTAACGATTTGGCGTTGTTGTTTGGTAAGTAGGTTGCGGAAATTTTCGTGCTTTTTCTTGGGTGGTGATTTGCGATGATATCTAGCTAAATTGGCGATGATTTCAACTTCGGTTTCGGTATAACCGAGTAATTCACTATTACGAATTAGATAGTAAGAGTGTTTGTGGTGAGATGAATGGCTGACATAGTGACCGCAATTATGTAAAATTGCTGCTGCCCATAGTAATTGTCGCTCTTCTGTACCCCAAAAATGTAATTTATTTTGCGTTTGGTCAAATATACTGAGGGCGAATTTGGCGATGCGATCGCAATGTTCTAAATTAATTTGGTATTTATTTGTGTGTTTGAGTACAGTCCTCTGGCGAATTGAACTTTGAAACCGCAATTTATCTTCAATTAAACCGTGAGCTAGCATCCAGTCTACAATTACACCTTCACGCAGCGCCCGTTCGCAAATTGTCACTGATTCTACACCCAAAAGCGTCATAGCTTCCTGTAATATTACTGCGCCTGCCAGTATAACTTCTGACCGCTTCTCTGGCATACCAGGTATGACACTGCGTTCGATGTTAGTTAGTCTCCGCAAGCGATTTACCCAATCTCGTAAATCTTTGAGGGTTAATTGGTAACCGTTGAGTGTGGAAGGAACAAAACCTAATTTTTCTCTAGCATTAATTAGGGCTAAGGTTTCAATGGTTCCGGATGTACCAACTAAACGCGGTGTTTCGCCAAATTTGAGGTTTGCTAATACTTCTTCTACGGAACGTTCTAGCATTCCCCTGGCGTAAGCTTGGAGATACTGAAACTCTGTGTTACTGATAGGATCGGTTTTGATTAATTCTGTAGTTAAGCGCACTGCACCGATTTTTGTGCTGGTGAGGGTGCGGGGTTCGTTGCTATCCCCTAAAATTAATTCTGTGGAACCACCACCAATATCAACAATCATGTGCGGTTGGTTGTGAAACTCCATCCCCGACAGTACACCCAGATAGATGCGTCGCGCTTCTTCTTGTCCAGAAATTAAGTCAACGCTTAAACCTAAATCAACTGCAATTTTCTGGAGAAAATCTTTACCATTGGGCGCTTCGCGGACGGCGCTAGTGGCTACAGCTACTATAGTTTCGGCGTTAAAGGTTTTAGCAACTTTCTGAAAGCGTCCTAAAGCTGCGATCGCTTTTTCTATGATCTCTGGTTTGAGATCGCCGGTGACTAAATTGCGATCGCCTAATCTCACCGTTTCTTTTTCTCTGGCAATAATACTAAAAGCCGGTAGGGTAGTGTCAATTTTGACTACTACCATGTGCAGAGAATTTGTACCTAAGTCAATAGCCGCAATAATCCGGTTTTGCTTCACTGTCTGAGTCGGAAGGCTCACACAGTTAGCGGAAACTAAACTGAGCATCTTATTTTCTCTCTTTTAAAGAAAAATTTTAAAAACTGGTGCTTGAGGAAAATAAAAGTTACTTGGTTAGCAACTTT
Source organism: Calothrix brevissima NIES-22 (assembly GCF_002367995.1). Lineage (GTDB taxonomy): Bacteria > Cyanobacteriota > Cyanobacteriia > Cyanobacteriales > Nostocaceae > Aulosira > Aulosira brevissima. The sequence continues at coordinate 1,656,402 of NZ_AP018207.1, forward strand.
ACCTAAGTTCAGAAGATTTACTCTGTTACTCACAACTCAATTGACCTTTTAGAAGTATCTAAAGATGCAAGTTTAGGTTGTGTTTTTACAAATAGCAAATAAAGATATTCTATAGATGTAAAGATGTGTAAATTCATCGACTGTAGGCAATTTCTTTATTTCTTCTTCATTTCTATGCTAAAAACGCCCCTCAGCAACCAAGAACCGATATGGCTGGTGATTATTCGGCTTTTGCGGTGGCATAAACCAGAAGGACGGTTAATTCTGATGATTCCTGCCCTTTGGGCTGTGTTTTTAGCAGCCGCAGGTAAACCACCTCTACCTTTGGTGGGGGTAATTATCTTAGGAACTCTCGCCACCAGTGCAGCTGGATGTGTTGTCAATGATTTGTGGGATCGGGATATCGATCCAGAGGTGGAAAGAACGCGCGATCGCCCCCTAGCAGCCCGTACACTGTCAATTAAAGTAGGGATTGCTGTGGGGATAGTAGCGCTAGCTTGTGCGGCTGTTCTGGCGTTTTACCTCAATCCCTTAACTTTTTGGTTATCGGCTGCGGCTGTACCAGTAATTTTGTTATATCCAGGGGCGAAGCGAGTGTTTCCCGTACCCCAATTAGTATTATCTATTGCTTGGGGTTTTGCGGTATTAATTAGCTGGAGTGCAGTTACCCAAAATATTTCTCAACCTACATGGTTGCTTTGGGGTGCAACTGTATTATGGACTTTGGGATTTGATACTGTTTATGCCATGAGCGACAAGGAAGACGATCGACGCATTGGGGTTAATTCTAGCGCCTTATTTTTTGGTAATTACGCTCCTTTAGCTATTGGTATCTTCTTTGCCGGCACAATTGCTTTACTGGCTTACTTAGGTATTGTCATTCATTTACACATTACCTTTTGGATTAGCCTCGCGATCGCCACAATTGGTTGGATTTGGCAATCAGTACGTTTAAGTCAGCCAGATTTACCTAACCCTGTTTATGGTGAAATGTTCAGACAAAATGTTTGGATTGGTTTTATTTTACTGGCGGGGATGATTGCCGGCTGTTTCTAATTTGGCTGATATTTGGTTTGTGCATTCCTCATATTATGCAATCTCAAACTTAATATTGAAACCTAAACAAGGGCGGGGAAACCCCGCCCCTACTTTTTTTTAATTTGTATAAATTGAGGACTTACACACAAAATCTCTTAAACTCTTATCTCTCTGTGAACTCTGCGTCCTCTGTGGTTCATTTTGACCTTACCTTGGCGTAAGTCATGAAATTATGTGGATAATATTTTTTCATGATTAAATGTCATGAAAAAAAATTCATGAATCATGAAGCATAAATTATTTTTTAATAATGCAGATTTAAATTTATATCCTGTGCGCTTTTAATAATTACGAATTAATAACTATAAATTACAAATTATTAATTGTATTACTGGTGATATTTTTACTATTTTACTGTGAATGGCTTCATGTAAATTTCACAAATACAAAGTTTTTACAGAGGATACATAAAGATTTCATCAAGTTTGGGTAGTGATATCCGAAATTCTACGGCTTTAGTTTAGTAGTTGGATATATAACGATGAATGTCTTATGTACCCGACACTGACGAAGCGATCGCATTTTGTCAAAATCGCCATGATAGTTTTATTCTCCCTTGGTAGCCTTGGTGTAGTTGGAGGGAGTTTTCTACTCAAAAAAGCTTTTAGCAGTTCTAATTTTCCAGAGATAGTAACTGATACATCGAGGTATGTAGCAATACATAATGAATTAATAGCTCATGGCTATCAAGTAAAACATTTTCCTAATAAAATTCCTCAGGATGCGCAAGATGTAGATATTGCCTATTCTCCAGATGTGTTAAAGGGTGGAAGTTTTTTCCAGCTTAGGTTGAAGGAATCGCCAGAAAAAATCAAACAATTACTATCGCAATATAAAAGTGTTGCTAAATATGAATATCGGGGTGGGAATACAAACGACCATGCTAACCAACCTAACGGAGTACCAACAACATTTTTTTATACCAGTAAAACATCTGTAGATTCTTTTCCTCCCAGCTACGAAATCTTAGTATTGGATGCCCAAGATCAAGGTAAACCTGGCTTTAAATGGAATCATGGTTATAGCTATGGGGTAGCTATTGATAGTTCCACCTCAGATATTGTTTATTGGAGTGAGCAATGGTAAAGAATAATGTTGACTGTTGACTGTTGACTGTTGACTGAGGTAAAGGAGCTTGGTATGGTAAAGGGCTAATTTACTTCATTTCTACTCAAGGTGGCCCCAAAGCTGTTGATGCGAGCGATCGCACTCACCTCTTGAGCAGCATTTCCGGTAAAATCAAGATCCGAAAGACTGAGGATCAGGAGAAACTAGGGTGCCTACACTCGGCGTAAACATTGACCACATTGCGACAATTCGACAAGCACGGCGAACGGTGGAACCTGACCCTGTAGCGGCGGCGGTGCTGGCAGAATTAGGCGGTGCAGATGGGATTACAGTGCATCTACGGGAAGATAGAAGACATATCCAAGATAGGGATGTGCGGCTTTTGCGGCAAACAGTAAGAACCCATTTAAATTTAGAAATGGCCGCTACAGCAGAAATGGTAGCGATCGCTCTTGATATTAAACCTGATTATGTAACTTTAGTACCCGAAAAACGCGAGGAAGTTACAACAGAAGGTGGTTTAGATATTGTCGGGCAAATTGCTAAGATAGAAGAAATAGTTGATAAGTTGCAAAGTGCTGGCATTCCAGTTAGCCTATTTATCGATGCCGAACCGTCACAAATTGCAGCATCAGCTCAAGTAAAAGCAAAGTTCATTGAATTGCATACTGGGCAATATGCTGAGGCTGTCGATGAAGCTAGCCGCAAGCAAGAGTTAGCTGTATTAGCTAAGGGGTGCGAGCAAGCGATTCAAGCAGGATTGCGAGTTAATGCTGGTCACGGTCTTACCTACTGGAATGTTTATCCTGTGGCTAGTCTTCCGGGAATGGAAGAACTCAACATTGGTCATACCATCATCTCACGTGCCGCTTTAGTTGGTTTAGAAAGAGCCGTGCGAGAGATGAAACTAGCAATCCGGGGAGAATTGTAAAGCTGTTGATTGTTGACTGTTGACAGACTTAAAAACCTTTTATTGTTAGGGTTTTATCTTAGCTGGATGTCCTATCTATTTGGCTACAGCTATAGATGGTTAATTTAGTTAATAGCTCAGAGGGGTCAATAACTGCGTAATCCGTGGAAATTTGGGAGCAAATCTTCAGTAAGACTTCTATGAGCGCAACACAATCTAACAGTCTGCCACTTTGGGTACAGGATCGAGATAAAGTTATTGAAGGAAGTACTGATGCCCAATGGCGCTATCAGACACCTCCTGATTATTCTCGGTCTAAAGAGAATTTAGCCAAAGAAAGTACACGCCATCACTTAGAAGGTAGCCTGGAAGCGATCGTGCAAAACCTGGTGAGAACCTTTGAAATGGAAGTGTCTTCCAAAAGTAATCCACAACAGTGGTTATCTGTTGTTAACGACAAGTTTCGTGTAAGTACTAACGGAGGTCAAGAATACACAGCTACAGATTTATCAGCCAAAGGTACTTACAATATATTTATGGCTGATTCAGAGCATTATCAAGCTTCGGCGGAAAGCTTTGAATCATCACATCAAATCTTCCATTCCACATTTCCCCAAGGCTTTCCTTGGGAAGTTTTGGAAGTGTATTCCGGCCCGCCAACTGTGACATTCAAGTGGCGACACTGGGGACATTTTCAAGGTGCATATAAAGACTATGCGCCGACTGGAGAGACAGTAGAAATTATCGGTATCAGCGTTGCTAGAGTTACCGATGATTTGCGAATAACTTTCTTGGAGCATTACTTTGACAATACGCTGTTTTTAGACAAACTAACAGCTGGCGGTAAACTCCCAAGTAGTAACAAAGCAAGTACTTGTCCCTTCAGTTCTTGGTTTAAAAAAGTCAAGAAGAGTTAAAATAATTCGTAATTGATAATTCGTAATTCGTAATTAAAGTTGGTTAGGGCTTACGCATCAACTAGGGAATGTAGAGACAATTTATCAATTACCTCTACAGTCAATTCAGACTTTTACCTAATTGTTGCGTAAGTTTTGTTTGTTTCCATGAGCGATCGCCAAATCACCGGAAATAAAGCCACCTGCAAACCCAGGTGAATGCAAGCTAAAAATTACGAATTACGAATTCCGAACTACGAATTAGCGATCGGTTAGTTTTTCCAGGTACAGTTTATATACTGTACTTGGCAGAAATCGTTAGTAACTACGGGATGAAAATGCAAACATATTATTACGTTTTAGCAAGTCAACAATTCTTGGTACATGAAGAACCTATCGAAGAAGTTCTCAAAGAACGTACCCGTCACTATCACGAACAAGAAAAAGAAATTGATTTTTGGTTGGTCAAACAACCAGCTTTTTTAGAAGCACCAGAAATGGCAGCAATTAAAGCTAAATGTCCGCAACCAGCAGCAGCGATTATTTCTACCAATTCGCAATTTATTACCTGGCTAAAACTGCGCTTAGAGTATGTAATTGTGGGAGAATTCTCTGCGCCTTCAAATACTATTCCTAATCCCATAGGATCTCTGGCTACAGTATCATAGAATACTTAAGTATGGGCATGGGGCATGGGGCATGGGGCATGGGGCATTGGGCATTTGTTATTTGTCAAAACAGACGCGATGAATCGCGTCTCTACAATTGTAAATTTTCCTGACTGTCCCCCCTGCTTCCTCTGCTTCCTCTGCCCCCTCTGCCCTCTCTGCTCTTATCCCAAGGAACAAAATTTCAGTTGATGAAATCTTTAAAAAAATCTTCTTGTATGTCTTTTACTGTCGTGCAGAGATTTGCAAATTTACCACATACTTTAGTGTTTGCGATCGCGGGATTGATGGGTGGTATAAGTTCTGTTACCGCTCAACAGGCGATTCCTGTATGTCAAGCACCTGAACCTGGTGAGTATCTGTTATTGATAGTTAGTCCCACAGCAGATAATCAAAAGCAATTACGCGATGCTTTACCTGCGGAAATCAAAACCACTACCTGTCAATATTTAACAGATACAGTGACGCGCATTGGCGGATTTTACAAAATTGATGATGCTCAACGATGGGCAAGATACATCAATAATATTGTTGGTTTAACTGGTATTATCACCACTAAACCACCAGATACTCAACCAGTGCCAGCAGTCAGCTATAATCCTCAATCTTTAGGAGAAGGTTATGCTGTATTGGTTGATTATTTCAACCGTCCAGAACTTGTCTCTAATGTACAACAAGTTGTTGGCGGTGATGTAGGATTTGTATCCTACGGACAACGCCCTTACTTGCTGGCAGTGTATACTACTAACCAAAAAGAAGCCTATAACACATTGCAACAGCTTAACAATAGCGGCTTTGTCGCCTATGTCGTAGATAGCCGTAAGGTGCTGCTACTGCGCTCAAATGTGCGATCGCAGTAATTAGTTGATTGGTCAGTTGTCAGTTGTCAGTTGTCAGTTGTTAAAAAAGCAATATGCAACTAGGTTTTTAAATTGTTTGCTCCTCTACACTTTTGCATCAGAGACTAGTAACTAAAAAAGACCGTGCTAACCAAGTAATGGTTATACCCAACGCTGAACCAGCGATAACTTGAACTGGTGTGTGTCCCAGCAATTCTTTTAAGCGGTCTTGGGTAAAATCATGTTTGTCATCAAATAATTCATCAATCATTTGATTAAGAATTCGAGCTTGTTTACCAGCAGCTTGGCGCACTCCCGCCGCATCATACATAACAATGATGGCAAAAACTGTGGCTAGGGCAAAATCAGGAGATGACCAGCCGAGAGTTTCGCCAACACCGGTAGCCAAAGATGTAACTAGCGCCGAGTGCGCGCTTGGCATTCCACCAGTCGTGACTAATACACGGACATTGAGTTTGCGATTTTTAAATAGCTCGATGACGAGCTTCAGAGATTGAGCAATCAAACAAGCTACCAGAGCAACCAGCAGCACCCGGTTGTCTAAGATGTTGCCTATGTTCTGCATGGTATTTTGGTGAGGTTAGTAAATATTAGCAGCAGTTATTTATTTTGGAAACTACAAAATGCCACCCCAAAAATCAATTGACTGTCGCTACTTTCCAGTCAAAATTCCTCGGTGATGATACTTGAGTGCGAGTTACCCTACGGGCGACTAAGTGGGTAGAATCCAAAATCGGGATGAATTCCCCGTAGGGGTTGACTTAGTTATTGCGATTGACAATAAAATGAGCGATCGCTTTTAAAGCTTGAGCTTTGTCGCCAAAGGAATCTAATTCTGCACAAGCGGCTTCAATTAGCTGTTGAGCTTTAATCCGGGATTCGTCAATTCCCCACAAACTAGGATAAGTGACTTTCTGCGCTTTTAAATCTTTCCCGGCGGTTTTACCTAATTCTTCTTGAGTGGCGGTGATATCTAAAATATCATCGATAATTTGGAAAGCCAGACCAATATTTTGCGCGTACCGAGTCAATTTTTGTAAATCTTCCGCCGATACTCCCGATAAAATTCCCCCACAAACTACACAAGCTTCTAACAGTGCAGCAGTTTTGTGATTGTGAATAAAATTCAACGTTTCTAGGGAAATATCAGCTTTACCTTCCGATTGTAAATCTACTACTTGCCCGCCAACCAAGCCAGCAGCACCTAAAGCCCTAGCCAAACGGGTGACAACATGCAATACCCTATCTCTAGGCACGCTTTGGGGTGTTTGGGTAGCAACAAACTCAAAGGCGTAAGCCAATAATCCATCACCAGCTAAAATTGCAATATCCTCACCATAAATTTTGTGATTTGTCAACTTACCGCGACGATAATCATCATTATCCATCGCTGGTAAATCGTCGTGAATCAAGGACATGGTGTGAATCATTTCCACAGCGCAAGCGGTTGGCATAGCCATTTCAATAGTACCGCCAGTCATTTCGCAGGTAGCAAGGCAGAGAATCGGACGTACACGCTTACCGCCAGCTAACAGAGAGTAGCGCATAGATTCATAGATTGTTTCGGGATAGACGACAGGAATCGACCGATCCAAAGCAGTTTCGCAAAGCTGTTGTCGCTCTTTGAGATAAGCTGATAGGTTAAACTTGTCTGTCTGGGGTGTTTTTTTAAACTTATCAGTTGCTACCATTCTTAAAATTCCTGAAACTTTGGTATTTTTGTCATATACGTCACAATTTTAAGGGGCTTTGGTGCTGAAAACGCGAGTAATTATGAGTTAAGAATTAGTAACATTCACTCATAATTTATAATTCAGCATTGGCAATTCCTAGCCGCCTTAAATAGCTGGCAAATGTGTTTTGCAACAACATAGCAACAGTCATCGGCCCTACACCGCCAGGAACGGGGGTGAGAAACTCTGCTACGCCAGCTGTGGATTCCCCATCAACATCGCCGACTAAACGACTTTTGCCACTGGGATCTACGATCCGATTCATCCCCACATCTACCACAACCGCGCCCGGTTTCACCATTTCTGCGGTAATCAATCGGGGAATTCCCACGGCTGCAATGAGAATATCGGCAGTTTGGGTGATGGATTTGAGATCGTGCGATCGCGAGTGAGCAATAGTTACCGTAGCATTGGCTTCGAGCAGCATCAACGCCATTGGTTTACCCACCAAAATACTACGTCCTACAACGACTGCTTGCTTTCCTTGTAAAGGAATTTTATATTCCGCCAACAATCGCATCACGCCAGCCGGGGTACAACTGCGTAAACCTGTTTCTTGACGCACCAGTCGCCCTAAATTTACCGGATGTAAGCCGTCAGCATCTTTATCTGGATCGATTTTATTCAGCAAGCTGACAGAATCTAAGTGTTGGGGTAGGGGTAACTGGACGAGAATCCCATCTACCTGCGGATCTTGATTGAGTGCGGCAATGACATCTTCTAGTTCCCCTTGAGTAGTTTCTGTAGGAAAATGCTTACCAAACGAAGTAATCCCCACCTTAGCGCAAGCTCGCTCTTTATTGCGCACATAAGCAGCCGATGCGGGATTATCACCAACCATTAATACAGCTAATCCGGGAGGACGCCCTAGTTGGGGTTGTAACTCTGTAATCCGTTCCTTAAGATTTAACTGAATTTTTTCAGCTAAAGCTTTACCATCAAGAAGTTTGGCAGTTTTAGTTTCCATGAGAATTAAGAGAAATTCGCCTTAAATCCAAAATCCAACATCTAGCCGACTGTAGCGGAGTCAACAGTCATCCATAAAATGTGTCTATTGACTATGATGGTCTTGCTATTTTATGGCGTAGCGTGGTTTAAACAGCAAAATCATACTGCCTTATTTTCTCAGATTGACTGCATTATGGGGAGCAGGGAGGGGGGCAGGGGGCAGGGGACAAGGGGGACAAGGAGGACAAGGGGGACAGGGGGGACAATGGTAGAGAAAAGGGTTCATCGCGTCTCTGTTAATGACAAATGACAAATGACAAATGACAAATGACTAAACAAAACTTTTCGCTAACTCACAGTATTTTGCCCTACCGCCTAGCATTGTTATTGCTATTGGTATGGGGACTTTTTAGTTGTAGTAACGTCTCACAACCGGGCTTTAACATCGGTAATTTGCGGATTGGGAGTAATATCACCCCAATCAGCGAAATTCAGCCAGCACAAGCCGATAAGACTACAGTTTATGTTCAAGGTAAGGTGGAAAGGCAAGTTCCTCTTTTGCAGCGCTGGGCTTATCAAATTGATGACTCTACTGGCAAAATTTGGGTGATTACTAGTCAAAATAAGTTGAAATTAGGAGAACAAGCTGTTGTTAAAGGCAAAGTCAAGTATCAAAGCATACCTTTAGCTGGTAAAGAATTGGGAGAAATATATATTGAGGAGGATTCTTAGTAAGGTTGACGGTTGACTGGGGGTGAATAGTTACTGATAATTTTTGTGTTATTTATTACGTAGATATTTAGTTAAATAAAAATTTATGAGTAATGAAAAAGTGCAGGTGGCGATCGCAATTCTCTACCAAAACGATCAATTTCTCATGCAACTGCGAGACAATATCCCAACTATTCTTTACCCTGGTTACTGGGCGCTGTTTGGCGGACATATCGAGTCGGGAGAAACGCCAGATGTCGCCGTCAAACGAGAAATTTTAGAAGAAATTGGTTATGATTTGCCTGAATTCACTCCATTTGCCTGTTATTGGGATGAGAAAATCATCCGCCATGTTTTTCATGCCCCACTGTTGGTAGGTTTAGAGCAACTGGTTTTAAATGAAGGCTGGGACATGGGTTTATTGACATCCAAAGATATTCACCAAGGTAATTTTTACTCAAAAAATGCTGGTGAAATTAGACCTTTAGGGCCGATGCATCAGCGAATTATGCTCGATTTTATTGATAGTCAATAGTCAATAGTCAATAGTCAATAGTCAATAGTCAATAGTCAATAGTCAATAGTCAATAGTCAATAGTCAATAGTCAACAGTCAACCGTTCCCCCTTGTGTGGAGTTACCAATGCAATCAGTAAACAAACTACCGCGATGGTTAAATATAGGCTTGGCGTTTCCCATCGCCATTCTCAATGGTTGGCTATTGCTTCAGGTGGTGCAGTATTTTCAACCGCTAGTGAGTATTATTGTTGCTGCTGTCTTGCTGGCTTTTGTGTTGAACTATCCCATTCAGTTTTTGCAGGAACGGGGGGTGAAACGCAATCTGGCGATTGTCATCGTGTTACTTTTGACTGTGATCGTACTTGTGGGTTTAGGTGTCACTTTAGTACCGCTAATCATACAACAGCTGAATGAATTAGCTAATATTCTGCCCTCTTGGATTGATTCTGCCGGCGAACAAATCCAGGCTTTGCAAAGCTGGGCGGCTACACAACAACTACCGATTAATTTGGGTGGTTTGGCTACCCAAGCTTTAGAACGATTATCTAATCAACTACAATCCTTTACGGGGAGAATTCTCAGTGTCGCCGTTGATACTATTGGTGTGGTAGTCAATGTATTGTTGACAGTGGTGCTGACTGTTTACATGGTACTAAATGGCGATCGCCTTTGGGATGGAATTTTTATGTGGTTTCCGCCGCATATCGGCCCGAAGGTGCGAGAATTAATCCGCGAGGATTTTCATAATTATTTCATTGGTCAGGCAACATTAGGTGCTGTTTTAGCATCGGTAATGACATTAGCATTTTTCGCGCTCCAAGTTCCCTTAGCTTTACTTTTTGGCATTGGTATTGGCTTGTTCTCACTCTTTCCCTTTGGTACGGGAATTGGTATTAGTATAGTGAGTTTTTTAGTAGCATTGCAAAATATTTGGTTAGGGGTAGAAGTATTAGGTATAGCTGTAGCTATCGATCAAGTAAACGCCAATTTTGTTGCGCCGAGAATTTTAGGTAATTTGACTGGTTTAAATCCTGTATGGGTAGTAATTTCTTTATTAGTTGGTGCTAAATTGGGAGGAGTTTTAGGGTTATTAATTGCTATACCTATTGCCAGTTTGATTAAAGATATTGTTGATAGCTGGCGTGATGGGGCATTTAGTCAAATTATTGTATCTAACGATCATATTAAACCTCCTGCTACTGTGGAAGTGGGAGACTAGTAACCCAGGGCGGAAGTCAACAGTCAACAGTCAACAGTCAACAGTCAACCGTCAAAGCTATGAAAGGTTGTGTTATTGATATGATTAATTTTTGTACCTCATACGGCAGATTACAATTTGGTGAGGTACAGATAATCGTTGATTGTAGGGGCACTGGCACTGCCATGCCCCGAAGCGCGTACCTCATTTACTCTATTCTTATTAATCAATACAGTTCAGTTAAGAATAATTGTAGGTTGGGTAGAGCGAAAGCGAAACCCAACAAAGCCGCTTTGATGGGGAGCATCCCAAATGTGCAAAAACGCCCTCACCCTATAAGGGTGGGGCTAGAAATACGAAGCCTGCCTTCGCAGGCTTTGTTGGTATAGCAATACCCTAGAAGGGTAGCGTCAAAATTGGGATACTCCCCTTTGATGTTGGGTTTCGTTCCTCAACCCAACCTACGTCTACGTCTTTTCACTGACACAACAAGAGCTAGATAATTAATTTTTGTACCTCATACAGCAGATTGCAATTTGGTGAGGTACAGATAATAGTTGATTGTAGGGGCACTGGCACTGCTATGCCCCAAAGCGCGTACCTCATTTACTGTATTCTTATTAATAACAATCAAGGCGGATGGGAATTGTAATTATAAACTCGGTACCTTTGTCTAAACCTGATACAAATTGTAGTTGTCCGCTATGTTTATCTACGATAATTTGATAACTAATAGATAAACTTAATCCTGTACCTTTACCGATACTTTTAGTTGTAAAGAAAGGGTCAAATAATCGCTTTTGAATATCTTTAGGAATACCTAAACCATTATCGATAATCCGAATAGTTACATAATTATCATTTTGTAGTTCAGTCTGAATTTTAATTAGAGGTTCTTTAAAGATTGAATTTGGTGAATAACTACTCGATTCTAATTTATTAAAATTATGATAAATCGCGTCTATAGCATTGGTTATGATATGCATAAATACCTGATTGAGTAACCCAGGATAGCATTCAACTAATGGAAGTTTTGCATAGTCTTTAACAACGCTAATTATTTGACCTGTTTCTGGATTTTTTAAGCGGCTTTGTAAGAGTAATAAAGTACTATCAATACCTTCATGAATATCAACTATTTTTTTATATGATTCATCTAGACGGGAGAAATTGCGTAAAGCAAGAACGATTTCTTGAATGCGTTCAGTACCGACTTTCATCGACTTCAAGAGATGAACAAAATCAACAGTTAAAAATTCTAGTTCCATATCCGCGATCGCGTCTTGAATTTCTGCTACTGGTTCAGGATAATACTGTTGGTATAGACTCACTAAATTAAGTAAGTCTTGGCTGTAGTTGAGAGCGTGAACTAAGTTACCGGCAATAAAACTGACAGGATTATTAATTTCGTGGGCAATACCGGCAACAAGTTGCCCTAAAGCCGCCATTTTATCATTTTGCAGTAATCTTGTATAGTTATTTTTTAAGTTACGAAAGCCAGCTTTAGCTATTCTCGATTGTTCTTCTACTTGTTCTAGTTGCGCTAGGGTTAATACCTGAATTTGAGAGTAAGCTAAAAGTAATTGGTGGAAATCTAAAAGTTTATGGTTACCTAATTTGCTTTTGACTACTATCGGTTCATAAGCTAATTGTGATGGACGCTGTAATGCAATTTGAATTGCTTCAATGATGGGTGTTTCTTCAGCAATGAGACACACATCTAAGTCGAGAAATTTCAGCAGAGTTTCTGTAGGACGTTTGGCAAAAAGTGCAAAACTATAAGGGCGACTCATGTGTTCAAAAAATCTTTGGCGAGAAATCATTCCTACATATTCTTGATTGTCAGTCAAAATGATTCCCGGTAGTAAAGGCTGTTGTTCAAATACGGTATTGATAACCTTGGCTGGATGGCTGATTTCAACGTAAACTGACCATAGTGGTAATTCTTGCAATGTTGATTCTAATTGCAAATTCAGTTCATTACCATTCTTTATGGTATCCATAGCCAGCATACTTTCAATCCTTTACTGTTGAAATAAGATTTTTGGTAGCACCCAGGTGACGCGCAGTAGTAATTGTAAAATTAAGGAAAAGTTACCAATTTATATTTCCCATTTGGTTGGCAAATATCACATCATTGGGAAAATCCTACCTATTGAGATAAACGTTGGATGGGTTTTATTGCTTGAAAATCAGATCCCCGACTTCTTTAAGAAGTCGGGGATCTTATCCCTTTACGAATTACGAATTAATTCCATTCGCCCAAAAATGTAAACGCCGCCCAATAATTAGGATTACGCCATTTCTCTTGTTCCCACATTTTTAATTGCGTCGCCCGCAAAGCCTGAGAAGCTGATTTATTTTGCTGCCACATTTGCTTGTAAAATTCTTGCATAAACTCAGATGTCCCCTCATCGCTGACTTTCCATAAAGACACGAGTAATCTTTCTGCACCTGCATACATCAATCCTCTTGTCAAACCTACTAAGCCTTCGCCTTGAATTTCTTTACCTAATCCGGTTTCGCAAGCACTCAAAACAATTAAATCTGCTGGGTAATCTAGGTTAAATAAGTCTGCTAATCGCAGATATCCGCGAATATCTTTACCTTGTTTATCTACCAGAGACAGCACAATACCTGATAATTCTGGGTTAGCATCGTTCACAAAGCCGTGAGTCGCAAAGTGTAAAATCTGGAATTGATTGAGATTGCTGCTGGTAGCTGCGGTGTAATTTGCGGCAAAATCTAAAAGTTGTACACCTTTTGATTTGGGTACTAGGTTAAATATTGTCTCGGCTTCCTTCCGAGTACCTAAAAGTCGCGTCCAGCCTTGGCGATTGAGGCTATCGGCGGAACGCTTGAGGGCAGAGCGTTCTAGCTCTAAATCTAGGGAATCTTGTTTTTGCAGTTGTTTATTTTGAGCAGTGGTAACTCTTGTATCGGTGGCGTTATATACTGGGTCTGCGAGGATAGCTAAAGCTTGGGGTGCTTGTGGACGATTGGCGAGTTGTTGGCGTTGAATGGCAATGGTAGATGCGGAAGGTAAGCTGACAATTTCGTGATTTACTAGTAAAGGTTGGTAATTGAAGCTCTGATCGTCAAGTGAGGTACAAGGACGAAATAAACCTCTATCAGTTTCACAGGAATTTTTGGGTTTATCTTGTTGTTGTGGTGTGGAAGTTGGTTGAAAATTTAAATCAGCTAAGGCGGAAAAGGGAATATATTGCAAAGCACCATCAGCGACAATTACTAAGCGTTTTTTGCCTAATTTATCTTTGACAGGTGAGAGAATTAATTGACTGAGTTCTGTTGCTGCGACATCAATTTTGCGGTTTTTAATCCCAGTGCAGGGATTTTCTTTGTTAGTGACAGATGGTGGTTTAGAGGTATTTTGGCTAATTAAACAAAATAAATTGATGGCGCTTTTTTCTATTTCTTGTTTTTTGGGAAGTTCGTAAGTGTCGAGAGAATTGGAAGAAACTACCCATAAAAAACTGCGATCGCTACCTAAGGAATATTGTAATAGTAGGGTATCTTTATCTAGTTGTTGCTGAATTTGGTCTAAATTTAGGGGTTGGGGGTATTTGAGGTTAGCGTATTGTGGGCTAGTTTGGCGGATTTTGGTTTCTAATTCCTTTTGTTGACTGAGGAGTTGATCAATTTCTGCTTGTAATTTCTCGGCGTTGGTTTTAAAAATTGGATTGTTAATTTTTTCGCTGTTAACTATTTCAAACCTGACTTTTTCTTTACCATCAATTAATGCTTGTATGCGGCTTTCTTCGGCTAAGAGTTCGGGGTTTGCACCTTTGCGGATATTGGCGCGGGCTTCAGTTAAGAGTTCTACTAATCCTCTGGCACGGGATGCTTCGCTTGTTTCAATTGCTTGGGCATTGTATTCTTTTGATGGGTCTTTTTTGTGCAGTTCCATCAATAGGTTGATTTTGAATTTATAGTAATTTTGGACTGTGGCGAAGTAAGAAGTACGCAAATCTGAGTTTTTGACGTTGCTGCGGATATTTTCGATGATTTGTATTGCTGCTTCGATGTTGGGAAGTGCGGCTTCAAGGTTTCCTAGTTTGCGTTGGTTGATGGCGATTAGGTAAAGTGCATCTGCTTCGCCTGTTTTATCTTTTAACTCACGCCGTATTTTCAATTCTTCATTCAGAATATTTATCGCTTGTTGGTAATTTTTTTGTAGTTCATAAGTCATGCTCATACCGCCTAACATTTGAGCTTCTCGAATACGTAATCCAAGCTGGCGATAATGTGCCAAAATTTTATTAGAAATATCTAATGATGTTTGATAGTCACCTTTTGCACGATATACTGTTGCTAAAGCATAAAGAGAAAATTCCTCATCATAAGAGTTCTCTTGGGATAATTTTAATGCCCGATTAGCAAATTCCAATGCTTTTGTGTAATTCTTCAAAGATTGGTATAGTCCTGTCATACCCCAAAGTATTTGGATTTCAGATTGGTAATCATCTTTGTTTAATAAAGATAGTGCCTTTTGATAAAATTTAAGTGCATCCTCGTATTTATCTTGACTTTTGTAAAGGTCAGCAATAAATCTTAAAGTTCGATTTTCTTCAGACTTATTTGGTATACGCTTATATATATCTAATACTTTGTTATAAGTCTCAAGACTTAACTTATAGTCTCCTAAATTTTTATACAGGTATGCAATATTACGAAGTATACGAGCTTCTGCTGTAGGATTTGGTATTGAACGTTGAAGAGCTAAAGCTTTATTATATTCATCTAGTGCTTGTTGATAATTAGCTTGTGATAAATAAATATCAGCTTTTTGCCCTAAAGTAACTGCTTGATCGTCTTTATCATTAACTTGAAGCTCTAATGCCTTGTCTAATAATTCCAGCGCTTTTTGATAATCACCGGAAAAACTTTTGTGAAGATTCGCAATCATCACAAAAGTCCTAGATAGCATCGGGGTGTTTCCTGCTTGCTGAAAAAGTTTTCCTGCTTGTTGATAGTAATCAATTGCTGTTCGATAATCTGCTTGTCCAGCATAAATGTGACCTATATAGGTAAGAGTGTTAGCTTGATCTGATAAATTAAAACCTGCCTGTTGTTGTAGTTTTAATGCCTCTTTTAACGATTCCACTGCATTTTTTGCATTACCCAATTTATCTTGAAGGGCTGCAATGTCACGAATAATTTCTACTTCTGCTTTAAAATCATTTCTTTGCCGTTGAATTTTCAAAGCTTGTTCATAATAATCAAGAGATTTTCTAGGTTCACCGGATAATGAATAAATCATACCTATACTCCGAAGAGTCTCGGCTTCTCCTGCCAAATCTTTCAACTGGTCACGATAAATTTTTAATGCTTCATTTCGATAATATAAAGCTTTTTTTGTATCACCTGTTCTCATTTGAATAGTAGCCATACCATTCAAAGTAATAGCTAAAAGATTGTATTCTTTGTGAGCTAACAATATTGTCTTGGCTTGTTCTAAATAATTAAGACCTTCTTTTGGCTCGTTTGTGTTAGTGTACATAACTCCAATTGCACCAAGTACAGTTGCTTCTAAGACTGGTTGTTTTAGTGGGCGTGAGATTTTTAACGCTTGTTGTAGATACTCTATAGCGGTTTTGTCCTCATGAATAGAACTGTATAAATTAGCGATATATACTAATATCTCAA
The DNA here is from genome assembly GCF_002367995.1 of Calothrix brevissima NIES-22. GTDB lineage: Bacteria > Cyanobacteriota > Cyanobacteriia > Cyanobacteriales > Nostocaceae > Aulosira > Aulosira brevissima. The sequence goes on from NZ_AP018207.1 coordinate 1,672,677, forward strand.
CTTCCTCTTTTTGCAGTCTTAGTGTCTGGGCAAGTTTCAAAGCTTGTTGAGATTTATTTATCGCCTGTTGATATCCTTCTTTAGTCCCCTTCTTCTCTAACTCTTGTGCTTCTTCAAGTAGCTTTACACCCTGCTGGTATAACTTTTGTTGTTCTGCATTCAAGGGAACTGACGGCGTAGGCGCTGGTTGCTGGGCAATTTTTACCTGACTATTCCCCAAACTAGCGGCTGTTGACTCGGATAATAAAAGCAGGGCGAAAAATAAAGCCGCAGCGCGAGATGCTAACGCGGGAAGTTTTTTAGGCTTTTTCATGAGGATTTATACTGATTTTGGCTACAAATCAATATAGTTCTCGGTGGTGTGGGGTTATGCAGGTTTACGGAAACTTTAAGGAACTTCCCAGTTACAAATATAGTAGGGAGGAAAATCTCTGGCTTATCCCGCAATACCGCCGTCACCCTAGAAGGGTGCGGCTAATTGAACAAAGCCTGCTTTTGCAGGCTCAAGAATTTAGCCCACAAAGGTGGGCTTTGTATCAATAGCCCCAGGCTTCTAGCCTGTGGGCGATATATCGGGTAAGCGAGATGATGTTCCTGCACGCTTTTCAAAAGAAATCAAAACGGGGGATTAAAACCCCACAGTCGGACATTGATTTGATCAAAAAACGCTATCAAGACGCGCTGGAAAGAGAGAAACAAGCATGACAGAAGAAACAATTTTTGAAGAAAGCTGTGGTAACGTATTTGCTGATCTTGGTCTGGAAGATGCCGATGAACTTCTTACCCGTGGTAAAATCGGCATTGTGGTACTGCGTCTGTTGAAACAACGCAACCTCAAGCAACGGGAAATCAGTAAACTGTTAGGAATTCCCCAGGCAGAAGTATCTCATTTAATGAAGGGCGAGTTTCAACGCTTCAGTGAGGGTAAATTCCTGATTTTCCTCAAGCGACTTGATACGGAAATCACTTTACATCTTCGCCCACGAAATGCAGAAAACCAAGCTGCTGAAACTTTGATATCGCTGTAAATCGGCACAATAAAAGCTTGAGTGATACTTACTGCGGCGGTTTCCGCCTACGCATTTACTATTTTTGATTCTACAATTGCTATTTCGGCAGTTGCATTTTCTATTTTCGATAATACAATAGCCGCTTTCGATAATACAATAGCCGCTTTCGATAATACAATAGCCACTTTCGATAATACAATAGCCGCTTTCGATAATACAATAGCCACTTTCGATAATACAATAGCCGCTTTTGATAATACAATAGCCGCTTTCGATACTACAATAGCCACTTTTGATAATACAATAGCCGCTTTCGATACTACAATAGCCGCTTTCGACAATACAATAGCCACTTTCGATAATACAATAGCCGCTTTCGACAATACAATAGCCGCTTTCGATAATACAATAGCCGCTTTTGCGATCGCTAGTTGGGCTATGCTTATACATCGGCGGTAAAATGTGATGCCGATTTAATTATGTGATATGTGGATTGTCGCCAAGGGCGGGGAAACCCCGCCCCTACGGGATGATTATTATTACCCAATGCCCAATGCCCCATGCCCTATGCCCATATCCAAAAAGACGCTATCATCGGATATTGTGGCATCTCCCTGCGTAACTTCTAGGATTTATGACCGCTTCTTACGACGATATCCAGCCAACGGAACCCAGTAACTCGACTACGCCGCATTCGGATACGCGATTAGTAGACCGTAGTAAGCTGAGTAAGATGTATCAGCATTATGTGGAGGTGAAGGATAAGTATCCTCATGCGCTGTTGCTGTATCGGGTGGGAGATTTTTTTGAAACTTTTTTTCAAGATGCTGTGACTGTTTCGCGGGAACTGGAGTTAGTTCTGACTAGCAAACATGGCGGTGAAGTGGGACGGGTGGCGATGACTGGTGTGCCGCACCATGCTTGGGAACGCTACACAACTCAACTGGTGGAAAAAGGTTATGCTGTGGTAATTTGCGATCAAGTAGAAGATGCTTCGGAAGCTGTGGGTTTGGTGCGTCGGGAAGTCACCCGCATCCTCACACCGGGGACTTTGTTAGAAGAAGGAATGCTCAAGGCAAGTCGCAATAATTACTTAGCTGCTGTGGTAATTGCGGCTAATCATTGGGGTTTGGCTTATGCAGATATCTCAACTGGGGAATTTCTCACAACGCAAGGTAGTGATTTAGAACACCTGACGCAGGAGTTAATGCGGTTACAGCCTTCCGAGGTGTTGTTTCCGACAAACGCGCCGGATTTAGGTATTTTACTGCGTCCGGGGGAAACTTCGCCCAATTTACCCCAATGTTTACCGCCAGCTTTTTGTTATTGTTTGCGATCGCAATCGTCATTTTCTCAAGGTGAAGCTAGAAGTAGATTATTGCAGAAATATAAACTGCGATCGCTTGAAGGTTTGGGGTGCGAACATCTCCCCCTCGCTGTGCGCGCTGCTGGTGGGTTGTTGGAATATCTCGAAGATACCCAAAAGGAAAACCAAGTACCCCTGCAATTATTACGCAGCTATACCGTTACCGACTATTTAATCGTAGACCATCAAACCCGCCGCAACTTAGAAATTACGCAAACTGTCCGCGATGGAACATTTCACGGTTCCCTACTTTGGGCGTTAGATAGAACTAGCACTGCAATGGGCGGGCGGGCGTTACGGCGCTGGTTATTGCAACCATTAATTGATATTAAAGGTATTCGCGCCAGACAAGATACTATTCAAGAATTAGTCGAAAATACCGCTTTACGTCAAGAATTGCGCCAGTTACTCAAGCAAATTTACGACTTAGAAAGGTTAACAGGTAGGGCTGGTTCAGGAACAGCAAACGCCAAAGATTTAATGGCGTTAGCAGATTCCCTTTCGCGCTTACCAGAATTAGCAGAGTTAGTAATAGAAGCCAATTCGCCATTTCTCAAAGCTTTACAAAAAGTACAGCCCGTATTAGAAGAATTAGCCGCAAAAATCCACGCCCATATAGTAGAAACACCACCCATACATATTAAAGAAGGCGGTTTAATTCGGGCTGGCGTAAATAATTTATTAGATGAAAGCAAAGCTACAGTCGAAGCGGATCAACAATGGATTGCGAATTTAGAAGTAGACGAGCGAGCCAAAACAGGTATCCCTAACCTCAAGGTAGGATTTAATAAAACCTTTGGATACTATATTAGTATTTCTCGTACCAAAGCCGACCAAGTACCCGCCAACTACATCCGCAAGCAAACCCTGACGAATGAAGAACGGTATATTACCCCAGAATTAAAAGAACGGGAAGCCAGAATTCTCTCAGCCCGCGATGATTTAAATCAATTGGAATACGAGATTTTTGTCGCCTTGCGGGAGGAAGTCGGCGCACAAGCAGAAATTATCCGCAACCTTTCACGGGCGGTAGCAGCAGCCGATGTTTTGTGTGGTTTAGCCGAGTTAGCCGTCAATCAAGGTTATTGTCGTCCCGAAATTGTACCCGGAAGAGAAATAGAAATTGTTGAAGGAAGACACCCAGTAGTCGAACAATCCTTACCTGCTGGTTTCTTTGTCCCCAATTCTACACAATTAGGTCAACAGTCAACAGTCAATAGTCAACAGTCAATAGTCAATAGTCAACAGTCAATAGTCAATGGTCATCAGTCATCAGTCAACCCTGACTTAATTATTCTTACAGGGCCGAATGCCAGTGGTAAAAGTTGTTATTTGCGTCAGGTGGGATTAATTCAATTAATGGCGCAGACGGGGAGTTTTGTGCCGGCGAGATTTGCTAAATTGGGAGTATGCGATCGCATTTTTACCCGTGTCGGTGCAGTTGATGATTTAGCCACAGGTCAATCTACATTTATGGTAGAGATGAACGAAACCGCAAATATTCTCAACCATGCAACCGCCAGATCATTAGTATTATTAGATGAAATTGGCAGAGGAACAGCCACCTTTGACGGACTTTCCATAGCTTGGGCGGTAGCGGAATATTTAGCTACAGATATCAAAGCCAGAACAATATTTGCTACCCATTACCACGAATTAAACGAACTCGCGGGAATGTTAAGCAATGTTGCGAATTATCAAGTAACAGTCAAAGAACTACCAGACCAAATTATCTTTTTACATCAAGTTCAACCAGGCGGTGCAGATAAATCCTACGGAATCGAAGCCGGAAGATTAGCCGGTTTACCTGCGGTAGTAATTAAACGGGCAAAACAAGTCATGGGGCAGATAGAGAAACATAGTAAAATTGCGATCGGTTTACGGGAAAATCTTTAGATTGTTGACGGTTGACTGTTGACGGTTGACTGTTGACTGAAGCCAAAAACCTCAATCATCAAATCTCTGATATTCTCTGCGCCTCTGCGTCCTCTGCGGTGCAAAAATAAATTATCCCAATTTAACCAAAGAATGCGACAGATTGTAGGGGCATGGCAATGCCATGCCCTCTAGAATGTATTAGGAATTACGCAAAAATAATCAAAAACATTAATTTATTGAACCGCCAAGACGCCAAGACGCCAAGAATTCCTAGAGTGTGCGTAAATCCTTGTCGTAAATATTATTTGATATTGGTATTATTTAACCACAGAGAACACAGAGAACACAGAGCTAATACTTAGCAAAAGCTTATATGTTAGACAATGCCCACCCTACATATACTATTTCTTCTCTCTGCGTCCTTGGCGTCTTGGCGGTTCAAAAATAATACCAATTTCCCAAAACAATCCCACAAATTAGGCAGGGCACAATAATCTTGTGCCCTTAACTATAATTAATTTATCGCCAAAATTTTAGTTTCTCACCTGGGAATCAAGTCAACAGTCAACCGTCAACCGTCAACCGTCAACCCCCAGCTTTACACCTCCACCACATCACCGGCGAAAAACTCCGGTGTATTGTGATAAAGTACCGCATCAATCCGACAACCTTGATAAGCTAAAACATATAACTCCTTCAAGTCCTTCATTAGCGGATAGCGGGGATTTGCACCTGTACATTGATCGTCAAATGCTTGTTCTGCCATTTCTTCCACCTTGGCGTAGAACTCTTGATCTTCATCACCCAACGCCTGTTTAATCGTCGCCGGAATCTCAATTTGCTGTTTGAGATTTTCAATCGCCGCAATCAATAATTCCACTTTTTCGTCGGCTGTATTGCCACCTAAACGCAGATGGTCGGCTATTTGCGCATACCTATCTTTGGCATTAGGATATCTATATTGGGGAAATATTGCTTGCTTGAAGGGAATATCTGTAGCGTTGTAGCGGATAACGTGAGAAATCATCAAAGCGTTAGCTAAACCGTGGGGAACATGGAAAGTAGCACCGAGTTTATGCGCCATTGAGTGACAGATACCCAAGAAAGCATTGGCAAAAGCCATCCCGGCAATTGTCGCTGCATAATGTACCTTTTCCCTAGCTTTGAGATCTTTAGCACCATTTTGGTAAGCACTGGGTAAATATTTAAACAATAGTCTAATTGCTTGCAGCGCTAAACCATCGGTAAACTCAGTAGCCATTACGGATACGTAGGCTTCTAAGGCATGAGTTAATGCATCAATACCGCCATAAGCCGTGAGTTTTTTCGGCATATTTAAGGTGAGTTCCGGATCGGCGATCGCAATATTTGGAGTTAGGGCATAATCTGCTAAGGGATATTTCACGCCAACTCTGTCATCTGTCACCACAGCAAAGGGTGTCACTTCCGAACCAGTACCCGAAGTTGTGGGAATCGCCACCATAATGGCTTTTTGTCCCAAAGGCGGTAATTCATAAACCCGCTTGCGGATATCCATAAACCGCATCGCCAAGCCTTCAAATTCAATATCTGGCTGTTCGTACATCAACCACATAACTTTAGCCGCATCCATTGGCGAACCGCCACCAATGGCAATAATCACATCTGGTTGATAGCTTCTGAGTAAAGCTAATCCTTTATTTACATTTGATAATGTGGGATCTGGTTCAACATCATGGAATACGTCATGTTTCACACCAATTTCGTCTAAAACTTGGGTAACTTTATCGACAATTCCTAAATCAAATAATGGTTTATCTGTAACGATAAAAGCCCGTTCTTTACCTTCCAAATCGCGCAAAGCTACAGGTAAACAACCATATTTAAAATATACTTTTGGCGGGACGCGGAACCACAACATATTTTGTCGCCGTTGCGATACCGTTTTGATATTTACTAAGTGATGGGGTGTAACGTTATCAGAAATTGTATTTCCGCCCCAAGTACCGCAACCTAATGTTAAAGATGGGTCAAGTTTAAAGTTATATAAATCGCCAATCGCCCCTTGGGAAGATGGAGTGTTAATCAAAACTCTCCCGGTTTTCATCCGGTTTTCAAAATAGGCAATATCATCCAAATTATCGGGATTTGTATACAGTACCGAAGTATGTCCCAAACCGCCAAATTCGATTAATTTATCGGCTTTATCTACAGCATCATGAAAATCTGCGGCGCGATACATTGCCAAAATTGGTGATAGCTTTTCATAAGCAAAAGGTTCGCTATTGCCTATATTTTCAACTTCACCAATTAATACTTTATGAATCTTGTGTGTTGTCAGATCATCATCCTTTGGCAGAGAAATTCCGGCTAAATTCGCTAAAGTTTCAACCGACTGTCCCACAATTGCCGGATTTAGTCTACCATCTTTCAAAATTATATTACCGAGCTTTTGTCTTTCCTCATCATTGAGAAAATATGCACCCCGGCTGATAAATTCCTGTTTAACTTTTTCGTAAACTTCATCAACTACAACAACTGATTGTTCCGAAGCGCAAATCATGCCGTTGTCAAAGGTTTTACTTAATAAAATTGAACTCACAGCCATTTGAATGTGAGCGCTACTATCAATTATGGCGGGAGTATTCCCCGCACCCACACCTAAAGATGGATGTCCTGAAGAATAAGCAGCGCGTACCATTCCCGGCCCGCCAGTTGCTAAAATTAATTTAACTTCTGGATGCTGCATTAAAGCTTTCGATAATTCCACAGTTGGCTCATCAATCCAACCAATAATATCTTCTGGCGCACCAGCAGCAATTGCAGCTTTTAGGACAATTTGAGCGGCTGCAATAGTGCAGTTTTTTGATTTGGGATGGGGTGAAAAGATAATGGCATTTCTGGTTTTTAAAGCAATTAAGGCTTTAAAAATTGTCGTCGCTGTCGGGTTAGTTACCGGAACAATTCCTGCCACAATCCCTACAGGTTCAGAAATTTTTTGAATTCCAAATGAATTATCTTCTTCAATCACCCCGCAGGTTTTTTCATGTTTGTATTTATTGTAAATAAACTCCGAAGCAAAGTGATTTTTAATCACCTTATCTTCTACAATTCCCATCCCTGTCTCTGTAACTGCTAACTTTGCTAGGGGAATTCGTTCGGCGTTAGCTGCTAATGCAGCCTTTTTAAAGATAACATCAACTTGTTCTTGAGAGTAATTGGCGTATTGCGCCTGTGCAGCTTTTACCCGTTGTACAAGTAATTCTAATTCTTCGATATTCGTAACTTTCATATATGTATCCTGCTGCGGAATTTACTACAGATAAAAGGCAGATGGCAGGAGGCAGATGGCAGAAGGAATAATGGTCATATACTCTGTATTAACCATAAGTAAGGAAATAAGGGGTTAATATTTTGGCAAAGTTAATATTTTGGTGGCGAAGATTTAAGAGAATTTGAAATTATTTTCTCAATAAAACCTTCTGCCCTCTGCCCTCTGCCTTCTGCCTTCCTAAAAACTTAAATTGCAAATATTCCTCGACTGCGAAAGATATCCAACACTGCTTGTACTTGTTCTGGAGATGGTGGTTGAGTATCTCTCAATAAATATTCAAATCCTAGTTCTTGCCATTTGTATTCACCCATTTTATGAAATGGTAAAACTTCTAATCTTTCTACATTGGTGAATGGGGCAATAAAATCAGCTAAACCGCTAATATTTTCTGGTTCATCGGTTAAACCGGGAACTAACACAAATCGAATCCAAGTAGGCTTATGAATGACATTGAGATATTTAGCTAATGCTAATGTGGGTTCAATGCTGCGACCTGTAACTTTAGTATAAGTATCAGGGTCAAAAGATTTAATGTCAAGCAAAACTAAATCGGCAAATTCGAGTACAGATTTAGCGGATTCTAACTCACAAAAACCAGAAGTATCTAATGCTGTATGAATTCCTAATTCTTGACAGCGTTTAAAAATTTCGCGAACAAATCCCGGCTGCATTAATGGTTCTCCGCCAGTGATTGTCACACCACCACCAGAAGATTGCATATAGGATCTATACTTCTGAATTTCTGTGACTAATTCGTCAACGCTGGTTTGTTTACCATGTTCTAGATAGCGACAATCAGCATTACTGCAATAAAGACAGCGTAGCGGACAACCAGATGTGAAAATTACAAATCGAATACCAGGCCCGTCAACTGTCCCACAACTTTCTACTGAATGAATGTAACCGGAATTAATAATTGCTGGAAATATATGGCTATTTTCTCGCGTGTGATGTTCTATGGGAAAATGCGGGAATTTTAGATTGTGCATAAATTTCACCTCAGTTGACATTAGCTATCAACCTGTCTTTTGACTCTCACCTATGAGTTATAGATAACAATTGTGAGGAACTTGTGGGGATATCGTGGTGTAAACAATCAATTTGCGAAATTAAATTTAGCTTTTAGCGATCCCCGTTAGATATATATCTAAATAGAGTCGCAGGTAGGAATTCCTAGGGGAAAAATAACCATATTTTGATTTTTTTGTCACTAATAAAGCTCAATCTGTAGCGGTTTAAAAACTAAAAATTTTGGCTAATTTTTGTTCAATTGCTAGATCCCCGACTTCTTGAAGAAGTCGGGGATCTGAGTAAAACCCACCATCTGATTCGTCAACAGAAACCCTCACAAGGGCGGGGAAACCCCATCCCTACGGGTTAAAATCGTTCGTGGAATGTGCGATGAATTACATCAAGTTGCTGTTCTCGCGTTAATTTAATGAAGTTCACCGCGTAACCGGAAACCCTAATTGTTAACTGGGGATATAACTCTGGATGATCCATTGCATCCATTAACATTTCTCGCTTGAGGACGTTAACGTTAATATGGTGTCCGCCATCATGGAAGTAACCATCTAGCATTCCCACTAGGTTGCTGATTTGATCGACTTCTAATTTACCTAAGGCTGATGGTACAACGGAGAAAGTGTTGGAAATGCCATCTTGGGCGCATTGGTAAGGAATTTTCGCGACGGATTCCAAAGAGGCAACTGCACCTTTACTATCTCTTCCATGCATGGGGTTTGCACCAGGCGCAAAGGGTTCGCCAGCTTTTCTCCCGTCGGGGGTGTTACCGGTTTTCTTACCATACACAACGTTTGAGGTAATTGTTAATACCGATTGTGTTGCTGTGGCTTGGCGATATGTGGGATGTTGACGCAGTTCGTTCATGAACTTGGTAACTAAATCTACCGCGATTTCATCAACGCGATCGTCGTTGTTGCCATATTTGGGATAATCGCCGGTAATTTCATAATCAACGGCTAATCCCTCGGCGTTGCGCAATACTTTGACTTTGGCATATTTAATTGCTGATAAAGCATCTGTTACCACCGATAACCCAGCAATCCCGCAAGCCATTGTGCGTAAAATATCGCGATCGTGGAGTGCCATTTCGATGCGTTCGTAGCAGTATTTATCATGCATGTAATGGATCACATTCAGGGTATTAATATATGCCTTGGCTAACCAAGCCATCATTGTTGCAAATTGCTCCTGTACCTGTTGATAATCTAGGTAGTCGGAAGTAATTGGCGCGATCGCATTTGCAACTTGTTCGCCAGAAATTTCATCTTTACCGCCGTTAATCGCATATAGCAAACACTTGGCTAGATTGACTCGCGCACCAAAAAACTGCATTTGCTTACCAATGCGCATTGCCGAAACGCAACAAGCGATCGCATAATCATCACCCCAGTAAGAACGCATCAAATCATCGTTCTCATACTGAATTGAGCTAGTCTGAATTGAAACTTTAGCGCAAAAACGTTTAAAATTATCAGGTAACTGTTCCGACCACAACACAGTTAAATTTGGTTCTGGTGCTGGGCCTAAATTAGACAAAGTATGCAGAATCCGGAAACTATTTTTAGTTACCAAAGGCTTACCATCTTCACCCACACCGCCAACACATTCCGTCACCCAAGTCGGATCGCCAGAAAATAGTTGGTTATAATCTGGTGTCCGCAAAAATCTTACCATGCGTAACTTCATCACAAAATGGTCGATGAGTTCTTGCAGTTGGGATTCGGTAACTGTTCCTTGTTGTAAATCTCGTTCAAAGTAAATATCTAGGAACGTCGAAACCCTTCCCAAAGACATCGCCGCACCGTTTTGTTCTTTCACAGCTGCCAGATAGCCAAAATATAACCATTGCACAGCTTCTTTCGCTGTAGCTGCGGGTTGACTAATATCAAACCCGTAACTTGCAGCCATTGTTTTTAATTCAAACAATGCTTTGATTTGTTCAGAAATTTCTTCCCGCAAGCGAATTGTATCTTCAACAATCTCATCTAACTCTAAAGATTGGAGTTGTGATTTTTTATCATCAATTAAACCATCAACACCATACAAAGCTACGCGCCGATAATCGCCAATAATTCTGCCTCGTCCGTAAGCATCTGGCAATCCGGTGATAATACCATAGCGCCGACATAAGCGCATTTCGCGAGTATAGGCATCAAATACGCCGTCGTTATGAGTTTTGCGGTATTTGGTAAATATATCTGCGGTTTGGGGATTAAGTTCGTAACCGTAAGCTTTTAATGCATCTTTAACTACACGAATGCCACCAAACGGCATAATAGCGCGTTTTAGGGGTTTATCCGTTTGCAATCCGACAATCTGTTCCAATTCGCGGTGAATATAACCCGGTTGATGGGAGGTAATTGTCGAAACAACTTCTGTATCTGTATCTAAAATACCTTTCTCCCGCTCAACTGCCATTAAGTCCTTGACTTTATCCCAGAGTGCTTCAGTGGTGAGAGTCGCACCTGTTAAAAAAGATTCATCGCCACTGTAAAGGGTGTAATTCTTTTGGATAAAATCACGGACATTGATTTCTTCTGTCCATTTACCACTTGTAAAGCCTTGCCATTGTGCCAACATCGGAGATTCCCCCCAGTTGATGAAGCTAAATAATTGACTGCGGTATCTTTGCTTGGGATAACGTAGCACACCTAATTGTGATATTAGCGCAACTGTAAGTGGTGATTTTTTATGAGTTTTGTGGGATCGTGTCGCCTTAATAGTTTTGGGCAAAAGTTAAATTTTTATTCTCGCTATAGCTGGATTTTTACTGAAAGAAAGGTTGCAACTCATTAATTAGGTTTGCGAGTTGTAAATTAACTACTCGCAAATTAACTTCTGATTCAGATTTTAGCTTCAAAACTCATACATGAGGTTTTTGAGGCATAAATTATTTTTTAATGCTATGAATATATGAATTACAAATTTTTAAGTCTAATTTCTTCAATTATTTCCATTTATCAAAATAGCCGTAGGTTAGGTAGAGCGCCAGCGAAACCCAACATTTTTGCGGCTTAGGCATTAAGTAAAAATAAGTAGTGCGAGCAAGATGCTCGCGCGGGCAAGATGCCCGCACTACAAATATTAAATTGTTCAACTTATTTCTACACAACTCCTTAGGTTGTCGTAAAGATTGCAATCAATGTTGTATTTATCGCAATCAATGCTGTGTTGATTGCAATCAATGTTGTATTTATTGCAGTCAACGTTGTATTTATTGCAATCAATGTTGTATTTATTGCAATCAATGTTGTGTTGATTCCAATCAACGTTGTATTTATTGCAATCAATGTTGTGTTGATTCCAATCAATGTTGTGTTGATTCCAATCAAACAAACAATTATCCAAGTAATTTAATCCAATTTTTCTCTCCTCCCCCTGCTCCCTGCCCCATGCCCCATGCCCCATGCCCCATGCCCCATGCCCAAAGTATACTTAAAGATAGATTCATCAAAAATTTATCAGGCCTGTGTTTTCTAACAGCGAAGTAGCAAGACTGGAAGCCTTACATCAGTATCAAATTCTCGATACAGAGGCAGAAACAGCCTACGATGATATTGCTAAGTTAGCTGCATTTATTTGTGGTACTCCCATAGCTTTAGTTAATTTTATTGCCGAAACCCGTCAGTGGTTTAAAGCCAAACTAGGTATAGATGTCCGGGAAATGCCCCGCAATGTGGGTTTATCTTACCTGTGCTTAAAAAGAAAAGAAACGGTAGTGATATCGGATGCTTTAGCTGATGCAGAGTTGGCAAAAAATCCGGTGGTGGTTGACTATCCCTTTGTGCGGTTTTATGCGGGCGTGCCTTTAATTACTCCTAAAGGTGATATTCTCGGTACACTCTGCGTAATTGATAATGTGCCGCGAGAACTGAATCAGCAACAAATAGAAGCACTTCAAGCCTTGGGGCGTCAGGTAATTGACCAATTAGAACTAAGGCGTCATGTAGCGGAATTATCCCGTAAGACGGCAGAACAACAGCAGGTAGAAATTGCTTTGCGCCGTAGTCAGCAAAAACTCACAGATTTTGTAGAGAATGCGACAGTCGGAATGCACTGGGTCAAGGCTGATGGCACAATTATTTGGGCAAATCAGGCAGAACTTGACCTTTTAGGCTACAGTCGCTTTGAGTATATTGGCCATTCTATCACTGAGTTTCATGTGGATCGCCATGTAATTGAAGATATTATGGCAAGATTGGGCAGAAATGAAACTCTACAAAACTATGAAGCCCGATTGCGTTGTAAGGATGGCTCGATTCGTTATGTATTAATTCACTCTAACGTGTTGTGGGAAAATGGCAAGTTTATCCATACGCGGTGTTTTACTAGAGATATTACCACCAGGAAAAAGATAGAAGCTGCTCTCAAAGAAAGCGATCGCCGTTTAAAAGTCGCCTTAGAAGCTGCTAAACTTGGCTCTTGGGAATTAAACTTAGCTACAGGCAAGTTATCTACATCAAAGCAGTGCAAAGCTAACTTTGGTTTACCAGAGTCCTATGAATTTACCTATGAGCGCTTATTAGAAAGCATTCATCCTGACGATCGCGCTTATATGCAAAATGCTGTAAAACAAGCGCTTGTCAAGCATGGCGATTATGAGGCAGAATACCGCAATATTTGGCCGGATGGTAGCGTTCACTGGGTATTGGCTAGAGGTGTCGGTATATACGACAATACTGGTATTCCTACGCGGATGATTGGCGTTACCCTCGACCTCACCGCCCGTAAGCGAGCAGAACAGGCTTTACAAGAAAGCGAGCAACGTTGGCAATTAGCTCTACAAGGTAATAATGATGGCATTTGGGATTGGAATGTGCAAACTAATGAGGTATTCTTTTCTCCTCGCTGGAAAGAAATGCTTGGTTATCAAGACCATGAAATCGCCCATAATGTAGAGGAATGGTCTAAACGAGTACATCCTGACGATTTAGATTGGGTATTACAAGCAATTCAGGATCATTTTGCCAAAAAAACGCCTTATTACGTTACCGAGCATCGCGTCCAATGCAAAGATGGCAGTTATAAATGGATTTTAGATCGGGGACAAGCACTCTGGGATCATGCAGGTAATGTCGTGCGGATGGTAGGTTCCCATACCGATGTTGACGATCGCAAACGAGCGGAAGAAGAAATTAAACGCCAAAATATGCGATCGCAATTATTCTCAGAAATTACCCTCAAAATCCGCGAATCCTTACAATTAAATCATATCCTGCAAACGACAGTCACGGAAATTCAAAAACTCCTTCATGCTGATAGAGTCTTAATCTTTCGCCTATCCTCAGATGGTTCGGGTACAGTAGTACAAGAAGCGGTGTTACCTGGGTTGACTGTTACCTTGGGACAAACTATTGACGACCATTGCTTTAAGGAAAATTACATAGAAAAATATCGTCAAGGCAGAGTCAGCACAATTACAGATGTAGCTAAAGCAAACATTAGCGACTGTCACCGGGAATTTTTGCAGCTATATGGCGTCCAAGCTAACCTAGTTGTACCCATATTAATTAGAGATGGCGTCTGGGGTTTGTTAATCGCCCATCAATGTCATAGCCCGCGACAATGGCAAAGTTCTGAACTAGATTTACTGCAACAACTAGCCAACCAAATCGGGATTGCTTTAGCTCAAGCCCAACTTTTAGAACAAGAAACCCGCCACGCTCAAGAACTAGGGCGTTCTAATAGCGAATTAGAACAGTTTGCTTATATTGCATCCCATGACTTACAAGAACCGTTACGCATGGTGACAAGTTATTTACAACTCCTAGAACGGCGCTACAAAAATCAATTAGATGCTCGTGCCGATGAGTTTATCAACTATGCTGTAGATGGTGCCCAGAGGATGCAAACCTTAATCAACGATTTATTAAATTATTCCCGCGTCAGTACCAGGGCCCAACCCTTTAAATTAGTTGATTGTAATACGGTGTTAGCAAAAGCGATCGCTAATTTGCAAATCGCTATTCAAGAAAGTCAAGCCACAATTACAGCTGAACCTCTCCCCCAAGTCATAGCCGATAACAGCCAATTAATTCAAGTATTTCAAAACTTGCTAGCCAATGCCATTAAATTCCGCCAAGAGGAACCCCCGCAAATTTACATCACAGCTACCAGAAACACCATAGAAGCAAATCCCGAAAATTCTCACCACAATTCCTTAGCAGCAGAATGGTTATTCTCATTTTGTGATAACGGAATTGGTTTAGAATCTCAGTATGCTGAAAAGATTTTTGTCATCTTTCAACGGTTACATAGTCGAAGTAAGTATCCGGGTACTGGAATTGGTCTGGCAATTTGTAAGAAAATCGTAGAACGCCACGGTGGGCGCATCTGGATGGAGTCGAAACCGGGGGAAGGCTCGATTTTCTACTTTACCATTCCAGAGCAAACAGGAAAGCAACCGTGAACGATCGCTCTCTACTTATGCCTATCGAGGTTTTGTTAGTCGAAGACAATCCCGGCGATGCGCAACTCACACGCATCGCCTTAGAAGATAGCAAAATTTCCGTGAATCTCAGTGTTGTAGAAGATGGGGTAGAAGCAATGGCGTTCTTACGCAAACAAGATAAATATGCTACAGTACCACATCCCGATATTGTGCTACTAGATTTAAACCTACCTAAAAAAGATGGTCGCCAAGTTTTAGCAGAAATTAAAAGCGACCAACATCTCAAAAGAATTCCTGTAGTTGTGCTAACAACCTCTCAAGCCGAAGAAGATATTGTTAAAGCCTATAATTTAGCAGCCAACTGTTATATTACCAAACCAGTTGACTTCGATCAATTTGTGAGAATTATCCGGACTATAGAAAACTTTTGGTTTGCGATCGTCAAACTCCCACCAGAGTAATGGCAATGACAGGAGAAATTATCAAAGTTCTCTTAGTGGAAGATAACCCCGGTGATATCCTATTATTACAAGAATTTTTACAGGATGTTACCCCGACTTTAGTCGAATTAAAACCAGTTGAGCAACTTGATGAAGCATTAAATTATTTAGTGCAAGAAAATTTTGATGTCATGCTCTTAGATTTATCTCTCCCAGATAGTCAAGGATTAGAAACCTTTATTCGCGCTCATCATCAAGTCAAATCAATACCGATTATTGTCTTAACGGGAATGGCTGATGAAAACTTAGCCTTAAGAGCCATGCAAGAAGGCGCACAAGATTATTTAATTAAAGGACAAGTTACAGGGGATTTATTAGTTCGTTCCATGCGTTATGCTATCGAACGCCAACGCATTGAAGATGCTTTAAGACATAGTGAAGAACGCTTCCGCGTCGCCTTAAAAAATTCTCCAATTTTTGTCTTTAACCAAGACCAAGAATTACGTTATACCTGGGTTTATAACCCCGGCTTTGGTTTAACCTCCGAACAAATGTTAGGTAAAAGAGATTCAGAATTAATTCCCTTAGAAACCGCCCAATATTTAACAGCATTAAAACTCGGCGTATTAGTCACAAATGTCGGGACAAGAAAAGAAGTATCGCTGACAACAGCCCAAGGAACTCAATATTATGACTGCACCATAGAACCATTGCGCAACGAATCCCAACAAGTAATAGGCATCACCGGTGCTTGTATTGATATTAGCGAACAACAAGCCGCCCTAGAACAGCGCAAATTAGATAATGAAACCATTCGCGAACAAGCCGCATTATTAGATATTGCTACCGACGCTATTCTTGTCCGTGATTTACAAAACAAAATTTTATTCTGGAACAAAGGCGCAGAAAAGCTTTACGGTTGGTCAGCAGCCCAGATCCTAGGTAAAAACGCTAGCGAAGTGTTGTATATTGACGAACAAGCATCAGAAATTGAAGCCGCACTGTTAACTGTGATCCGTCAAGGTAAGTGGGAAGGCGAGTTAACTAAAGTCACCAAAACCGGGAAAGATGTTTTAGTTTTTAGTCGTTGGAGTTTAGTTATTGACGAACAAGGTAAACCCAAATCAATCCTCACCGTAGACACAGATATTACAGATAAAAAACGCTTAGAAGCCCAATTATTCCGCGCTCAAAGATTAGAAAGTATCGGCACTTTAGCGAGTGGAATTGCCCACGATTTAAATAATATCCTCACACCAATTTTAGCCGGAGCGCAACTACTACCCCTAAAATTTCCCGATGCTGACGAACGCACTCACCATTTATTAGAAATTCTCGAAATTAACGCCAAACGCGGCGCTGATTTAGTCAAGCAGGTATTATCCTTTGCTAGGGGTGTAGAAGGTAAACGAATTAATCTGCAAATCAGACATCTGATTGTGGAAATTTCTAAAGTCTTAAAAGAAACATTACCAAGAATCATTCAAGTCTCCGTTGATGTTCCCCACGACTTGTGGATAGTTTCCGGCGATAGTACCCAAATTCATCAAGTGTTAATGAATCTCTGTGTTAACGCCCGCGATGCTATGCCAAATGGTGGTAATTTAACCATCTCTGGTAAAAATTTGTTTATTGACGAAAACTATGCCCAAATGAACTTAGAAGCCAAAGTTGGCCCTTATATTGTAATTACAGTCAGCGATACAGGCGTAGGTATTCCTGATGAAAATCTCGATAGAATTTTTGAGCCATTTTTTACCACCAAAGAAGTCGGACAAGGTACCGGTTTAGGACTTTCCACAGCCTTAGGAATTGTCAAAAGCCACGGTGGTTTTGTGACTGTATATAGCGAAAAAAATGCAGGAACGCGGTTTCAAATTTATTTACCAGCCATTGAAGGGATAGAAACCCATCAAATAGATGAGCCGCAAGTGGTAAACGCCCAAGGGGAGACAATTTTGATTGTAGACGATGAACCGGCAATTCAAGAAATTACGCAAACAGCCCTAGAAGCCCATAACTACAAAACCATTTTAGCCAGTGATGGCATTGAGGCGATCGCAGTTTATGCTAAACATATAGATCGCGTTAGCGTAGTCCTCATAGACTTAATGCTACCTTCCCTCGATGGCGTCACAGCCATCCGCACCTTAAAGAAAATCAACCCCAACGTCAAAATTATTGCTACCAGTGGCTTGATTTCTAAGCAAAAAATCGCCGCCTTAGCCAGTACTGGCGTCACCACATTTCTACCCAAACCCTACACCATCAACGAATTATTGCTGATGTTACAGCAAGTCATGGCTTGATTAGAATAAAGGCAGGGGGCAGATGTAGGTTGGGTTGAGGAACGTAGACGCGGAGCGGCTTCCCGTAGGGTAACCCAACACCAAAGCGGCTTTGTTGGGTTTCGCTGACGCTCTACCCAACCTACAATTATCTAAAACTTGACTAAAATGAGAGAAAATTAGTACAGTCCTAATGTCTAAAAAGCCTTCGCCGACACCTTTCAACCTCCCTAACCATAACCCAGATAGATGGCAAGAAAGAATCGCCCAAGTTGCATTGAGATTTAACAAGGAATATCAAAATCAACCCTTTGACTTACCAGCCGAAGTCCAAGAAATGCCAATATATCGAGATTGGATTACTGGAACTTTACCAGGAAGGATTGCTTCTGGCTTCTGGGAAATCGCCAAACCGCAAAAAAATCAGCAATGTTTAGATATTGGCTGTGGTGTCAGCTTCTTAATTTATCCTTGGCGCGATTGGCAAGCATACTTTTACGGGCAGGAAATTAGTATTTTTGCCAGAGATACCCTAAATTCTCGCGGTTCTCAGTTAAATTCCAAGCTATTTAAGGGAGTAGAGTTAGGTGCAGCGCATCAGTTAAAGTATGCCGCAGATCAATTTGATTTAGCGATCGCCACAGGATTTAGCTGTTATTTTCCCCTAGAATACTGGAAAGCTGTATTGCTAGAAGCCAAGCGAGTTCTCAAACCGGGCGGAATTTTCGTCTTTGACATCCTCAACCCCGAACAGCCACTAGCAGAAGATTGGGCGGTGCTGGAAACTTATTTAGGTGCAGAAGTCTTTTTAGAACCCCTAGCTGAGTGGGAAAAAACAATTAAAGCCACTGGCGCTAAAATTCTCTCCCGTCAGTCAGGAGAATTGTTTAATTTATATAAGCTGCAATTTTGATTCAATTCAAAATTCAAAACTTGTACTGAGCTTGTCGAAGTATTCACCCATTAAACACAGCAAATTTTGATTGATAACAACAGACGCGATTAATCACCACTCTAACAAATGACAAATGACCATTGACTATTGACCATTGACCATTGACCATTGACTCTTCCCCTCTAGGACAGTAGCAAAAAGCGTAGGTATTTCATATAATGCTTGTACTATGAGCACCTACCCATCCCTCAAAAAATCTGACACACAATACCGTCGGCGTGACAATGACTGGCGGTTATTTTTACGCTTAGTACCATACGCCCGTCGTCATGGAAAATTACTAGGGCTGTCAATGCTTTTACTCGTACCCATCGCCATAGCTAATGCGGTACAACCACTCATCATTGGACAAGCAATTTCTTTAATTCGTCAAGAACCTAGCGTTTACGAATTTCTGAAAAATCGTCCTTTAATGCAAGGGTTAAATATTTTAGAAGGTTTATTACTGGTAGCGATTATTATCAGATTGATATTAACTGGTTATCAAGGGTATCTCGTACAGAAACTAGGACAAAATATCACAGCAGTCATTCGTGACGATTTATTCCATCACGTAACATCTTTATCTGTACGTTTCTTTGATCGCACGCCTGTTGGTAAATTAATTACCAGACTCACCAGCGATGTAGAAGCTTTGGGAGATGTGTTTTCTACCGGCGCAGTCGGAATTGTCTCCGATTTATTTTCTATGCTGGTAATTATTGGTTTAATGTTTTCTCTGCAATGGGAATTAGCCAGTTTATTGTTGGTAATTTTATTACCCATTAGCTTGGTAATTGTTTATTTACAAAAGCAGTATCGCCAAGCTAACTACAAAGCTAGAGAAGAACTTTCGATGCTGAATTCTCAGCTACAGGAAAATATTCTTGGGATTAATGTAGTTCAACTATTCCGCCGCGAAAAATTTAATGGACAATTATTTCGTAAAACTAACGAACGTTACAAGGATCAAATCGATAGAACAATTTTTTATGATTCCGCAGTTTCCGCTATTTTAGAATGGATTAGCTTAGTAGCGATCGCCGGCGTTTTAGTATTAGGTGGTTCGTTGCTGCTGGGTAAGACAATTACCTTTGGGATTTTATCATCATTTGTGTTATATGCCCAACAATTATTTGACCCCTTGCGCAACTTTGCGGAAAAATTCACCGTAATTCAAGCAGGGTTTACGGCGATTGAGCGAGTTACCAATATTTTAGACGAACCGATAGAAATTCGCGATCGCTATAATTCTCGCATCTCCATTTATGATGCCAAATTCGGTTACATAGATGAAGTAGTTGCTAATTTAGAATCACCAAATCCTCACCCTACACCAGAATTAGGCGAAATCCGCTTTGAAAATGTCTGGTTTGCTTATAAAGATGATGATTACGTCATTAAAAACTTAAATTTTACCATTCGTCCCGGCGAAAAAATTGCCTTAGTCGGCCCTACAGGCGCGGGTAAAAGTTCAATTATTCGTCTTTTGTGTCGTCTTTACGAACCCACCCAAGGACGAATTCTCGTTGATGGTGTCGATATTCGCGACTTACCGCAAGCAGAATTACGCCGCTATTTAGCTGTAATTTTACAAGAAGGATTTCTGTTTGCTGGTGATGTTAAAAGTAATATTACTCTGGGCGATAACTACAGTTTTGATGAGATTCAAACCGCAGCCCAACAAACGAATATCGATCAGTTTATTGAACTATTACCCCAAGGATATGATACACAATTAAGAGAAAGAGGAACAAATCTTTCGAGCGGACAAAAGCAGCTTTTAGCCTTTGCTCGTGCTGCCATTCGCAATCCGCAAATTTTAGTATTAGATGAAGCCACCGCTAGTTTAGATGTGGGTACAGAAGCTTTAATTCAGCAAGCATTAAATAAACTTTTGGTAAGACGTACCGCGATTATTATCGCTCACCGTTTATCAACAATTCGCAATGTCGATCGCATTTTTGTGTTGAAACGTGGCGAACTGATTGAACAAGGAAGCCATGATGAGTTAGTTCATCAAGGGGGTATGTACGCTACATTACATCAATTACAAATGTTAGGCGCTTAAATTTTCTTGGCTGAGTTGCTAGATCCCCGACTTCTTGAAGAAGTCGGGGATCTAACCACAACAAATGACTAATGACTAATGACTAATGACAAAATCTAACACAACGGGTAAAGTTTACCTCCTGGGTGCGGGGCCGGGAGATGTAGCATATCTAACAGTAAAAGCCGATTATCTCTTACAACAAGCGCAGGTATTGGTATACGATGCCCTAGTAGATGAGCAATTATTGCAGCGCGTCGCAGATGATTGTCTCAAGTTAGATGTGGGGAAACGTGGCGGTAAACCCAGTACACCCCAAGCAGAAATTAATCAGTTATTAGTCAACTACTGTCAGCAGGGTAAACAAGTTGTAAGACTAAAATCAGGCGATCCGTTTATTTTTGGGCGCTGTACTGCGGAAATTCAGGCTTTAAAAGCGGCTGGCTGTGCATTTGAAGTAGTACCGGGTATTTCCTCCGCTTTAGCTGCACCGTTACTCGCAGGAATTCCCCTCACAGATCCAGTTTTCAGCCGTTGTTTTGCAGTTTTAACCGCTCACGAACCAGAAGCTTTAGACTGGGAAGCCTTATCTAGGCTAGAAACATTAGTAATTTTGATGGGCGGACAACATCTAGCTGAGATTATACATCGGCTAATTCGTCAAGGGCGATCGCGTCTCACACCAATAGCCATTATCCGGTGGGCAGGAACAGTTAATCAACAAATTTGGACAGGAGAACTGGGAAATATTTTAGAAATAACCTCTGGTTTATCGCTTTCACCCGTGGTAATTGTCATTGGTGAGGTAGTTGGGCTACGGAATTACCTCCAACCTGAGAAAATAACCTCAGAGCAGTTAATTCTTCCAACCATGACAGCTAATTCCCAACTTCCCCTCAATGGTAAAACAATCTTAGTCACCCGTGCGGCGGGACAATCTAGCCAATTTTGCGATCGCCTGACAGATGCAGGTGCTAAAGTGATTGAAATGCCGACTTTAGAAATTGGCCCCCCTGCAAGTTGGCAAGCCTTAGATAATGCGATCGCAAATTTAACTGACTTTGATTGGTTAATTCTCACCTCTACCAACGGCGTAGACTACTTTTTTGACAGATTAACCGCACTCGGTAAAGATAGCCGTCATCTAGCTAATGTGAAAATAGCCGTAGTTGGCGAGAAAACAGCCCAAAGTTTAAAAAAACGCGGTTTGCAACCCGATTTTATTCCCCCTAATTTTGTTGCTGATTCCTTAGTCGAACACTTTCCCGAACAATTATTAGGTAAAAAAGTATTATTTCCCAGAGTTGAAAGTGGCGGCAGAGAAGTTTTAGTCAAGGAATTAACAGCAAAGCAAGCACAAGTCATCGAAGTTCCCGCTTATCAATCTTGCTGTCCGACTAATATTCCCGCAAGCGCAGAATTAGCCCTAAAAAATCACGAAGTAGATATAATTACCTTTGCCAGTTCTAAAACAGTGCAATTTTTCTGCCAATTAATTAATAGCAGATTCCCCAGTATTGCAGATGTATTAGCCGGAGTTTGTATCGCCTCCATCGGCCCCCAAACCTCCAAAACCTGTCATGATTTACTCGGAAGAGTCGATGTAGAAGCCGAAGAATATACCCTAGATGGCTTAACCCAAGCATTAATTATCTGGGCGAAAGGAGAATAGGACAAGGGAGATAAGGAGGACAAGGGGGACAAGGGGGACAAGAAGAATGACAAATGAATCTTGTACAGACGCGATTCATCGCGTCTCTGACAACTGACAACTGACAACTGACAACTGACAACTGACAACTGACAACTGACAACTGACAACTGACAACTGACAACTGACCAATGACCAATCGCATTATCGGCTTAACTGGAGGTATCGCCACAGGTAAAACTACTGTCGCTGATTATTTGGCTAATGCTTATAATCTGCCGATTTTTGACGCAGATATTTATGCTAGAGATGCAGTAACGGTAGGTTCGCCAATCTTAAATGCGATCGCTCAACGTTATGGTACAGATATTCTACTCCCAGATGGCAGCCTTAACCGTCCTAAATTGGGGGAAATTATTTTTGCCCGTCCAGAAGAACGCAGTTGGGTAGAGGGTATAATTCATCCTTACGTAGGCGATCGCTTTCGTCAAGGAATTGCCCAATCTTCTGCACCCACATTAGTCTTAGTCATCCCCCTACTGTTTGAAGCCAAGCTAACTCATTTAATGACGGAAATCTGGGTAGTATCTTGTTCTCCATCTCAGCAGTTGCAAAGATTAATGCAGCGCAATCACTTAACCCAAGAACAAGCACAGGCGCGAATTAATAGCCAAATGTCTCTTGCAGAAAAAGCAGATCTCGCAGATGTGGTGTTAGATAATTCCTCTACACTAAAAATATTACTACAACAGGTAGATAATGCTTTGGTAAAAGGTAGCTAATTTAATAATTCAATTTTATTTTTACTTGCATGTGACAGTCCAATTACTGTCACTTAAAATACAAAATTAATTGTAAATCTGTTACTTTACCACATTTACCAGCAATATACTGATTTTTTGATTAGATTGATATAAATCTTGGTATTTTCACAGTAGACGAAGATATTAACTAGGTTGTAAACTGTTGGATAATCGAGCATCTATATTGAGGGTATCAAGCTAAATATAACCAAATTAACCCTAGTATTAGACATGATATAGGGGTCAGAGGCAAGCAAAGCAATGGTTAAAATATAGCTTCATTAACCCAAGATTAATTTTTTCGGGTACTGACTTTTACAAATCCGCAATAAACATAACCAGACTATATTTGGTGAATTTTTACCTAATATATCCGCAGTTACTTGTTTACTGATACATAAAATCATCTCTCGATTTTATCGGTATCTAATTGAATTTTTGCAGATGTGATTTTTGCTAATTAAAGCAGTTATTACCAAATATCATCAGGTTTTATTAAGCATAAATATACTTACGTGGTAGGCAATAATCAAGTAAGAAATTTTTGTCTGTGACTAATCATCTAGATGTAATTTCTTTGTCAAAAAGAATTTTTTTCTATCGGAGGAAATATTAGATTAAATTAGATATTATCAAAAACAAAGCTTTTAACATCTAATTTTTGATTGTTAATACTATTAACAACTGGTGCTTAAAAATAATTGGAGAACTCACTTATGTCTTTAATTAAAACAGGTATTAATTTCACCTTTATTTTATTCAGTGTGTTCTTACCAATACGTTCTTTTGGCAAAGACTTAAAACTCACTCATAAAGTACATGATTATAGCCAATTAGTTGCGGGAAAAGATTACATCTTGGAAATTATCGACGAAGGTATGAAAGCTTACATGACCGCAACAGGCAAAGGTATTAAACCCCAAGATTATATTATTTTACAATCTAACTCTCAAAATTATCGCTATAAAATTGAGTCAATCGATTACTATGCCGATCCATCCGATATGTGGATGGCGTTACTCAAGAAAGTCAGATTTGAGTAATTAATCTATAATTTTATCTGGTGAGCAATGCTCACCAGATAAAATGCTGTTTATTGAAGATTCACTAAAAAATGGGCAATTAAGCTATTTCTTTCATAGGAAAGTAAGTAAAGATGTAGCAGATTTGGGTTATCTTTATCTAAATGCATAATTGTCCCATCAACGCCTAATTGGTGATGATTAATCCAGCGATTTTGAGAATCTAACAGCACGCTAAAATATGGATTATCATCGGGATGTTTCTTGTTTAAGTCTGCGTAGCTTTGCATAAATGGCGGTAATCCTATACCCAATGGCATGGATAAGCCTTTAGCATAATCAGCAATTGGTAATTTCGGTAACTCTTGTAAGTTAAACCCACTAATTATTAATTTATTCTTTTCCCCTGTTTTAGTATCGGTAAATAACAACTCAAGTTCCTGTAAATTGGCTTGATTATTCACAGACTTTACATTCCGTAAAATACCTTTCTCAAATTTACCAATTCGCCAATATTGAGTATTCCAAGGTTGGGTGGGTTGATAAAATCCTGGCGCGCGAAAGGTTGCAAATTGGATTTCGCGTTGATTGTTGTAAAAATCTCGCCAAGTTGTCAGGTTTTTGGTAAGTGTAGTTCTAATTTTTCTCGTCTGTTCTCCAGCAGAAATGATTCTTTCATCTAAAGGAAAGGTGATATTAGCTGGTTTTTCATCAATTACAGTTCGCAGGAGATTATTTTTAATTACAGCATGGCTTGGTTCTTGCCAATGTTCTAATTGCCACCAATAATCCCAATAGGAAATTTTATTGTTACTTTCAAAGAGGTTTTTGTAATATCCTAAGGGGAAAGTAAACCAACCTTGATAGTACAAAGATTTATTGTTATCCTCTTTCGTAAATAGTGCTACTTCCCAATAACCAGCATTTAAGCAATTGTTGCTTAAGGCAATTTCGGTAAGGTTTTGTTTTTCAAAACCATCGCCGCCAGTAATTTCTATATTTTCGGAATTAGCAGGAAAACTTACCTGCTGTCGGTTCCATTCTCGCTCAATTAAAGCTATTAATTCTAAATCTTTATCTTTTTTCACCCATTCTGGTACTTTAGGTACAAGTAATTGTAGGTCAACATTTTTGATAATTATCTTTGCTGTTTTGCTGTTGGTTGGTTCTATGACAAAATCAAAGCGGGTAGCATCTTTTTTGATAATAGTTAATTTACGATTAGCATATCTTTGGTAATTTTTACTGAGTAAAGCCGGATTAGCCGGATAATCAGCGTTAGAAAATTCTGTAAGTTTAACTGGCATTTTATTAGTAAATTTATACCTACCAGTAAACCAGAAACCACCTAAAGCCAGTAAAGCAAAAAATACAATTAAGGAAGTAAAGCCGATTGTCTTTTTGGTAAGTCTGAAATTAAATCTGCTCAATAGGGAATGAATGGCGCTGCTTTGCGTCTCGGAAGTTTTATTCATTACTCAACTACCTCTCACACTAAATCCTGTTAACAGTAGGGAAAATTTTGATGAGCAGTTTTCCCTCTGTTAGTTAATTGCTGATACAAATACAACAGGATTTACGCAGAGCATTACCAAGTCAAATATAGGATGTGTTTGCCCTATTCTTAACAGCATAGCTTACAGATTCGTAATTCGTAATTCGTAATTATTAATCATTAATTACGAATTACAAATTTTTTAACTTTCGCCACCAACTACTACGTCACGAATTCGTAAACTAGGGCCACCACAACCTACGGGTAAACCATTTTGTCCACCTTTACCACAACCGCCAGATTCATCCCAGTAAAAGTCATCACCAATGGCTTCGATATCAGCTAATGTTTGAAAAACGTTACCGGAAAGGGTGACATCTCGCACAGGTTCGGCTATTTTACCGTTTCTAATCATCCAGGCTTCGCCAGCACTAAAGGTAAACATTTCGCCATTAGTCATTCCACCTAACCAATTACGAGCATATACGCCTTCTTTGATGTTAGTAAATAAGTCTGCAACTGGTGTTTTACCGCGTTCAATCCAGGTATTTGTCATCCGCACTATGGGCATAAAATGATAATTTAAACACCGTGCATTACCTGTGGGTGTTTCATCTAATTTGCCGGCGGTTTCACGAGAATGCAAGCGTCCGACTAATACACCATCTTTAATTAGTTGGGTGGTGGTGGCTGGCGTACCTTCGTCATCGTAAAAATAACTACCACGATGTCCTGCTGGTGCTGCACCATCAAAGATTTGCAATTCTTCGGGGCCAAATCTTCTACCGATGGTCATAACCTCTAATAAATCTGGGTTTTCGTAAGCCATGTCTGCTTCCGAAAGATGTCCAAAGGCTTCGTGGACGAATAAACCTGTAAGTATGGGGTCGATGACGACGGTATAAGTATTACCTTTGACTGGTGGTAAAGTTAAGGACGCGATCGCTCTTTGCGCTGCACTCTTAACTTGTGTGTCTAAATTGGTTAAATCTTCGTAACCTTTGCGGGAACCGGTGGTTTCTCTCCCGGTTTGTACGGTTTCGCCATTTCTCGCTGTCGCTGCAAAGCGCATTTCCATATCCACCCAAGATTGCTCAATTAATGTTCCTTCAGAAGTGGCGAGGATAATTTTTTGGGCACTGTCAGCATAGCGGACTGAAGTTGTCGTAATTCGCGGATCGACGCTTTTGAGGACATCAGAATAGCGATCGCATAATTGTTTTTTCTGACTTAAAGAAATTTTGCGCGGATCTGTCCCCGTGAGGGGAAGCTGACATCTTGTTTGAACTGGATCTATCGGTGCGAGTACAGTTTCTTCATCACCTACCATGCGCGCAGCTGCGATCGCTTCTTCGATCCGTTCTTGAATTGTTGAAAGTCGATTAAAACAGCTGAGTCCCCAGCCACCTTTATAACAAGCGCGAATATGTCCACCCATTGAGATACCTTCGCTCAAGGTTTCTACCTTGTCTCCCCGCAACAAGATATCTGTACCTTCTGCTTGTTCTAAGCGAATCATCAAGTAATCTACACGAGATGAGTAGCGGGAGATTAAATCAGCAAGCAAATTTTGGACATCAGCAAGTTTGTTCGGCATTTCGGAGGTAGTAACCATGAACCATCACCAACTGCAATTAGGGTGCAAATACTTCGAGCAATATCTGCTACTCAATTACTAGTCTAAGGAATTTCCCTGGTTCCTGGCGATTCACCGGAATGATTTAACCTCCGCTCACCGGTGGAATTAACACTACTTCATCACCATTTTGTAAAATAGTATCTGGTTTCACAAATATCAGATTAATTCCATAGCGGGTAACATCTCGCCATTTGCTCAATTCTGGATGTTCCGCAATTAAGCGATCGCAGACTGCACTCACCGGTGTTTCATCGGGAAATGATAACACCAGTTCTGATTTTCCACAGGCTTCTTGATAGGCGGCAAATAGCTTGACGGTTATAGTAATTGCAGGATTAGACATATTATTTATTATTTATTTTTCTCCAGACTTCAATCTGGAGATTTCTCGTTGTTAAATTACATTCTTCCTGAGAGGACTAAGCCTGCGGCAGGTCATAATGTTTATGCTTTAGACTTGATGATGAAAGTCAAAATTTCTTGGAAATATAATACTACTTTATCTATCATGCAGTGAAATTTTTTCTCTAGCAAACCAATGGATTGGGAGAAATTATTGGTGTAGTTAGGGATCTATTTCCTAGTGCTATTGTTTAAGCTTGAGAGCTATCCACAAAAAACCAAGAAGTGACAAGAAGTTTTTACAAATCTAATTAATATCGATAATTACTCAGATAGTGATTGTTCGCTAACACCCTAATATGGCAGTGATTTACCCATACAGAGATTTTTTGTCCAAAAAATTGGCTGCTTATAGATTGGAGCCGCTCCCGGAATTAGGTATCTGCATTCATAGATTCAGATCTGTATTCATTAGGAAATACGATGGATAATTGTGTAACTAAACTCTGTAACATTTATATTTGATGACAGTGAAAGTAATTAAGTGGAAATGGCGTCAACTAATTTTGGGCTTCATCTGTCTGCTATTAACGATTGCTTGTCATGGATTGTTGCAAACGAGTAGTATTAGCTCAAATTCTGGATGGAAAACGCTGAAAGTAGCTACAGATCCCACTTTTGTACCCTTTGAGATGAAAAATGCTAATGGTAATCTTGAGGGGTTTGATATCGATTTGATGAATGCGATCGCTCAGGTAGCAGGTTTACAAGTGCAATGGGAAAGTCTACCTTTTGACGGCATGATATCTACATTACAAGCCAAAAGAGTAGATGCAGCGATTAATGGGATTACCATTACCCCCGAACGCCAGAAAACAATTTCCTTTTCTCGTCCTTATTTTAAAGCTGGATTGGCGATCGCAGTTCGCGCCAACAACCAAGATATTCAAGATATCAACAGCCTTAAGGGTAGAAAGATAGGCGTGCAAATCGGCTCAACAGGCGCAGATTTCGCCAAAACCATCGCTAACGCCAAAATTATTACCTTTAATTCCGGCCCTGATTTTTTTCAAGACTTGCAAAATGGTAACGTTGATGCAGCAATTAGCGATGCCTTTGCTACATTGTATGCCATCAAAACCGGTCAACTCAAAGGTATTAAAGTTGTGAGTAATCTCCTGACAGAAGAATTTTATGGGATTGCTACACCCCACAATTCTCCTTATTTAGAGACAATTAACAAAGGCATAGGCACTTTATTGGCGAATGGTACCTACGAGCAAATTTATCAAAAATGGTTTAACAGCAAACCGCCGAAGTTACCAAATTAGTCAAAGACGCGATTAATCAGAGACGCGATTAATCGCGTCTCTACAATTGTCATTTCCCTGATTATTCTTTTCCCCCTCTGCTTCCTCTGCTAATCAGGGCTGTTGACGGTTGACTGTTGACGGTTGACTGTTGACAGCCCTCACGATGGATTGTGCAACTTAAAAGCAGAATAGCTTACTAAAGCCAATTACCTTTACTATAGAAAACGTAATCATTCTGTATATTTCGTTTCAAAATAGGAAATCAGCAGTGCTACCAAATCAGCCACCGAATAGCAATCAAACTCAACGTTGGACGATTTCTCAACTTTTTGGCTTGGCTAGGCGTCATCCTTTGATGATTTCTCGCTGGGTTCTCTGCTGGATTGCTGTTGGGACTGTGAGTGGTTTATTTGCTGGTTTGTATTGGCATATTCTTGAACTGATTACTCATGAACTGCGACATTTTCAGGGGTTGAGTCTGCTGTTGATTATGCCGCTTAGTGGGTTATTTATTGGCTTAGTGATTCATTTTCTGGGAAATCCTGGTGAAATCGCTGTGATTGTCGATAATATTCACTTTCGCGGCGGTAGACTGGATATGCGGAAAAATCCCTCAATGATTCTGGCATCTTTAGCTAGTATCTCAGCAGGTGGGAGTGCGGGGCCAGAAGCGCCCTTAGTACAGGTAACTGGTTCCTTTGGTACTTGGGTAGGCGATCGCTTAACACTCCAAGGTGAAGACCTTAGATCTATGAGTTTAGCAGCGATGGCGGCGGGCTTTACGGCTTTATTTGGTGCGCCATTGGGGGGTGCGATGTTTGCTTTAGAGATTTTGCATCATCAGCATATTGTGGAATATTACGAAGCACTTATGCCGGCAATTGTGGCTAGTTGCGCTAGTTATTTGGTGTTTGCAGCCATCACCCATTTAGGAATTGCGCCAACTTGGACTTTTCCCCAATACAACTTACATAATATTGATGATTTTGCGATAGCGATCGCCTTTGGTATTTTAGGTGCAGTAGTCGGCTGGATTTTTATGGCGATTTTTCGCAGTTGCGATCGCTTATTTACCAGTATCCCCGGCCCCATTTATGTACGTACCACAATCGCCGGCTTAGGAATTGGCAGTTTAGCCGCAATTTTGCCACTTACCCGTTATTTTGGGCATGAAGAATTAGAAATTGTCCTGAATAGTAACTTTACAGCTATTTTCTTGTTATTACTCGCTCTGGGTAAAATGGCTACCATCAGCATGACAGTTACAGGTGGCTGGCGTGGTGGATTTATTATTCCTCTATTTTTTACAGGTGCTTGTGTTGGTAAAGCTGTAGCCATGTTAATTCCGGGAGTTAATCCGGCTTTAGCGATGATTTGTACAATGGCGGCGATTAATGCAGCCGTCACCCGCACCCCAATTAGTACAACTTTGTTGCTATCAAAACTGACTAACTTCAGTCCCTTCACACCCATACTGTTTGCTAGTTTAATGGGATTTTTCCTCGCACCCAAAGTTCCCTTAATTGCATCTCAACTTAAAAACCAAACAGAAGCGGTGCATTGAAATGGGGCATTGGTGCAACCTATTTGTATCAAACTTAAAGTGAAACGTATTAACGTATTACCCCTATCTTCCCCAAAGCACAAGCTATAAGTGGATAAACTAATAGCCTTGCACCGAGAGAGTGCAAGGCTAAGATGTTGTTCAAGAGTTTATTCTTAAATTTGGCAACACTTCCGTGCTGAGTACGTGCTAATTAAAATTCATCCAACCAATAACTAGAACAATCCTTCTTGTTCTAAGGTTTCGATCAACTGCAAACCGCGAGGATCGCCTACACCTAATAAGGAAGCTTTAGCGTCTTCTCTGACACCTAAGTCTTGATCTTCGGCAAAAGCTTCAATTAAAGCATCAATTGCTGAGGCATAAATGACATTAGATGGTAGTTCGCGGCATAATTGCCCAATAGCCCAAGCGCTGTTACTACGTACAGCAGCTATCGGATCTTTGACTAAGGCTTCAATTAGTGGTGGGATGGCTCCTATAACTGATTCATAATTGACTTCTGCCATTTGTGCTAAAGCACTAGCAGCCCATAATCGCACGGCGGAAATATCGGTTCTTAAAGCGTCAGCTAGGGGTGCTAAAGAACGGCGATCGCGGCAATTTCCTAAAGCCCAGACTATACCTTTACGCACATAGCCGTTCCAGTCGCGGTTGAGTTGAGTAATTAACGGCTCTACCGCATCCTGACTGGGGTTGCGTCCTATGGCGTAGGCTGCACTTACCCGCACTAAAGGACATGTATCAGTTAACAGCCCGATGAGATGGGGAATAGCGCGTTTGTCTTCTAGGTCACAAAAAGCACGCGCCGCTAGCATTCGTTGCTGCGGTTGGGGATTTTCTAACAGAGCTAGCATCACCTCTGGATCGGGTTTTACCACTTCTGCTTCAGCAGTTAGTGGCTCCATGCGATCTAGGGGACTTTCTAGCTCAACATCGAGATCGAGTAGGCTTAGGTCTTCTTCGTCATACATAATAGTGCAAGAAGGCAGTAGGCAGATGGTAATACCTCGAATAGCCTGGGTGACAACTGAGTATGAGTTGTTGAGAACAACCGTACTCTTTTGGAGAAACCACAGGGTAGCAAGTCGAAGTGAGGCAGCAAGCAGAAGACTGTATGTCTATAAAAGCTACTTTTTAGTCACATTTTAACTGCCTAAGTATTCATGCCATGCTGCACTAGTTTATTTTTCTATATTGAGTGATTTTACCATCCACAGGGATTGGGTATGATAGCCAAGTTGATCGTAAAGATTCAAAGCAGCTTGGTTAGATTGAAATACTTGTAACCCAATTTGGCGATCGCCTCTTTGAGTTGCCCAGTTTTCTAAATATTTCATCAAAGCTGTACCAATACCCCGTCGTCGATGTTCGGGAACAACGTACAACAGAAAAATATGCGCGTGGCGGCTACCACTAATTTGATCGATGGCGTTTCCTACCCAGAGACAAGCAACGGGGGAGGGGGGAGATAAGGGGGACAAGGGAGACAAGGGAGACAAGGGAGAAAATTCTCCTCTGCTCCCCTGCTCATCCGCCCTTTCCTCTTCATCTACCCACCACAAGGGAGTTTTACTAGAGAAATATTGCTCGACGGTTTGCGCTAGGTGAGAAAAATCTTCAGAGGGAAAGATATCTTGGTAGCTTCGTTGCATGAATTTGACTAGTAACGCCCGATTCAAGGCGGAGCCAAGGCGAATACTATACCCTGGTAGCAGTTGTTCAGGCATTTTGGGGCATTGGGCTAGAGGCTAGGGGTTAGGGGTTAGGGGTTAGGGGAGAAAGATTTTCGCGATTGTGGACTTACAAAAAATAAATTACCCTTTCGTAGTGCGAGCATCTTGCTCGCTTTTGAACACCAGCGAGCAAGATGCTCGCACTACAAATTTATTGGGTATTTAAAAAATTGGATGTCCCTTGACTGATTGAAATTTAGCTTATTGAGTGATGTTGGGTAAAAATTACCCCGACTTCTTCAATGGGTGCTGGTGCTGCCATATCTGAAGGTAAAAAGATGCGGGCGCTGACGGCTACTAAAGCCAGGATAAATACTAGCACTACCAGCAAAGGGGCAATGTATTGACGAAAAATAGCCATAATTGGGGTGAGAAGGATCTAGGGATGTTGACTGTTGACTGTTGACGGTTGACGGTTGACTGTTGACTGTTGACGGTTGACTGTTGACGGTTGACTGTTGACTGTGAACCATCAACAGCGAACAATTTAATAGTTGTAGATTTGTAACGTTTGCTTGATTTATTTTAGCGATGTTCTGGGATTTACCAACAGAAGTTACTCGCGATCGCTGTCAAAATCATCAATTGCTTTCTGGATATACCAATCTTCAGACATCCCTGGATTATTTTGCCTAGCTTGCTCTATTAACTGTTCAGCAGTGTTGATGTCACCATCTAAGCGAGCAATTAATCTATTTTTGAGGTCGTTTTCATAGGAAAATGCCTCGGTTTGGTTGGATAATCCGGGATTGAATGCTTGTGATTGCATTTGTTCTCGGCGCAGTTGCCAAAATAGAACATAATACAGGGTGCCAAAAATCAGAATCAGACTGAGTGTGCCCAAAAAAGTTAGGAGGTTAAAGCCTAAAAATCCTAATACTAATTGGGAGAGAACGTAGCCTAGTAATAGGCCAGTCAGCAAGAGGATAAACGTGCCGACAATAATCACTACTTGGTTTCCCATAAATCCTCTTCTTCCTCAAGTCCTGGTCTTGTCATTGTTGCTGGTTTTGGGTTCCAGGGGGCAAATATTGGTAATAGCAACAGTCCGGGAACAGCTGCCACAATGGTAATGATAAAAAATAATGGCCAACCTGTGTTTTGCGCGATCGCTCCACCGGGAGAAGCCAGAATATCACGACTAACAGCCATTAAACTAGAAAGTAAAGCATATTGGGTGGCAGAAAATTTCTGGTTACACAGACTCATTAAGAATGCCACAAAAGCTGCTGTGCCTAAACCCCCACAGAACTGTTCTATATTAATAGCCAGCACCATAGCTTGATAATTTTTACCTGTATAAGCTAGAGCTAAGTAAGCGAAATTACTTACAGCTTGCAAAACTCCAAAGACCCAGAGCGAGCGATTGATACCGATTCTACTTAAAATTGCTCCTCCCGCCAACGCCCCAACTATGGTAGCAATTAATCCCATACCTACTTGAATTGCGCCGATGTCGGTTTTAGTAAAACCAACTTGTAGCAAAAACGGCGTGGTCATGTTACTCAGTAAAGCATCACCCAATTTGTACAGGGTAATAAATACCAGCATTAAAAATCCTTGGAGAACTCCCTGGCGTTGGAAAAATTCACCAAAAGGTAAAATTACGGCTTCTGATAATGAAGCGGGAGGGTTAATTTCTGCTGGTTCTGGTGCAAACAAGGTGGCAAAAATCCCCAATGCCATTGTACCTGCCATCAATAAATAAACCGATGACCAGGGAATGCGATCGGCAAGGATTAAAGCTAAAGCACCTGCGACTAACAAGGCGATGCGATAACCCAAAATAAATACTGCTGCACCTGCACCCATTTCTAGTTTTTCTAAAACGTCGGTGCGGTAAGCATCGGCGGCAATATCTTGAGTTGCACTTAAAAAAGCAATTACTATGGCGTTAATGGCTAGTAGCTGTAAAGCTTGTTTTGGTTGCTGGAATGCCATAATTGCGATCGCAACTATTAACGCCAACTGAGTCAAAATTAACCAACCCCGTCGCCGCCCTAACCAGGGGACAGTAAATCTGTCAAGAAATGGTGACCAAAGAAACTTTAATGAATAAGGTAAACTAGCGAGGCTAAACCAGCCAATAGCAGCCAAATCTACCTTTTCTACAGTCATCCATGCTTTTAAAGTGTTACCGATTAACAGTAACGGTAACCCCGATGCAAAGCCGAGAAATAATAAAGCCGCCATTTTACGGCTACCAAACACTTGTAGTAGCGATCGCACTGGATTCATCCTGTAATTTTTCTCCTCACTGTGATGAATTGCAGTAATATTGCCATAGTTACCGGATGATTTGACGCAATTGGGCAAAATCGGGACGAGAAACTAGGTGCATTGCCAAAGAATGCGATCGCTTTTTGGTTGGCTATGGAAAGAACAACTCGCGAATTCCCGTACTACCAATTTCTATCGCCAGCGCTGCTAAAAGAAATCCGAAAAGCTGAGTCACAATTACTGCACCTTCAGCACCAATCCATTTGTCGATGTAGGTTCCTAGACGCAAAATTACCCAACTCATGACCATTGCTGCCACAACACCTAACAATACACTGATAGGCGAACTGGGAGATTTGGACATAAATAACATCACTGTTGTTAAGGTACCAGGCCCGGCTAATAAGGGCAAAGCTAGGGGAGTAATTGCCACATCCCGTCCTTCTTCGGTAATCGGTGTATCTAATTCGCCGCGTAACATTTGCAAAGAAATTAACAGTAACAATAGTCCTCCAGCTACACGCAAAGATGCCATGCTGATTTCTAAATAATCCAAAATCAGTTGCCCAGCAAAAGCAAACAGTAATAAAACTGCGATCGCTACCACCATCGCCTTATCTATGACTTTGTTTCTTTCCTCCGGTGTCATCCCTTTAGTTAAAATCAGCACTATCGGTATATTACCGATCGCATCCGCTAAGACAAATACAGCAATAAAAGTATGAACGAGAGCAGAGGTATCCACAGGAGATCGCATTTATCAACATTTGATAACAACCTAGCTTGAAACCTGTTCAAATTCCCATAACCCATAGCAAGATTGATCTGAGGCGATAAGTATCATCAGCTGCTTAAAGAAAAACAACCCTATTGTTGGACTAACGGAGTTCCCCAGTTCTTTAAGTAACGATATAGTTGGAATCTACCTCGCACAATTCATTGTTTGTTGTCGAAGCTATGAAGCCTTATTTAGCAGCTGCTATCCAGTTAACTAGCGTGCCCAATTTACAAAAAAATTTGGCACAAGCAGAAGAATTAATTGATCTTGCCGTGCGTCGAGGTGCTGAATTAGTAGGTTTGCCGGAAAACTTTTCTTTTATGGGAGAGGAAAAAGACAAACTTGCTCAAGCAGAGGCGATCGCCCGTGAAAGCGAAATATTTCTTAAAAAAATGGCCCAGCGTTTTCAAGTGACTATTCTGGGCGGTAGCTTTCCCGTGCCTGTAGAAAATACAGGCAAATTTTACAACACCACTATACTCGTTGACCCTAGCGGACAAGAAGTTGCTAGATATCATAAAGTACATTTATTTGATGTCAATGTACCTGATGGTAATACCTATCAAGAATCTAGTACAGTCATGGCTGGGAAGCAACTGCCACCTGTACATTTTTCGGAAAAATTTGGTAATTTGGGACTGTCTATTTGCTACGATGTTCGCTTCCCCGAATTGTATCGACATTTAGCAGATAAAGGAGCAGATGTAATTTTTATACCAGCCGCCTTTACTGCCTTCACGGGGAAAGATCATTGGCAAACATTACTCCAAGCCAGAGCAATTGAAAACACCTGTTACGTGATTGCTCCCGCCCAAACCGGTACTCATTACGCCAGACGCCAAACCCACGGACATGCCACAATCATCGATCCTTGGGGTGTAATTTTAGCTGATGCTGGCGAACAACCAGGAATTGCGATCGCGGAAATCAAACCCACTCGCCTAGAACAAGTCCGTCGGCAAATGCCTTCATTGCAACACCGGATATTTTAGTTAAATAGCAGGAAGGGAAGGGGACAAGGGGGACAAGGAGGACAAGGAAGACAATTGTACAGACGCGATGAATCGCGTCTCTAACCCTTTACTACTACTAACAAACATTTCAACAGCAAATAAGCAGAAGTAGTGCGAGCGTCTCGCTCGCTGGTATTCAAAAGCGAGCAAGATGCTCGCACTAAGGAATTTGGGTAATTTATTTTTTGTAAGTCCCTTCATCGCGTCTCTAACCATTGATCACCATTAACAAACATTTCAACAGCAAATAAGCAGAAGTAGCGCCGGGATCTTGGTGTCCAATACTGCGTTCTCCTAAGTAACTGGCGCGTCCTTTTTTGGCTAACATCGGTGTAGTATTTTTCATTCCCTGTTCGGCGGCGGTTACTGCTTGTTGTAAAGCTGTGACTGTATTTCCACCTTCATTGACAACTTGTGCAAAAGCTACTACGGCGGGAGATAAGACATCTATCATTGTCTTGTCTCCTAATTGAGCTTTACCACGGCTAAGTACGCCATTTAAACCAGATTGCAGTAATTTTAGTAAATCTTGCTCGTTTAGTTCTTGCTTACCTGTAACCTCTGTACTTGCACGGAGAAACCAAGTGCCATAAAGGGGGCCGCTAGCACCGCCAATAGTAGAAATTAAGGTCATGCTCACGGCTTTGAAAATGCTACCAATGTCTTTGTCAGCAACGGTTGGTAATTGAGCGATCGCTTTTTTAAACCCCCGATCCATATTAATCCCGTGGTCAGCATCCCCAATCGCTGCGTCTAATTCGGTTAAATATGCTTTATTTTGCTCTATTTCCCTAGCAAATAGCTGTAACCATTGCAAAATCTGCTCTTGACTGACCATTTATCACCTCTGTTGAGTTTGGTAATATTCAATAAGGTAACGCCGCAATATATCCGAATTTGTACGGCTATGTTGATGAAGTTCGTGTAAGAGTAGGAAGTAGCAATTAGCCAAGAGAGTATGCATTTATGATTCGTCCTCGGGCATTATTATTAAAACTACTCCCTTTATTATTTTTAATCGCTTTTTTAACTACTACTTGTGCTGAGTCTAGCCAAACTAGTGAAAGTAAAATTGTTGCCTTAGGTGCAGCAGTCACATCAGTTAAAGAAAATATTGTTTATCCAGAAAATGCAACGGTCGTTGATGTAACTGCACCAGAATATGGAGCCATACCCAACGATAGTCAAGATGATACCGCAGCTATTCAAAAAGCGCTGAGTCGGTATCCTGCTGGTAGCAGAGTAATTTATTTACCCAATGGAGTCTATAACATCTCTAATTCCCTTTACTGGCCTAAAGGTAAGCGTTTCCGTTCTGATTACAAGCGAACTATACTCCAAGGACAAAGCACAGAGGGGGTAATTATTCAACTCCAAGATAACTCTCCTAATTTCCAAAATACTGAAAAACCAAGGCCAGTAGTATCTACAGGGTTTGATCCCGATGAAAATCCTAAATCTGAAGATTTCCGAGCCAGTAAGATAGCGCAACGCTTTAGTAATTCAGTCAGAAATCTGACTATTAATATTGGGAATAAAAATCCGGGAGCAGAAGGACTAAATTTTGCTGCTAATAATCAAGGCGCAGTTCGCAGTGTAAAAATTATCTCTCCCGACGGACAGGGAACAACAGGTTTAGCATTAACTCATGGCGAAATTGGGCCGCTGTTAATAGAAGATGTGGAAATTGTCGGATTTGACAACGGAATCTTGACAAATAACGGGATTAATAGCGTGACATTGCAAAATATTACAGTCCGCGACCAAAACCGAGCAGGTATTTACAATGGCGGACAGGTAATGAGCCTTGAGGGTTTCAGTAGTTTTAATTCTGTGCCTGCAATTATCAATGGCAAAAATCCTCATGAAGGTAACGAGCCAGGTAGTATATTAACTTTGGTGAATGCCAAACTCACCGGTCGCGGCAAAGCAAACAAGACTGTGGCAATTTCTTCGGCTGGGTTTGTCTATGCCAGAAATGTAACATCTTCAGGCTATAGAAACCTTTTCACCAGTAATGCCCGTAAAGCCGAAAAAAATCTCAAAAATGCGGCTGTAGATGAATTTACTTCCCGTCCCATCCTCTCTAACTTTCCTTCACCAGAGCGTTCTTTACAACTACCAATTAAGCAATTTCCTAAGCTGGAATGGGACGATCGCAAAAATTGGGCGAGTGTGGAGAAATTTGGCGCAAATCCCAAAGATAAAAAGGATGATACAGCAGCTTTTCAAGCCGCCATCGATTCTGGTGCAACTACTGTCTTTGTGCCAAATACAGGTAGGTTTACAATCGACGGTTCCCTCAAACTCCGAGGAAAGGTACAAAGATTTCTCAGTACTGGTGGAGTAATTGAGGGTGATGGCGAGATAGTTGCAGATAATGGGAACCAACCAACGTTGATTGTCGAAAACTTTTTTGTAGGATATAAATCCAAGCTCAGGTGGAAAACTGTTGCTAATCGCACTGTAGTTTTCCGTAGTATTATGCACCTTGATTTAGAGAGTCAAGGTACTGGGGATCTGTTCATTGATGATGCAAGTATGGGACAACTGAGATTTCTCAACCCCAAGCAAAGCATTTGGGCACGCCAGATTAATCCTGAAGGTGGTTCAGCAACTAATGTGGTGAATAATGGCGCTAAACTGTGGATTTTGGGCATGAAAACCGAGAAAGCTCAAACAAAAATTGAAACTGCCAATGGTGGCTTGACTGAACTTTTAGGTGCATTGATTTATGCCACTTCTAAAGAAGATCCAAAAGTTCCCCTATTCCGCATCAATAATGCTAGTGCTAGTTTTGCTGGAGTAGGCGAAGCATATTTTGATAAAGACACTTATGAAATTTGGGTTGAAGAAACAAGGGGTAGTAATACCAAAATCCTCAAAAGAAAAGATATTCCTAGTAGAATGACTGCAAACGGGCGTGCTTTGGTGCTGTATAGCGGCTTCGATAAGCGACCCTAGTGAACTGTTCCACCTAGTTTCGCTTTTAGGGAACGCCTGCGTAGGGTGCTAGAGCTAAAGTTTTCGTAATATCAGTCAGGAGAAAGCGATCGCACAGGTTAAACAGTTCTACCTCGGTTTGGGTTTGTCGCATCAGCCGCAGGAAATGACCTTCAGCGTCAACACTCAGGGCAATATAGTTAAGGAACATTTTCAAGTAGCCTACGCGCGATCGCATTGGCATAGTTGACGCTGTGGGCGTTTGCCATAAACGATCAATATAGTTGCGTACCTCTACTAAAGGAACGGGCGCGATCGCTTCTCCTCGCAAAACCTGGCGAATTTGATGAAAAATCCAAGGATTACCGATGGCCCAGCGTCCCACCATTACACCCGCAGCCCCTGTTTGAGACAGCACTTCCATAGCTGTTGTCGCCGAGTTAATATTGCCATTAGCCAGCACTGGACAATCAACTCTTCTCACCGCTTCGGCAATCAAATCATATTTCACTACCCCGTGGTACATATCTTTCACCGTGCGACCATGCAAAGAGAGCAAATCAATGCTGTGGCGATTGATGATATCTAGGATTTTGTCAAAGTTATCTGTATTTTCAAAGCCTACGCGCATTTTGACAGTTAAAGGGCGATCGTTGACTGCTTGTCGCAGTTCTCCCAAAATCCGCTCCACTTTTTCCGGTTCTCGCAGCAATCCACCCCCAACATTTTTGCGATAGACTCGCGGTGCTGGACAGCCCATATTCAAGTCAACTCCCGCGATATTATAGCCGCAGAGTTCCTTTGCTGTTCTGACTAAGTCGGGAATGCTTTCGCCAATCATTTGCGCAAAAACAGGGCGATCGGTGTCGTTTTCGGTGATTGCTGCCAAAATGTGACGATTGAGCCGTGAGGTATCATTGACGCGGAAATACTCAGTAAAGAAGTAGTCAGGACTACCATAGTGGGCAATCACCTTCATAAACCAGAGATTTGTCACATCCTGCATAGGCGCAAGAGCAGTGAGCGGTAGGTCTTTCTGAAGCGATTGGGGGAGCGATACCTGGGACATTAAAACCTTGTCAACTATTAACAACTAAATTCCCCAGCGTAGGCTTGGTGTTTTGACTGGTGCATCCCATAGCCGGAGCATTTCATCATCTAATTTTAATAGGGTAATTGAGCATCCTTGCATTTCTAAAGATGTCATATAAGAGCCGATAAGATTGCGGACGATTTGCAATCCTTGCTGTGCGCAGATTTGTGCTAGTTGGCGATAGACCAGATATAGTTCCGAAAGGGGAGTACCACCCATACCATTGACGAATGCTAAGACGCGATCGCCTGTTTGCAATGGTGGATCTGTTAATTCTACATCTACCCATTCGCCTTGGTTTTCATCCCATTCGCGGACTGTGCGGTGATAGCCTGTATCTTCAATGAGCGATCGCGTCAAAATTTCGGTAATCTCATCTGCGGATTGTAAGGGGATGCGTTCTCTACCGGGTTCGCCATGTATGCCGATACCAATTTCTAATTCGCGATCGCTTAATGTAAATGTTGGCGAACCGTTGGCGGGTACTGTACAAGAACTCAAGGCAATTCCCATACTCCGTCCGTGCAAGTTTACCCGACGGCATAAATCGGCAATTTGCGGCAAATCATAACCCTGTTCCGCCGCCGCACCGCAAATTTTTTCTGCTAATACTGTTGTGCCTACACCCCGCCTGCCCTGAGTATAAAGGCTATCCTTAACGGCGACATCATCATCAATCAAAATATTTAGCACCCGGATACCCTCACTGCGGGCTAATTCCGTCGCCATTTCAAAGTTCATCACATCGCCGCTATAATTTTTGACGATATAAAGGATACCAGCGCCGCCATTTACTTGTTGGGCTGCTGCTAACATTTGATCGGGTGTGGGTGAAG
The DNA here is from genome assembly GCF_002367995.1 of Calothrix brevissima NIES-22. GTDB lineage: Bacteria > Cyanobacteriota > Cyanobacteriia > Cyanobacteriales > Nostocaceae > Aulosira > Aulosira brevissima. The sequence goes on from NZ_AP018207.1 coordinate 1,713,821, forward strand.
TAAAAATCTCTCCCGGACAGGCTGCATCTAACATTCCCCGTCCCACAAAACCCCCGTGCATCGGCTCGTGTCCGCTACCACCACCAGAAATAATGGCTACTTTACCCTGTACTGGTGCATCGGCTCGATAAACAAAGGTAGGATCGTAACTCACTTGAATTAAATCGCTATGAGCCGCAGCCATACCTTTTAAGCTTTCTCGGACAAATTCTTCTGGGTTGTTAATTAGTTTTTTCATAATTATTAGAGACGCGATGAACCCTTGTCTGTACAATTGTCATTTGTCAAGAGAATAAGAGTCAGGACTTACGCAAAAATGGCGTTGCTGATTGAAAGTATGAATAAGTCTCACGCAAAGGCGCAAAGGCGCAAAGAGTCGTTATTTAATTTTGCCAGAAATTTAAATTCATACTCCGATTCAGCAACGCCGCAAAAATTACTGAAAAGCTTAATTTATTGAACCGCCAAGACGCCAAGAACGCCTTCTCTGCGAGAGGCTTCCGCCAACGCGCAGCGTCTCCCCTTGGGAGAAGAATTCGTAGAGTGTGCGTAAGTCCTAAGAGTTTGAGAGAGTTATTGCATAAGTCCTAAATCTAACGAAACAATAACAGATATATTACTTAAAGATATCTGCTCAACCATTCTTTGCTGACACAAAATAAGTAAATATGGTCACAGTTAATACATCTCCAGTCATATCTAGCAGCGATTTATTTTTGCGTGTTGCTGCTTTGGCTGCTGATTTTGCTACTCGCGCTGCAATTCACGATCGCGAAGGTTCTTTTCCTTTTGAAAATTTCGCCGCCCTCCAACAAGCACAACTCCTAAATTTGACGATTCCCCAAGAGTTTGGCGGGCAAGGTGTGGGATTTGCTACTGTTTGTCGAGTGATTGAAGCGATCGCATCTGGGGATGCAGCTACGGCGTTAGTCTTGACGATGCATTATTTACAACATACTCATGCTGGACGTAACCGACGCTGGCCGGAAGCGATTTATCAACGGTTGTGTGCGGAATCGGTTGCAGGTATCGCTTTATTAAATGCGGCGCGTGTGGAACCGGAATTAGGTACGCCAGCAAGGGGTGGATTACCAGCAACAACTGCGGAATATACTGCTGATGGTTGGCTATTAAATGGTCATAAAATATACACTACAGGTAGCCCAATTTTAAGTTACTTTGTAGTTTGGGCACGCACTACAGAAGCAGAACCCCGTGTAGGTAATTTTCTCGTACCCCGTAATTTTGCTGGTGTCTGCATTCAAGAAACTTGGGATCATTTGGGAATGCGGGCGACTGGTAGCCACGATCTAATTTTAGAAAATGTCTTAATTCCTAGAGATTATGCTTTGGATGTGCGTCCATTATCAGCTTGGTCTTCTGCCGATCCCTTGCAATTAGCGCTTAATAGTCTATGGTTGAGTGCATTATATCAAGGCGTAGCCAAAGCAGCGCGAGATTGGCTAGTAAGTTATTTAAACGAGCGATCGCCTAGTAATTTAGGCGCGAGTTTAGCCACTTTACCCCGCTTTCAAACAGCGATGGGAGAAATTGAAGCTTTATTGTATGCAAGCGATCGCCTAATTTATGGTTTAGCCAATGATATGGATGGCGGAAATTATGATAATAACGTAGGTTTACAGGCGCAGACTGTTAAATATATCACTACATCTAATGCAATTCGGGCTGTAGAAACAGGATTATCATTAATCGGCAATCCTGGTTTATCGCGCCATAACCCGTTAGAAAGACATTACCGTGATGTACTTTGCAGCCGCATTCATACCCCACAAAATGATGCGATTTGTTTAGCTTTGGGAAAGAAGGTTTTGGGGTGATGTCAATAGTCAATGGTCAATGGTCAACCGTCAACAGTCACCGTCAACAGTCAACCGTCAACCCCATTACACATAATGTCAAATATGACTTTTAACAATTCGTCAATATCAATGGGTTTTGAAATATGCTGTTGAAAGCCTGCGAGTAGGGAACGTTGCCGATCTTCTATTCTGGCGTAGGCTGTGAGCGCGATCGCGGGAATTTGTCCGCCTTTTTCATTTGGTAGAGAACGTATCTTTTGGATGAGGGTATAACCATCGATTTCGGGCATACCAATATCACTAACTAACAGGTTTGGTTGAAAGGATTCTAGGGCGGCTAAAACTTCGGCGGCAGAGGTGACGGTGAGAACTTCGGCACCGTATTGAGTCAGCAGGGTGCTGCATAATTCACGAGTATCTGGTTCGTCATCAACCAATAAGATGCGAACCCCAGTAATATCTGCGGGTTGCTTGGTTGATTGACAAGGCTGGCTTTTTTGCGGCTCGATATCTAGTAAGGGTAATTGGACTGTAAATTTTGCACCTTGTCCTTCACCTTGGCTTTCTGCCCAAATGTTGCCCCCATGCGCTTCTACCAGGGAACGAACGATCGCTAATCCTAAACCCAATCCCCCATACTTGCGCGTAGTGGAAGCATCTTCTTGACGGAAGGACTCAAAGATATGGGGGAGAAATTCGCGGTTGATGCCTTTACCTGTATCGCTGACTGTAATTTGGGCAAAGTTGTCAACTTTTTCTAGGCGAATATCTACCCGTCCGTTGTTGGGGGTAAATTTGATGGCGTTAGATAACAGATTCCATACAATTTGCTGAATTCTAGCAGCATCACCCGATACTCGTCCTACTGGTGATAATACGGGATATAACAAAATGGATTTGGCAACGGCTGCGGTGCGCATGGTGTCAATGGCGGCTTCAACCACAAAAGCAAGATTGACGGGAGTGGCATTCATGCTGAGTTTACCACGCAAAATTTTGGCTACATCGAGCAAATCATCAATGAGTTGGGTTTGCAGCTTGGCGTTGCGTTCAATACTGGCTAGGGCTTGTTGGGTTTTGGTTTCGTCTAATTTGCGTGCTTGTAATAGGGTTGCCCAACCTAAAATTGGGTTCAGGGGCGATCGCAATTCGTGAGATAAAATTGCTAAAAATTCGTCTTTTATGCGGTTGGCGCGTTCGGCTTCTGCTCTAGCTGTTTGCTCTAATTGTAATAAGCGATCGCGTTCAATTTCTAGTTGTTTTTGAGCTTCAATATCTGTTGCAGTCCCAAACCATTTGATAATTTCACCTTGCTCATTCTTTTGCCCGACTGCTTGGTGTAAGTGCCAGCGATATACCCCATCTGCTCGCCGCATCCGACCCTCTGCTTGATAGGGAGTATTCTTTTTTACAGACTCTAACCACTTTTGCGCCATCACAGGTACATCTTCGGGATGCACAACTTCTTTCCAGCCAACGGTGCGGGCTTGTTCTATGGTTAATCCTGTAAACTCCAACCAACGTTTATTGACATCAAGTAAGGCTCCTTGAGCGTTAGCTGTCCAAACTAATTGGGGAATTAATTCTGCTAAACAGCGATAGCGTTCTTCGCTTTGGCGTAATGCTGCTTCTGCTTGTTTGCGATCGCTAATATCTACGGTTGAGCCGACTACACGTATCGCCTGTCCTTGCTCGTCGCGAATTACACAGCCCCGTTCCCACACATTTACCCAATGTCCATTTTTATGAAGCACGCGATACTCACCTTCATAAAGATTGCGTCCGCTACTAAACAAATCAGGTACTTCTGATCGCAAACGCGCAATATCAGCAGGATTCACTAAATTTTGCCACCAACTAGCGCTAGCCGGCACATCTTCCGGGTGAAAACCCACCAAATCGAAGAGTTTTTCCGAACGATAGACTTCGTTGGTTTTTAAGTTCCAGTCAAATACCAAACCATTGACAGCGTTAGTTACCAAGCGAAACCGTTCTTGGCTTTCTTGTAAGGCTTGCTCTGAGAGTTTGCGATCGCTAATATTGCGCCAAGTAGCAATAAAGCCATCAGCAAATTTCGCAACGCGGATATCAAATGCTCTAACTAGAGGCTTTTGTCCGGATTCTTCTGCATAAACCAAATCATCTTTAATCAGAGATCGCCCAGTCTCTACCACTTGACAATATTCATCAAATAAGCTTTTGTCATTATATCCCGGCAGTAATTGCTCGCAAGTCTGTTGATGGTGGATGCAGGCGGCATTATTGATATAATCTACCCGAAAATCAACAATTTCGCCTTGGTCGTTGCGTACAGCCTGGTAAATCCCAAAGCAGTCGAGCATTGTTTCCACCGAAGTGCGAAAGCGGGTTTCACTGGCGCGTAATGCTTGAACCGCGCGGGTTTGTTCAATTAGCGCCCAGACACGCGCCCAAGTTGCTTGCAAAAGTGCTATTTCATCCTCGCGCCATACTCGTGGTATTTCCGAATAAATTGTTAAACTTGCTACCCACTGACCCTGATAGATACCCGGAATGCTGGCCAAGGCTCTCACGTGATATGGCTCATAATTGCTAGCAAAAGCGGCGGTGCGGGGGTCTTTTGTGATGTCTTCAATCGCGGCAAACTTACCAGCAGCAAAGGTGGCTTGAAATTCTGGGGTGATATAATCCGACAAGGAATATGTACCGGACATACTAGGGCCATTTGGACACCAATCTCGCTCGATAGTAATTAGACCCTGTTGCCAATCAATCTCGCCCCAGGTACAGCGATTTACCTGGAAATATGTACCGAGACTGCTGATAATTTCCCACACCATTGCTTGAGCATCTGTGAGTTGTCGCAGCCGCCCTTCTAGCTCATTGATAAATCTCTCGTTAAGTTCTTGGTGTTTGCGTTCAGTAATATCCTCAGCAATACCTGTAAGCCGATATACTGTACCTGAATCATCGCAAATCGGAAAACAGCGATCGCGCACCCAGCGCACTCTCCCATTAGGCAGAACAATCCGATACTCTTGGTCAAATAGTCCTGCGGCTGCTTTTTCTTGAAATACTTTCTCCGTTGCTTCCCGGTCTTCTGGATGCAACAAATTTACCCAATTTTGCTGATTATTATATAAATCTTCGGCGTTCAATCCCCAAAAACGGTTATAAGCTGGACTAACATAGCTAATCCGCCGTTCTGGCAGTTCAGTCACCCAAAATACAGCCTGAATATTTTCCGCTAGCTGGCGGAAGCGTTCTTCACTTTCTCGCAAAGCTGCTTCAGTTCGCCTGCGTTCTGCTAGTTCATTCTGCGCCTGTTGATAAAGTTCCGCTTGTTGGATAGCAATACCTACTTGAGTAGCAAGTTCTGTGAGTAAATCAACTTCTAAGGATTGCCATTGTCGGGGAGCTTGGCAATGATGGGCAATTAACATCCCCCACAATTTACCATTTTGCAAAATTGGCACTACCAAGTTCGACCTGACTTGTAACTTTTTTAACAGTTCAACGTGACAGATATCAATACTACCATCATAAATATCTGCTTTCTGGGTCACTTGTCCCTGACGGAAATATTCCAGATAGTCTTGATTGAGACAAGGGTCATGTAGTGAAGTAGAAAGCAGGGAAATCCAACCTGCGCCGACAGATTCCGTTACGACTGTACCCCAGCCATCTGACTGTAAGCGGAAAATCAAAACCCGGTCAGTTTGGAGAAACTGCCGCACCTGGGACACAGTTGTTTGCCAAATTTCTGCTAAATCGAGGGATTGATGGAGTTTTTGAGTAATTTGCCCGACTAAACGCTCTCGTTCAATACGCTGTTGCAATTGCGTGCGTAACTGTACAGCTTCAATTGCTCCATTTATTGCCAGTTGTAACCCTTCTGGAGTAATTTGCTCCTTCACCAGATAATCTTGTGCGCCGGCTTTCATCGCCTGGACTGCGATCGCCTCATTCCCCTCCCCAGTTACCATAATTACTGGTAAGCAAGGCTGTTTGGAAAAAGATTGTAAGCAACTGAGAAATTCCAACCCATCTAAATCGGGTAATCGATAGTCGAGTAACACCACATCGATTTGGTGCTGCTGCCATAGCTCTAACCCTTGTCGCCCCAGTTCCGCCTCGAAAATATTGTAAGCATATTCGCGATCGCGCCGTAAATAGCGCCGATAAAGTTCCCGGTCTTCTGGGGAATCATCCACAATTAACAAAGTGCGCCCAGTTTGACACATGATTAATCAACCAGATAAGCAGGGAGCAGGGGGGCAGGGGGACAAGGAATTTTAGATTTTAGATTTTAGATTTTAGATTCAAACCCAATCCAAAATCGCAAATCCAAAATCCAAAATTGAATTGCCCCATACCCCATTACGGCACAATCAAAACTGGACAAGGTGAAAGATTAATCACGCGAGTAGTGACACTATCTGTTGCACCTTCTTCAGTTAAACCTAAACCACGACAACCCATAATAATTAAATCTGCCCCGATTTCGTCAGCCACATCACAAATGGTAAAAGCTGGTTTTCCTTGCTTTTCCAGAACTTCGGCGGGAATTCCTTGTTGCTCAAATAAGGCGCGGGCACTTTCGAGTAATTTTGCAACTACCTCCGGTGACACCATAGGATCGACGCTGGGCGCTTCTGCGGTTGGTTCTTCCACCACCGAGAGTATTACCAAACGACTACCATATTTTTGGACAACGTTGGTAACCACATCAGCTGCTTCCCTGGCTTCGCGACTTTGATCGATGGGAAATAAAACTGTCTTGAACATATCTCTCACCTGCGTACCCCAGTCTCCGGTAAAATCTGGATGGTTATACTTTCAAAACAATAACAAAAAGGCGATCGGGAGGGTCTGGCTGTGTCCAAAAAAACTTTAGCAAATTTATCTGCGGCAGATGTATCTGGTAAACGTGCCTTAGTACGGGTGGATTTTAACGTGCCTGTTGATGATAACGGCAACATCACAGACGACACTCGGATTCGGGCAGCTTTGCCAACTATCCAAGATTTAACGCAGAAGGGCGCTAAGGTAATTCTAGCAAGCCATTTTGGTCGTCCTAAAGGTGTGGATGACAAATTGCGTTTGACTCCAGTAGCTAAACGTCTGTCGGAATTACTGGGACAAGAAGTTGTCAAAACTGATGATTCTATCGGTGATGAAGTAGCTGCTAAAGTTGCGGCTTTAGAAAATGGCCAAGTGCTGTTGTTAGAAAACGTCCGCTTCTACAAGGAAGAGGAAAAGAACGACCCAGAATTTGCGAAAAAACTGGCAGCTAATGCCGATTTTTATGTCAATGATGCGTTTGGTACTGCACACCGCGCCCACGCTTCTACTGAAGGTGTAACTAAATACCTCAAACCCTCTGTGGCTGGATATTTGGTGGAAAAGGAATTGCAATATCTGCAAAGCGCGATTGAAAGTCCCCAACGTCCTTTGGCAGCAATTATCGGTGGTTCTAAAGTTTCTAGCAAAATTGGCGTTATTGAAACCCTGCTAGAGAAGTGTGACAAGCTCATCATCGGTGGTGGGATGATTTTCACCTTCTACAAAGCCCGTGGTTTGAATGTTGGTAAGTCTTTGGTTGAAGAAGACAAGCTAGAACTAGCAAAATCTTTAGAAGCTAAAGCTAAAGAACGCGGTGTTACCTTCCTGTTACCTACAGATGTAGTCGTAGCAGATAAGTTTGCGCCTGATGCTAATGCGGAAACCGTCAGCATCGAAAATATCCCCGATGGTGGTATGGGTTTAGATATTGGCCCAGACTCAGTCAAAGTCTTCCAAGCAGCTCTTGCAGATTGCAAATCAGTAGTTTGGAACGGCCCTATGGGTGTATTCGAGTTTGATAAATTTGCTGTGGGTACAGAAGCGATCGCTCATACTTTAGCAGAAATTGGCAAAACAGGCGCTACCACCATCATCGGCGGCGGCGACTCTGTCGCGGCTGTGGAAAAAGTCGGTTTAGCCGAGCAAATGAGCCACATCTCCACCGGCGGCGGCGCTAGCTTGGAGTTACTCGAAGGCAAAGTACTACCCGGAATTGCCGCTTTAGATGATGCATAATAAATAGGGCATTGGGCATTGGGCATTGGTCAAGAGTCAATAGTCAATAGTCAATTGCTATTGCTCCCCCTGCTCCCTGCCCCCTGCCCTCTACTCCCATGCCCCATGCCCAAATCCAAAGAACCATTACACTTCATTGCAAAATAAAAAGTTGGGCAAAACAACGTGATAGGTTTTGTTTGATGGAAAACACTGCACCAGACTAATTAAAGGAGAATACCAGTGGCAATGGAATCAAATCTCTTAACAGACACAAGTGTAGTCAATGAAGATTTTAGCGAGTATGTAGCCCACCTCCAGCTACACATGACTTTACAAGCTCGCAATCTGGTTCCACCCATGAAGCAAAATCTTGAAGATAGCCGAGATCAATTACTGCATCAAACCCAAGCCTATTTTGAAAAGTTGGCGTCTCGCCAAGGTTTATAAATTTAGCTAAATCTTAAATTAAAATTTACGTAGAATTAAAGCAGATATTGTTGATTAATGCTATGAGTGTTATCATCAAATCTGCTTTTTTTATTTAATTTACGTATTTCTTTAAGAAGATCGCTCTTTTGGATAGCTAGCAAATGGCGGAAAGCCGCTAATATTATTATTACAGCACTTACTCAGCAAGAGCAGTTAATTAAGGCTTAATGGCGGCTCGAAACTAAAATGACTTCATTACTTCCTCGAAATCTCAGCGTTATCATTCGACCAGTCCAATACCGGGATCTGGACGGTATCGAACGCATAACTCAAGAGTCATTCGCAGCCCAAACCCCTAAAGGAGCAGGTTCTGCCACGCGCCAAATGCAATGGCTGCGACGCTGGTATGGCTTTTTGAAATTTTTAAGTTGGTTCCCTAACCCGTTACAATACCTGTTCTGTTCCTATGTGGCAGAACAAGGGCGATCGCTCTTAGGGATGATTCAAGTATCACCGTTTAACCGCACGCGCAGTACTTGGCGGGTTGATAAGGTAATCCTTGACCGAGCTACTGACAAGCAAGTAACTGGTTCCCAGCTTTTACGCCATTGCTTTGAGTCGATTGTCGAGGCGCGCACTTGGGTACTGGAAGTAAATGTCAACGATTTAGAGGCGCTAGCATTATATCGGCAAAATGGATTTCAGCGTCTAGCGGAAATGACTTATTGGGAAATTGAACCCCAATTATTAACCGAATTGGCGCAAGCTGAACCAGATTTACCGAATTTGTTACCAATTAGTAATGCGGATGCCCAATTGCTCTATCAACTAGATACAGCATCTATGCCGCCTTTGGTGCGTCAGGTGTTCGATCGCAATACCCGCGACTTCAAAACAAGTTTGTTTGGAGCCTTGAGCGATGCTGTGAAGCAATGGGTGACAAAAACCGAAGTAGTCAGTGGTTACGTATTTGAACCCCAACGCAAAGCCGCGATTGGACATTTTCAGGTGCAACTAGATCGCCAGGGAATTACCCCCCACATCGCCACGCTGACAGTTCACCCCGCCTATACTTGGCTATATCCTGAGTTGCTGTCTCAATTAGCGCGGATTGTCCAAGATTTTCCCCAGCAAGGCTTGCAACTGGCTTCTTCTGATTATCAACCAGAGCGAGAAGAGTATTTAGAACGCATTGGTGCTAAACGGATAGAACATACTCTAATCATGTCGCGCTCGGTTTGGCATAAACTAAGAGAGTCGAAATTTGTCTCTTTAGAGGGAATTCAATGGCCGGAAGTGTTGCAAGGCTTACAACCTGCACGCAAACCGATTCCTGGGGGTATGTCATGGACGCAACAACTCCAACAGCGATCGCCTGATATATCATTACCTACAAAATCGGAACCGCCGACTTTTGGCAATAAACCCGCCAATATCGAAGCATCTTCTCCGCCAGAATCAGCAGATACACAGCAACAGCAGTCAAGTTAATCCCAGGAGCAACCACAGCCATTGATTTCAGCATTAGGATTAGATTTAGGGCGCAAGCGCATTGGCGTAGCAGGTTGTGATGGTACCGGCTTAATCGCTACGGGGATCGCCACCATTGAACGTGCATCTTTTGCCCAAGATGTGGAGCAACTCAAACAAATTGTTGAAGAGCGCCACGTGCAGGTGCTAGTAATTGGCTTACCTTATTCGATGGATGGCTCTATAGGCTTTCAAGCGCGTCACGTGCAAAAGTTAGCTAATAGGCTGGCGAAAGCGCTCAATTTACCGATGGAATACGTGGATGAGCGATTAACCTCATATCAAGCAGAAGAATTGCTCAAGGCGGAAAATCGCTCGCCCTCACGCCATAAAGCCTTAATTGACAGAAAAGCCGCCGCTTTAATTTTGCAACAATGGCTGGATACTCGCCGCGCTCAATCTCGCAGTTCGGCGGTAGCTGTTGAGTATTGATACCTTTTAACATGATATTCTGAAAACTGGTACCCGGCAGTTGTATATAAAACTCAACCTGTTTATTGAGATATATTTCATTAAATAGTTGAGCAAATGCAAATTTCACATTTGCTGGTAGTTATAAAAAAAGTTTCCACACCTCGGCTATGTTTTCTTCTCCATTTTCCGACGACAACGATAACGATCGCACTGGCTCCATCAGTTTAACTGACGAAAAAGGGCGCAATCTCGATTGTTATATTGAGCATTCCCTGGAAGTAGATGGGCAAGAATATGTTTTACTACTACCCGTCGATTCACCTGTAGAAATTTTTGCTTGGCAAGGTGAAGATGAGGAAGAAGAAGCTGTTCTGGTAGAAGACGATCTCACAATTGATAAGATTTTTCCTACAGCCCAAGCTGTCTTATCCGAGCAGAATTTATTCTTAAAAAATACTGCTTATGCTCTCACCGTCTCTGGTGATTTACCCCCTGTAGAAGAATCTGAACTCTTCACTTTAGAAATTGAAGATGATGAAGCAGATTTAGAACCGGAGCAGTTACAACTTCTAGCTAGATTCTACGATGAAGAGCAGGAATACGCCATTTACACCCCCCTCGATCCCCTGCTATTTTTTGCTCGGATCGCTAAAAATGGACAGCCGCACCTCCTTTCCCCAGAGGAATTCCGTAAGGTACAACCATTGTTAGAAGAACATTTGTTTAATGAAGTTGAATGATAGATAGCAATAAATAATTAAATTCCTGAATGATAGCTGATGACTGATGACTGCGCTGCACTGAGCTTGTCGAAGTGTTGACTGATGACTGGTTTAAAAGCCTTTGATTGTCAAGGTTTTATCTTAGCTTGATATCTTAATCTATCTGGCTACAGCTATATAAATTGCGAAAAAAACTTTTTTGGCAAGAATTAAGGAATATATGTTGCCAGGTTAGGCAAATTTAACCATCGCATCAGTCATAGGTTTGGGATTATCCCAGCCCTAAAATTTGCGATCGCTTTTTTTATTCCCATCATCTTATTCCTGAAGCGATCGCATTTATTTAAAATCCGATTATAAATTACTGCTTGGCAAGGTTACCAGGCAAGCTATATTCTAAAAAAACTAGGTATTTGTATTTTGTGAAAAGTTATCATAGCACAAGTTTGCTTTGTTATTTATGACAAAATACTAAGTATTTATTGTCGAAATTTACAAGTAAAACAGTATTTACTCATTCTTTAGTCGAAAATATGGCTTGGAATAACCTTTTGCAGCCTGACTTGATTTTGGCAGGTTCGATTTTAACCCTAACACCAGACATTATCCAGGAATATGGATTGAAGGGATTGGTGCTGGATGTAGATGAAACTTTAGTACCGATGAAAGTTGGCGCAGTTTCGCCAGAATTACGGGAGTGGGTAGAACAAATCCGCGCCCATACCGTCTTATGGTTGGTGAGTAATAACTTAAGCGAAATGCGGATTGGCGGAATTGCGCGTTCTTTAAACTTACCTTACTACTTGGGTGCAGTTAAACCTTCACGACGCAAGATTAGAGCCGCACTCAGAGCGATGAATTTACCAGTTCATCAAGTAGGGATGGTAGGCGATCGCTTATTTACCGATGTCTTAGCGGGTAATCGCTTAGGTATGTTCACCATCCTAGTAGAACCGATGATTCACCCAGATGTAGAACTACTGCGTACTCACCCCGTGAGAAACTTTGAAGTCTGGGTATCAGAAGCCTTGGGAGCCTCCATCAGCCCTAAGTATACAAAAATTCGCAAACATTGATAATAAGACAGAAAAGTAAATCTAAAAAAATAATTAAGGAATCTTTCGCAATGAAAAAAATCTGAGAATATAAGTATCAATAACATCGGGTCAGCCAAAAAAGACCCAAGCCGATAATAAATAAATTTAAAACCGTAAAGCGTCAGACTTCACTTATAGAAGACCTGGCGCTTTACAATTTAGTCAATAGTCAAAAGTCCAGAGTCTACAGTCAAAAGTCTGATGAGTATTGACCCTTAACCCTTGACCATTGACTATTAACCATTGACCATTGACCATTGACTATTGACCCTTGACTAAAACCATTGTTGTTAAAATCGGTACTTCTAGCCTGACTCAACCGGAAACGGGACAATTAGCACTGTCTACAATTGCGACTTTGGCGGAAACCCTGTCTGATTTAAGACGCCAAGGACATCAGGTGATTTTGGTGTCTTCTGGTGCGGTGGGGGTGGGTTGCGCGCGGTTGGGTTTAACGGAACGCCCAAAAGCGATCGCACTTAAACAAGCAGTAGCAGCTGTCGGACAAGGGCGGTTAATGCGGGTGTATGATGATTTATTTACTACCCTGCAACAACCTATCGCCCAAGTTCTATTAACCCGTAGCGATTTAGTACAGCGCAGTCGCTATCTCAACATCTACAATACGTTTCGGGAATTGCTGGGATTGGGAGTGATTCCGGTAGTTAATGAGAACGATACGGTGGCGGTAGATGAGCTAAAATTTGGTGATAATGACACCCTTTCAGCCTTAGTTGCCAGTTTAGTGGAAGCAGATTGGCTATTTTTGCTGACTGATGTGGATCGATTGTACTCCGCCGATCCCCGTTCCGTACCCGATGCTCAACCCATCGCCTTAGTAAGCAGTATTAAGGAATTAGCCGAATTACAGATACAAACAGGTGCGCAAGGTTCCCAATGGGGTACTGGGGGAATGGTAACGAAAATTTCCGCCGCCAGAATTGCGATCGCGGCTGGTGTGCGTACTGTAATTACCCAAGGGCGATATCCCCGTAATATTGAAAAAATCATCGCCGGGGAAGCCATCGGTACCCATTTTCAACCCCAACCAGAACCCACCTCAGCCCGCAAACGCTGGATTGCTTACGGTCTTGTACCGATGGGAAAATTATATTTAGATGCAGGCGCGATCGCGGCGATTTCTCAAAGTGGAAAATCATTATTAGCGGCAGGTATTAAAGCCGTAGAAGGAGAATTTGATACTCAAGAAGCCGTGCAACTATGCGATGGTGAAGGTAACGAAATTGCTAGAGGATTAGTGAATTACAACAGCGAAGAACTCCAACAGATTCGCGGTTGTCATTCCCGCGAAATTCCCCAAATTTTAGGCTATGGCGGCGCAGAAACTGTAGTTCATCGTGATAACTTAGTTTTGACTTAAATGGCAGATGCAGTTGTCGAATTTATGGAAGTAATACCAATTCACGAAATTCTGGATACAAATCACTTGTAATGCTCCCTCTGCTTAGGCGATATGTATCATTTTTCAAGTGAAATGGTATGAATTAGTGCTATGTATCTTGAAGATTATAATTGGAGTGCGCTGTATTTAAGAGCCAGTTTTCTGGCTTTAACAACCTGCTGCCAAAAAATATCATGAAACAACTCAGGATATTTATATGAAAGACTACGAAATACAACTGTTGGTATCTTGATCAGCGTGCAATCAGTGATAGTTATTACAGTTGTTGAATAAGGAAGTCCATCAAGAGCTGCAATTTCTCCAACAATTTCTCCCGCAGAGATTGTCTCTATTACTACATTTTTCCCCTCAAATGAAGAGATCATAACTTCTAGGCTTCCCTGTAATACTAAGAATACAAAATTTGCTAAGTCGCCTTCTCGCCATAAATATACTCCACTAGCAAAGAATGTTTCGATACCAGAACTAAATAGTTGCCAAAAAGATTTTTCAGAATATTGTTTATTCGGAATAAAGTAATTTCGGAATTCTACTTCTAACAAATCAAAAATTTTATCAACACTTGTTTCCTCAATATACATTACAGAAAATGCTAACTCTTTATGATAATTAAAAGTAATATCTGAAATAATATGAGAAAATAGTTGACGAAATGTAAAAAAGCTTGGGCGATAAGACTTTACATCAATATTCGTACCATTATATCCTGTATACCATGCATATACTTTCTGTAGTCTCTCATTCCATAAAGACTTCCAGTTTGGTTTTAACTCCTTAGCAAAATACTCGAATGGATTGAAACCAAATCCATAATAACTTAAATCAGAGAGACCATCACTTCCATATCTAAGAGGATTCAGTTCTACAGGAATTAATTGCTCTTGGAAATACTTAAATTCTGCATGAATAGGAATTGATTTAGCATTAATTACACAGTTAAGTTTAGTAAAAAAATCCAAAACTTTATCATATAAAATATGGAAAATATCAGCACTAGTATAATATACCATATGCAAATAAGCTAACTTTTTGGGAATGGGATGATGATAAATATTTATAATAATTGGTTCACCCATACTAGAATAATACATATCAACTGCATATTCCTCCCCTTCGATAAACTCTTCAATTAAAAAATCTTCTTTGGATAATACATCGTCAGAAAAAATGTTGGCTTTTCTTTCTAAATCTTGACTAATATCATTAACTAATTGATTTAAATTTACACCAGATTGAATTAATCCTATCCCGCTTCCCCAATAACCTTTTATCGGCTTGATAAAATATTTCTTTTGACGATCAAAATTTATAGACGGTAAATCGTGAAGCTTAATCTGTAAAAAATAAAAATCAGGATATATAGCTTGAAGCATTTGCCGACAAGCAAATTTATCTTTTAACTTATTTACTATTAAACATCGTTCTACATCTTCCATTCTGTGTAAAACTTCATCTAGCACAGTTTCCGAATTAATACAGACTTTATCATGTGCAGAGAACTTTAAATCAGAATTTTTTTGCAATTCCTGCTTTGAAATAATGTGAATATTGTCTTCTATAGTAACGGTATTTAAAATTCCCGAAGTAGCATGTTCAGAGACAACAATCCATGTATTTGTTCTCACTTCAACATCGCCAGGTATGGCTGTAATTGTATTAGTTTCGGTGCTGGAAAATTCTAATTGTCGAATTTGCTCTTGAAAAGATTTAGGAGCATTCATGAATTGACAACCAACTGCTATGCATTGATTTACTAATATCCATTTGATTTCAATTTTGAAGTTATCAAAATACTGTAAACCTTTTATGCCTCTAATTTCTCTAATAGTTAGACATTCTCCTGGCTGAATATTACATGCATTTTGAATATCTAGTTGAAACGATAAGGCTATTCCTTCATGACTAATATCTCTAACTATTGCACTTATCAAGTTTCTATAATTAGGAAGCTGACAAATAGCAACTATATTTTCCTCAACAGTAAAAGATACTCTTTTATGTTTTCTTCTTTGTTCTATTGAGCTATACATAGAATTTTTGACAGCCATATATTTTGTGAATAATAAATAAGAATAAAATGGATTTTTCCCTAATATTTCAAACTACATAAATAGGCTAACTGTATTTATTAGCTACTGCTTTATGTGACTTACAAAACTGCCAATTCATTTAAGTTACGGTTACTTTTACATCAATTGAGTAATTAATATATGACTCATATTTGATTTTGAAAATACTTCGGTTTATTTAGAACCGTTCTACTTATATTATATTTATATAATCGATTATTTTATAATTCAAACCGTAATAATACTTGTTCAGATAAAATTAAATCAAATCAATTACGTAACATTTAGGTAGGAAAAACTCCACCCCCAAGGCTTTCGCCGTGAGCGTCAGCCGAACGGGGATGGAGTTTTTGGGCATGGGGAAGAAACTACCAATGCCCAATGCCCAATGCCCAATACCCCAAGCGACGGGCGGAACAACCTCGTCCACCCACAAGGGGATGGAGTTTCCCGCCGCTTTCAATAAATGGTGGCTGGTGTTTTAGCACCAGCACAACGCCTGTTAGCCAATGGAACCTAGCTATAGCTTTTTTGTTCAATAATCAACTTAATTGCTGCTAAAAACTCTTGCTCTATATAAGGTTTTGTAAAGTAAGTAGTAGCACCTAATTGCATTGCTAATAAGCGATGATTATTGGTGGTGCAACTACTTAGCATCACCACAGGAATTGTCGATAAAAACTGCTCTTTGAGACGATAGCTAAGAAACTCAAAGCCATTCATTTTTGGCATTTCTACATCACAAATCACTAATTGTATGTGGGAATTTTGCTGCAATTGGGCGATCGCTTCTTGTCCATCTTGGGCATGTAAAATTTTGTAACCGACTTTTTGCAAAGTCATTGATATCAGATGTCGCACGCTATTAGAATCATCAACGATCAGCACGGTAGATTCTCTGTTGGCTGTTGCACTGTCGGTTGGATTGAATAAGTAAGGATTTGCGGGAATCTGTGGGTTTTGAGCAATGGTTTCGCTTAAAAGTGCAGCCAAATCGATGACTTGCAGTTGTTTATCTTTCCAAGTAGTCAAACCATACACATAACTAGGCAGTTTGACTGACGCTGGCACAGGTTGAATTGGTAACTCTAATTCAGCAATTAAAGACTGAATCTGTGGTTGTAAAGCGATAATTTGCTGCCCTAAGCTAATAATAAATATTGGTTCTGGTTGAGTTTTCTCTGGTGATAAATTTTCGGCATTCAGCAGTTGCGAAACTCCATAGGTAGGGATAATTTTACCCTGCCAATGTAAAAACCACTGTTGTTGCGAATAGATAAGTTGATCGGCTTGAGCAACTAAAATTTCTTTCACACTGTTGGAATTAATGGTAAAAATATTACCACTCGCAGTCCAGACAAATAACTGCGAAGTTTTCAGACTTCTTAGTTGGTTAGAGCGATCGCTATTTTGCTTAACAATAGCAATTGCGCTATTAATTGACTTACCATTGGGAGAAATAACTGGTTTTGATATTCCCTCATAGGCTGCACGCCAACCTGCTAAGGCGATACGTCCGATAGTTGGTGCGGCTTTGGGGCTATTTTCTAGACAAGCGATTGCTACTTGCGCGATCGCCACAAATTCAGTTATCTTTAAGCGATCGCCAAAGCTTAAAAATACATTGGCGGCTAATAGCAGTTTCTCGACTAAATTATCAGCCTCCGATTGAGCCAGAATCATTTCTAAGTTGTTTAATGCTTGAGTCACCTCTGCTGTATCGATCAAATGAGATAACCCTGGTTCTACATTCAATTTAGCAAGTGAATTAATTGCTATTGGTTGCTGATTATTTCTCGTCTCTAAATTAGCAAACACAGAATCTGTTTTTGCTAAGAGATTAACTGCATCATCAGTTTTACCTTGAATTTGGGCAATTAATAATAAACCGAGATATTCGTTAGCTTCTATTAATAAAGCTGTAATATTTGCGTCAATTATCTGATTTTCTAGGGATAAAAGCCGAAAAATCTTCTCTAGGCGATAAGCTAAATTTTGGATATCAGTCAAATCAACTTGAGCGCTGACATCTTTAATTAGCTGCGCAACTCTTACCAGAGTCCGCATCTTACCTGGAGAATAGTTATTTGGTAGTTCTAACAATCCATTGTGAATTTGCTGTAGCAGCCCTAAAGCTTCTTGGACAAATTCTGGATTAATATTACTTTTTATACCCAAGTCAAGAACCATAGCTATGTTCCTGTATTTATGTAAAATGGCAGAATTTGGTAAATTATTTAACAGGCAATCTCGATAAAAAAATTTTTATCACATAGATGAAAGGGAAGGAGGATGGGGGAAGGGAGACAAGGGGGACAAGGAGGACAAGGAGGACAAGGGAGATATAAATCTTGCAAATCAGGCGATCAAGAGAAAATATCTCTTCAGAGTCAACAGTCAACAGTCATTTATCAATTATCTTCCTTGCCCTCCTATATTTATTTAGTAAGATAAAATACTCTATATGTCTTGTGTAAATATGTCTATATTGCTTAAAGACTCTGCTAATTCTAGGGCTTGCTCGGAAGCTTGATTAGTAATATTAGCGACTTCCAAAACTTGTTGATTTGCGGAATATGAAGTTTGGGCTTGGAGAGTAGCGATTTGAGTAATTTCAGCAGCCAGGGTTTTCATTTCTTGACTGATTGCGATCGCCTGATGAAGTTGCTGTTGAGTTTTTTCGATAAATGTTGAGTCGCTGGCGACTTGTTCGGCTTTGGTTTCAATTGTCGCAATGATTTGGTGGGTTTCTGTCTGAATTTCCGCCACCAGTGGTTGTACTGCGGCAATATCTGAGTCTAACTCTTGAATTAAAGACAGTACCTTTTGTGCGATCGCTGCAAATTGTTGCCCAACTTCTCCAGCACGAGAAGCTTCTAATGCTGTCTGCATGGCTTGGAGTTTCATCTGTGAAACAACATTACTCATCAAATTGACAGTCTCACCTAGTTTTTGTGCAGGTTGTTCTATCCGGTGAGCGTTTTCGGCAGCTTCTACAATTGTTTTTTGGATAGTACAAATATTATTTAACAGTTCGTTAATCGATTGATTTTTCGTTTCTACCCATTGATTAAGATTTTGTTCTTGAAATTCGATTTTTTGGGCAGAAACAATTAATTCTGTCGCAGAATCACCTAATATTTGCATTTGCTGGCAAATAGAACTAATCGATTGCATCTGCTGTGGTACAATTTCTGTAGATAAATTATGCACCACTTGATTGCTATTCTTGAGCAGTTTGACAACTTGCGATTGCAGCTGTTCTTGTTTTTGTCGCTCCTGCACAGAAGTGGCTGAGGCACATTGGTAGGCGCGATCTATTTGGTTGAGAAATCTGGCACGATCGAGAGCAAAGCCTACTTGCATAGCAACTTGTGTCAACAAATCAATTTCATGTTGTTGCCAATCGCGAGAACTAGTACATTGATGGGCAATTAATAAGCCATATAACTTACCATCGTTGAGAATTGGCGCAACTAAATTAGCTATAACATCAAAGGGTGCAAGCTGTTGAAGATGACAGTCACTCAAACCAGCTTTATGAATATTACTAATAGCTTGGACTCTGCCGGCTTGATATTTTTCTACATAACCTTCAGTAAAACAGGGGTCTTTAATTCTCGCCCACAAAGCTTTAGGAAAACCAGGTAGCACTGATTCGGCAATCACAGTACCATACCAATCGGGATCGAAGCCATAAACTATAACTCTATCCGCACTAATGGTTTTGCGAACTTCTTCCACCGTGGTTTTTAGGACATCATCCTCATTCAGGGACTCGTGAATCCGGCGCGTTAACTCTGCTAACAACTGAGTGCGCGCGCCTTCAGCGTCAATTCGTTGCAGCAGTCTTGCATGATCGAGAGCAAATCCTACTTGCATGGCGATTTGGGCGAATAAATCAATCTCACCTTGTCGCCAATCACGGGAACTAGTACATTGATGGG
Source organism: Calothrix brevissima NIES-22 (assembly GCF_002367995.1). Lineage (GTDB taxonomy): Bacteria > Cyanobacteriota > Cyanobacteriia > Cyanobacteriales > Nostocaceae > Aulosira > Aulosira brevissima. The sequence continues at coordinate 1,733,314 of NZ_AP018207.1, forward strand.
CAATTAATAAGCCATATAACTTGTCATCTTTGAGAATTGGTGCAACCAAATTAGCTTTAACATCAAAGGGTGCAAGTTGATTAATATGACAGTCACTCAAACCAGCTTCATAAATATTACTAACAGCTTGAATTCTTCCTGCTTGGTACTTTTCTACATAACCTTCCGCAAAACAAGGATCTTTAATTTTCGCCCACAAAGCTTTAGGAAAGCCGGGTAAAACTGATTCGGCAATGACAGTACCATACCAATCGGGATCGAAGCCATAAACTATGACTCTATCTGCACTAATTGTTTTGCGGACTTCTTCCACCGTAGTTTTCAGTACATCCTCTTCATTGAGAGATTCACGAATGCGGCGGGTAATTTCGACAAATAGCTGAGTTTGATTGGCTTTGGTATCGACTTCTGCGAGTAGTTGGGTGTAGTTCAGCGTAAATCCTACTTGGCTAGCTACTTGAGAGAACAAATCAATCTCAAACTTCTGCCAAAAGCGGGGTTTAGAACATTGATGCGCAATTAATAAGCCGAATAGTTGCCCTTTTTTGATGATGGGTGCAACTAAATTCGCTTTTACCGCAAATCTTTCTAACAAGTTGATATGACAATCAGTTAAATCGGCTTGGTAGATATCATCTATGGCAAAAATATAGCCATCGCGGTATTTTTCCACACAATCCCCTTGAAAACAAGGGTCTTTAACGGTAGCCCATAAGGTTTTTGGCAAACCAAATGCTACAGATTCAGCAATAAAAGTACCTTCACCATGAGGATTGAGGCGAAAAATGGTGACGCGATCGCAACTTAAAGCTGTACGGACTTCTTCAACGGTGGTTTTCAGGACATCTTCTTCATTCAATGATTCTTGAATGCGGTGGGTAATATCCATCAACACTTGAATTTGTTCCGCTTCCGCTTCTTGCTTCCACAGCAAATCTGGTAGCTGTTTTTTGATTAAGGTGATATTTTTTTCTAAGGTTAGCAGTTCATTTTTGCTAGCTTCGGCACTGCGAGTACTGACATTGTTTGACAGTAGTCTTTGCACGATATTATTAGACAGGGCAGCTGCATTTAACAGTGGACGAATCGCACGATTAGCCAAAATTGCCGCGATCGCACCTACTAATACAGTTGTTACCCCCGTTGCTAGTAACAACATTGCTAGCTGTTGTTGAAGTTCTTCTTTACTGGCGATTAAATCTTCCGTACTTGCCGATTTGGTATCGGGAATTTTCTCAGTAATTAACCGATTTCCTGTGTAATAAGTTGCCATCCCAATTGTCAATACTGGTAGCATACTAATAGCGCAAGACCAAATTGTGGCTTTGACCTTCAAACTCCAATTGCTAATTCCCAGTTGACGATGAGTAACTTGAATGATTGTCGGCAGCTTTGAACGATCTATAGTTGATTTCTCCACAGTTGGCTGACTACCCTGTAACTGATTTTTATCGTTACCTGCTTGCTTTTCACCAGAAGACTGAGTCATAAATTATAGTCAGATTGTGCTACAGAATTTCTGTTATCAAAAACATTCTTCACCACATTCATTTCATTAACTAAGTTGGTAGGGTAGTGCACTTAACTATGACTGCGGCTTAGTCAAAGGTAGAGTTCAAAAAGCCTAAATTTTCTTGATGATTATCTATAAGACTTTTGCATATAAGCCTATTTAGCTGATTACTCAGACTCACAAGATTTTGGTAATCTGCTGACAAATTACTCACAAAACCTGAGCTTGTTGAATTTACACCCTTGAGACTTTTTGTTTTTCCTGAGATATCTGATGCACCCAATTGCTACTGATTGTGTATTTAGTATCTTAGTGCTTAATTGAGCAGATGTATATTGTTAAACTTGGTAATTCTCATATATGCAGCAAGTAGCTGTATTTATACAAATATCTAAATTTTTGCATCTTCCAATAGACATATAATTATCTATCTCTAAAAGTAGATTTTTTCAATAAAAAAAGGTGTCTTGATAGACACCCATAACCAAACATGAAAATTTCTTTGAAGAGTCAATAGTCAACAGTCAACAGTCAACAGTCAACAGTCAACAGTCAACAGTCAACAGTCAACGCTATTTTCCAGTTAGTATTTTTTGCATCGACAAAAATAAAATTTACTGAACTAAGACAAAATCGTAGCCAGTACCAGAGGGACAAGGCTTTGCGGGATCGCAAGGTTCAATTTTGACTAAAAAGACGCCACCTTCGCGATCGCCTGATGAGGTAAACTGAATCTTACCTGTAGCACCCATCGCGGAAAAATTCGGATTAGATAATGCCTTTTGTAACCCTTGGCGGGTACTATCTTCTTTTAAGCCTGCAATAATGACTTGCATCGCATCATAAGCTGTAGCTGTACGCGGACTTACTTCACCACCCCAGAGTTTAGCGGCTTTCTCTGCAAAGGAATTACCCGGACTCATATTCCGGTTAGCATCTCGATGCCAAGGTACAGCTACTACCATTCCTTTGACATCACCTTGTCCAAATTTTAAAATTTTAGCACTGTAGAGTTGTTGCGAACCAAATAGCGCTAATCTGCCGCGATTTTCTTTAGCAATATCAATCACCGGATTAATATTAGTAAATCTGGGAATCAGCAGTATAGCTTCTGCACCATCACTAGTAGCGCGAGAAATAAAATTACTCGCGCTAAAATTCCCAGCACCTAAATCGCATTCTGTACTAGTAACTTTACCTCCAAATTGAGCGATTAAATCGCTATATTCTTTGACAACTTCTTGATTTGGTCTTTCTGTATTAGATGGTGGTTGATTGTTATTTGATGAAGAATCTCGACAAATGACGATATTTGTCCGCCGTTGTTTTTTGACAATATATTCTGCTAAAGCTTGAGTAAATATATTGCGATTGGGGCTGATATTAAACACATATTTACTATCCCCTAACATTTGTGTCTGATTTTGTCCGGCTTGACTTCTACCGCTATTGGGAGAAACTCTTACCAAACTATTTTTTCTATAAAGTTCTTCGTTGCGACCAAATCCGACTACTGCTAAAAGACTGCTATCTTTGACTAATTCAGTATCTATTTTTTCTATCTGTCCAACATTATTTAAACTGACAATTGCAACTTGTAAAGATACGCCATTAATTCCACCGCTAAGATTAACTTCGTCTTGAGCTTGCGCTATCCCGCGTAAAGTCTCTTGCGCTTCATTTAAGCTAGTGCCAATCGGTGCAATTACAGCTACTTTTAAAGCTTTAGAGTTGCCTATTTTGGCATTATTCAAATAAATTAATGCTTCTGGATCGTTGCGCTGCTTTTGTAGGGATGCTTGAAAGTTAATCACCGCTGTCCCATAATCACTAGATTTAAAAGCGTTAATTGCGGCTTCTTTTTCTGCTGTTTTATCTGCGGTTACTAAAATCTTTTCCCCTTTACTCATCCATTCGGGAGAAGAAGGGATGTTTAAATCAGGTGAAACCATTGAGGGTGTTTTTGGTTGACTAGCTGTTTTAGAAGAAAAATTACTCACCAACCATAAAATCCCTGCTACCATCACTCCAGCAATTCCTAGAGAGATTAGTAAGCGAATGTTTTCGTCCTTAGCTGCCATAGATGATTACCCCTACTAAATTAAATAAAATTTATTGAAAAAGCTTTGTAAAAGTTTAAATTTATTTACAAATAATTAACAAATTCAAAAATATTTAGCGATTAACTTGTCCACAAGCAGGGATGTTACCATCAGCATAAATGCCAATAAACCGGACAGTACGATTAATAAGAATACAACAATTAAACCATTTGTTCCTGATTGCCACAGATTTTTTAGGTTCAAAGAGTGAAATACAGAAAAAATGAAGAAATTTGTGACGATCGCGATCGCTAATAAATAAACCTTTTCAAATAAAGACCGAGATTGAATTAAGATGACACCTCCTAAGATGAGTAACCATAATCCCCAACTCATGATACTACTGCCTAAATAGCTCAATAAGATAATAGCTAAAACTGCACCTCCTATACTAGTAATAACAATTCCAGGTAGTAATTGACTCACCGATAATTGAGACAGGTAAGTATGTTGTTTTGATTGCGGTTGCGGTTGCGGTTGCGGTTGTGGCGTTGAGAATGGCTGCGGCTGAGGTTGTGGTGTTGAGAATGGCTGCGGCGAAAGTATGGTGTGGGGTACATTCCAAGGCGCAGCCGTTTGGTTATTTAAGTCTTGTAAAACTTCCCTAGCTGATTGATAGCGTTTTTCGGGGGTTTCTTGCAATAACTTATCGAGAATATGCTCTAATCCATCGCTTATCGGCTGATTAATTTGATTGCGCCAACTATTAGTCCAGCTAAAACCTTGTTTTAACCATAGTTGAGATGGCGGAAAATCAGCTAACAGGTGAAAACAAGCTATTCCTAAACTGTATAAATCGCTAGCAGGATAAGCTTGACCAAGCTGGATTTGTTCCATTGGTGCATATCCTAATGAACCAATAATAGTCCCAGGCGAAGTGTTAATCAAATCGGTTTTTTGTTTCGATACACCAAAATCAATCAGCACCAACTTTCCATCACTTTGACGGCGAATAACATTTTCTGGCTTAATATCTCGGTGAATTACTTGTTGCTGATGTATTAGTTCCAGCACAGGTAATAAATCGTTTAATAGTTGGCGAATTTTTGTTTCATTAAATGCTCCCTGCTGCTTTAACTCCTGTAATAAATTTTGTCCGACAATTAATTCTTGGACTAAATATAAGTAGTCATTTTCTTTAAAATAAGCATACAGAGTCGTAATTTGATCGTATTTTCCTAGTTCTTGTAAGCGTTTTGCTTCTCGTTCAAACAACTCAGTTGCTTTTTTTTGAGCTTCACTACCACCCCCACTATAAAATTGACCGCGTACTAGCTGTTTAACTACACATGGTTCGTTTAGCTTGTCTACATCTTCTGCAAGATAAGTACGCGCAAACCCACCTCTACCTATCGGTTGGATAATGCGGTAACGATTTCTCAGCAGCGATACTAAACCGGTTCCACAGGTGAGACAAAAGTTTACACCGTCAGCATTTAGAGGATTTGGACAGTCGGGGTTGAGGCAGCAGATCATAGAGTTATCGCTGTCGGTTTATTAATAATTAAAATATACCTCAAATTATGTGATTTTCTGGGATATATTTGGCTTTTACTAATAATTTGAGATAAATGGTGCTATGTACAGGTAGAGAGCGGTGTAAGATAGGTGAATTTTGTCAATGGTCAATGGTCATTGGTCATTGGTCATTGGTCATTGGTAATTTGTGATTTGTAAATATACATAATTCATGACAATTTTAATCAGCATTTATCGATTATTTACTAATAATTTTGGTTTGTGGATAACGATAAACTGCAATTAATTTGGTTTAATATTTTAGGTATCAGGTATTAACAACACATACATGGACGGGGAAACCCCGCCCCTACGAAAATTTTAATTACGTATCACAACCCGAATTGTTATAACTACAGGACTTACGCAAAAATTGCCAAAAAGCTTAATTGATCGAACCGCCAAGACGCCAAGAACGCCAAGAATTCATAGAGTGTGCGTAAGTCCTAAACTATTGACTATTGACTATTGACTATTGACTATTGACCTACTGAAACTGAGTAAGTGCAACAGCACCCCACAATGGCGCGTCATCTCCTAAAGCTGCGGGAAGAATTTTAAATTCAACTTCTGGTAATGCTGTTTCTCGCGCTAGTTGACGGACAACTTCCCACCAGCGATTACCGGCTTTGGTGACACTCCCGCCTAAAATAAATAATTGCGGGTTGACTAAATTGGCGACATTACCTATGCCTACACCTAAAGCCCAAGCTGATTTTTGAATAATTTCCTGTGCTAAATCATCACCTGATGCGGCGGCTTGACTGATTAACTGTCCTGTGACTAATTCTAAATCATCGTGGATTAAATTCTGCAAGATTTTACCCTTGGTGCGATCGCTTGCTAATAATTCCCTGGCATTTTGCGCCATATAGGGGCCTGAGGCTAAACGTTCCACACATCCCCGCTTTCCACACAAACATACAGGGCCATTGGGATCTACAACTATATGGCCAATTTCCCCAGCCATTCCCCCAGAACCGCGCCAAGGTTGATGATTGAGTATCCAACCACCACCCACACCAGTGCTGATGGTGATGTAGAACAAACTATCGTATCCTTGACCTGCACCAAAATGATGTTCCCCTAAAGCTGCCACATTAGCATCATTATCTACATAAGCAGGGACGCCAAACTCGGCTTCTAACAATTGTTTTAGGGGAAGATTTTCCCAGCCAGCAACATGATGGGAAAGTAGCACGCATCCGGTAGTTGCGTCTACAGGGCCGCCAAAACTGACACCAATCGCCGTTGGTTTGCTATCTTGCAGCACCGAGTGAATGAGCGATCGCATAATTTCTAAATCCGTGTTAGCATCTGCATTCGCGGGAGATAAGCGGCGTTCATAACTCAACCATTCTCTAGCACCGACATTTACGGTTGCTGCGGCTAATTTAGTTCCCCCAAAATCCAGGGCTAATATTAATGACATAATGTTTAATTCGTAATTCGTAATTCGTAATTGAAGAGGATGAGAATTATTAACAAGACTTACGCAAAAATTACCAGAAACCTTAATTTATTGAACCGCCAAGACGCCAAGAACGCCAAGAATTCTTAGAGTGTGCGTAAGTCCTAATTAATTCATGCTTTTTGCTGAAGTACGCCATCAATAAATTGTTGTAAGCGTTCGTAATGAGTACCTTTCCAATAAATTTGTTGGCATTCTTGACAGCGATGAAATTCATCGTTTTGTAATTGTACGCTTTCTGGTAATTGGTCTATAACTAGTGCTTTGGCTATAGGTTGTAATAATCCATTGCAACGCAAACATCTGTGAAAAGGCGATACTATATTAAATAAATCAAAGCGGCGGAGAACTTCAATTATTTGTTGTTGAGGATTAGTACTTCTGACGTAATAGCCATAATTTACTAAACTCCGCATTAATAAACCTTTGTCACGAGTTAACAAAATTCTTGATTGTGTATGAGAAACTTCTGCTAATTCTTCATCTGCGTAGTCATTGCGATATAAAGTATCAAAACCTAATAACCTTAATGATGTCGCTAGTTTACCTAAATGAATATCAAGCACAAAGCGCATCTCGCTTAAAGGTTGCGGACGCACTGAAACTGTTGGCGGATTAATATCAATGACAGAAATTGGATAGACATAAATGTTATCTTCATCCTGAATAATATAAGAAAAATCTACATAGCTATCGTTGACTTTTATATAATCAACTTCTGGATGCGGAACGCCTAAAGACTCAATGGTGTCTTTAATTGAGGCTCTTTCTGAAAAATTATGGATGATTTGCACCTGGCGTTTATGGCGAGGTATAAAATCATTGAGTTCGGCATAAAAATGAAAGTAAGCAACAGCCATATTGATTTAATTTGTCATTTGTCATTTGTCATTTGTTATTTGTCATTTAGATTCACAAATTTTGAAAATCTCCATATTTTAAATGGTTGATTTCTCAGTTTAATTGTAATGCACATACTTTTCATACCGATCCAATATACCGCCTGAGAATTTACAGCAGATGCCAGTTGGTGAGGTACAGATTATCGTTGATTGTAGGGGCACTGGCACTGCCATGCCCCGAAGCGCGTACCTCATTTACCTGAAATATGCTGTATTTATTAGCAGCATGAAAAGTAAAGTTTAATTACGAATTACGAATTACGAATTACGAATTACGAATTATTAAGTTGTATATTCGGCGTTAATCTTCACGTAGTCATAGCTTAAATCACAACCCCAAGCTTTACCTGTACCGTGACCATTGCCAACGTTAACAGAAATTAATACTGTATCTTCTTTGAGATAAGCACCTGTTGAGGCTTGTTTTAAATAAGCGCTGGCGGCTGCACGATCGAATGTTAAAGGTTGACCATTTTCTAATAATAAGAAATCGCCTAATTTAATTTGCAAATTTTCTTGCTCAAAGAGTACACCTGCGCGTCCGGCGGCGGCGGCGATGCGTCCCCAGTTGGGATCGCGTCCAAAAATTGCTGATTTAACTAGGGATGAACCGGCAATAGTTTTAGCTATTTGACGGGCAGAAGTTTCATCCTGTGCGCCAGTAACTTGAACTTCGATTAAGCAAGTTGCACCTTCACCATCACGGGCGATCGCTTTTGCTAAATGCTGACATACTGCTGTTAACATAGCCTCTAGTTTTTCCGCTTCTGAACCCATTTCAATAATTGCTGGGGTACGGGATTGACCATTGGCTAAGGCGATTAAACTATCATTGGTGCTGGTATCGCCATCTACTGTAATTGAATTAAAACTTCTATCGGCAGCGCGACTTAACATTTGTTGCCATAAAGCAGGCGATACAGCCGCATCACAGGTTACAAATGCTAACATCGTTGCCATATTCGGATGAATCATCCCTGAACCTTTAGCAATTCCACCAATGCGCACCGGGCGATCGCCTATAGTGGTTTCTAAGGCAATTGATTTTGGGACTAAATCTGTAGTAATAATTGCGCCGGCGGCTGTATCGGAACCTGTTTCTGAAAGCGCCGCTACTAATGAGGGAATTCCGGCTTTGAGTGCATCCATTTTAATACGCTGCCCTATTACCCCAGTAGAAGCTAATAATACCGATTCGCTGGGAATATTTAAAGCTTGGGCTACTGCCATAGCTGATTCTAGAGCATCAAACCAACCTTGAGTACCTGTAGCGGCATTCGCTTGTCCGGCATTACAAAGAATAGCACGGGCATTATGCTTGGCTTGCAAACGTTGACGACAATAATCTACGCAGGCGGCTTTAACTTGACTGGTAGTAAACACACCAGCTGCGATCGCTTCTACATCAGATACTATTAAAGCTAAATCGGGTAATCCCGAAGGCTTTAAACCTGCGGTAATTCCTGCGGCCCGATAACCTCTTGGTGCTGTGATTCCACCAGTAATCTCCTGCCAATCTGCCATGATTATTCTCTTGCAACTATATAGTGCTCGACTGGCGATTATACCAAGACTCAAGAGTCAATGGTCAATGGTCAAACAATTTTGGATTTTGGATTTTGGATTTTGGATTTTAGGTTGACAAAGGGGAGAAAGTTTGTGGCAAAATTATCACTTTCCCTGGTGAAGTAGCAATTTATCGTAGATCAAAGGGTTTAAGATCCCTACGTCTATACGTAGTATCATTTTCGGTCGGGTTTAAATCCCCGTCTGAAAATGTTTTGAATTTTGAATTGTTAATTAAGTATATTCTCGGTCAAATATGATTCTATAAAGTTGCCATAAAAGGTTGTAGATGACTAATTTTGTGCCGCTAATGTCCGTCTCATCTTGGGTTTGCAGCTTTTTCACCAGCAATACACAAAAATTAAATTCCGCAGAATCAGCATAATTTACGCGATCGCACGATAGTCACATTTCAACTTCATTTGTCATGATGTAGTTAACAAATATTCAAGTAACTTGAATTACATATTCAACTTAACCAATCATACTTCGATTCATCTGAAACTGTTGATTATGAAGGATGAAATTACAGTCATGTACTGGTATTTTCTAGTTGCATAAGTAATTTAATTTACGTAAATACTTGGTGATTTTAATTTTTGGATGTCCTGATTTATCTACCCAGAAACGTAAATGAATCAAAACAACCGAAAACTGATTTTTAAAACCAAAAAACTATCAATTTAATTGGCTGATTTTTTTAATATCATTTCCGGGTTCATCATTTCGCAAATTCTATTCAAGCAAGATTTTTTAATTAAAAATTTCTGTTGAGTTCCCAGATTGGGAGCCAGTTTAACTATGTTTGAAAATTCTGAATCTGGCATCGATTCCCTATCGGGGGAATTAAATTGTGCTGCCAATTTTATCAATTCTTCTTCCTTTAATTCTTTGCTAGCAGACTGGCAAGAATTTACTTCCCAGCAACTTTTTAGTTTAGCGGGCGAAACTCTCATTCAAGCATGGCAGAATCAATATGAGCCAAGCCAAGCATTAGTTTATGCGGCTGGGAGTATTTTTAAAAGTGATTTTGCTGCTAATGCCCAAATCGCTTTTGGCGATGCTTTTGATGTCAATCAAGCAGAAGCATTAGGTGCAGAAATTTTGGGGGGAAATTATGGTGTACTGCCAGATTTACAATTTCTCTCTGATGCAAATATGAATGGTGCTTTAGGTGCATATGCTAACAGTACAAACACCATTTACATTAATAGAGATTTTCTGACGCAGAGTTCAGATAATCCCATTGCGATCGCAAAAATTCTCGTGGAAGAAACAGGACACTTCCTCGATGCTTACGCTAGCTATATTGATTCCCCAGGCGATGAAGGGGAAATTCTCACAGATTTGATTTCTGGTCAGCAATTAACTGTAGATGAGTTAGCCCAGCTGGGTGCTGAAGATGACTCCACAACGATTTTTTTAAACGGTCAATTCTTGAAAGTTGAACAACGAGCCAACAAAGATGATTTCAACGGTGATGGCATCTCTGATATTTTGTTGCGCAATGGCACGAGTATTGATGTTTGGTTAGTTAATAGCAATGCTCAAGTGGCTGCACCCACGAGGCTAGGAAATGCGCCTGTTGACTGGCAAATTCAAGGTACAGGTGATTTCAACGGTGATGGCATCTCTGATATTTTGTTACGCAATGGCATGAGTCTTGATGTTTGGTTAGTCAATAGCAATGCTCAAGTGGCTGCACCCACGAGGGCGGGATATGCTCCTATTGACTGGCAATTTCAAGGTACAGGGGATTTCAATGGGGATGGGATCTCCGATATTTTGTTGCGTAATGGTAATAGCATTGATGTTTGGTTAGTTAATAGCAATGCTCAAGTGGCTGCACCCACGAGGCTAGGAAATGCGCCTGTTGACTGGCAAATTCAAGGTACAGGTGATTTCAACGGTGATGGCATCTCTGATATTTTGTTACGCAATGGCATGAGTCTTGATGTTTGGTTAGTCAATAGCAATGCTCAAGTGGCTGCACCCACGAGGGCGGGATATGCTCCTATTGACTGGCAATTTCAAGGTACAGGGGATTTCAATGGGGATGGGATCTCCGATATTTTGTTGCGTAATGGTAATAGCATTGATGCTTGGTTAGTTAATAGCAATGCTCAAATTACAACCTCAACGAGGGTAGGAAATGCTCCTGTTGAGTGGCAAATTCAAGGTACAGGGGATTTCAACGGCGATCGCATCTCTGATATTGTGCTGCGTAATGGCAATAGCATTGATGCTTGGTTAGTTAATAGCAATGCTCAAGTAACAGCACCAACGAGGGCGGGAAATGCTCCTGTTGACTGGCAAATTCAACTCAGCCCTGTTAATTTGACAGCCCCTCTAGGTTTGATGACTAATTCCCAAAAACTAACAACACTAGTTGATGGACAGTTGAATGGTTTATCTTTTGATGTGGATGGCTATTATGGCGCTCAATGTTGGGATTTGGTGGCTTACGCGACGGGTAATAACACATCAACCTATAACTGGAAATGCGGCGAGAATGTGATGGCGAATGGCAATATAGCTATTGGTACAGCGATCGCTACTTTCCTCGGCCCCAATCACACCTATGACACGCCACCAGATTATAGTAGCCAGCACACAGCAATCTTTGCTGGTTATGGCGTTGAGTATGGTGTAGCTGGTTTCTACGTCTGGGATCAAAATTGGAATTGGAAGCAATATGTCCAAAAACACTTTATTCGCAGTAATGGCTCAGGTACTAGTGATGCGGATAATTACTATGTGATTCAGGTTTGAAAATTCCGCGATCGCTTGCGCATCATTCCCACATATCAAATTCTTTAGCCAAACTGGTAAAATTGCGAAATCTTTGCTTGGGATTGTGAATCTTATCTGAGTAGCAATCCGATTTGCGTTTGCTATGAATATCAGATGCATTGGCTATTAGTACTTTATTATACAATTTGTGCTGAAAGACTTCTTATTTATTCAGACAAGTTGAAATGCTAATAATCAGTGATTATACTGACTGGAGATTGCCCATACTATGGCAAGGTTATATCTATGACATGAGAGTTAATTCTTTCAGTCAGAAAAGTAATTTTCCAGCTAGGTGGAAATGTGAGGGTGGAATATGTTCTATTTAATCTATGCTCCTAACACGACGCAAGAAAAAATCCATCAGTTGATGTTTGGAGTCAACACAATTGGCCGTTCTACCGACAACACGATCGCCCTCGCAGATGAGAGCCTTTCCCGTTACCACGCAGAAATTACAGTCACCAATGAGCGGCTAGTGATTAAAGATCTACAAAGCCTAAACCACACTTTCGTGAATAAGGCAAAAATCAATCAATGCGAACTGAAAAATGGCGACTTGATTAGTTGTGGGAATGTAGAGTTCAAGTTTTTCCAAAAAGTCGATACCACACCCAAAACTATAAATCCTCCCGCTTCCCTACAACCAGTAGGCGATGTCAAAGAGGAAGCACCTATTGCAGAAACGATTATTAAGCAATTTTCTACCGGGCCCAGTAGCATTAAAATTCAGGATTTACTCGATAATCCAGGCAGAAGCGATTCCCTGCTGAGAATATCACAAAGAGCGAGCGATCAACGCAAGGTAGATAAGTTAAAAATTCTTTTAGAAGTGAGCAAACAGCTGTCTTCTCCAGAGGAACCCGATCGCCTATTAGAGAAAATTCTCGATTTACTGTTTGAGATTATGAATGTAGATCGAGCAGTTATCCTGATGGTGAATGAAACTAGCAAGCAGCTGGAGCATAAAGCTGTCAAACTACGTCCAGGAATACCTCAAGACAGTCAATTTTATAGTAAGAATATTACCAATTATGTTTACATCAATGGCACAGCAATTTTAACTACTGATGCTTGCCTAGATAATCGATTTAATGAGTCCGAGTCGATTTTTGTCCAAACTATTCGGGCTTCAATTTGCATTCCGCTCAAACCCAGAGAAGAGGTAATTGGCGTATTATACGTGGATAATTTATCCATGTGTGATGTTTACTCGGATGAAGATGTTGAGTTTTTAACGACGTTAGCCAACCAAGCGGCGATCGCAATTGACAACGCCAAGCTCTACAAAAAAATCCAAGCCGAAGCTATCATGCGGAATAAATTAGAGCGTTTCTTCCCCGAAGCTGTGAGAAAAAAGCTCAGGGAAGAAGGCACTTTAGGCATTGTTGATACAGAAGTTACAGCTTTATTTGCTGATATTAGTGATTTCACAAAAATGTCTTCCACAATGCATCCCCGTCAAGTAATTACGATGCTCAATGAATATTTTGAGGTAATTGTGGAGGAAATTGTCTTTCGCTATGAAGGTACTTTAGAGAAATACATTGGCGATGCTTTATTTGCAATTTGGGGTGCACCTTATCGCAAGCCAGACGATCCAGAACTGGCAATACAAGCCGCAATTGATATGCAATGGGCTGTGTTAAAACTAAATCAAAAATGGATTCAGCAAGGAAAACAACCGATTCAAATTCATATAGGCTTGAATACAGGTAAAGTTGCAGCAGGTAATATTGGTTCAGAAAAATTAATTCAGTACGCTACTATTGGCGACACCACAAATGTCACTAGTAGAATCTGTAATGTTGCCACAGCTGGCGAGATAGTGATATCTCAAACTACATGCGATCGCATTCAGGCGCGAAATTTTCCTTTAGAAAAAATGCCATTAGTAAAAGTTAAAGGTCAAGACCAGCCTTTACAACTTTATCGCTTGATGTGGCATTTGTGTCCATCAAAACAACCTCAAGTGGGCATAGGGCATGGGGCATAGGGCAGTGATTAGTCATTTGTCATTTGTCATTTGTCATTTGTCATTGGTAAGGAGTTCCAGCCTATTTACGTTTCGTAATATAGTTTGGTTTATTTACACCAACTTACTTAGGAATTAATTAAAGCTATTTTTTGTGTAGGGGTATAACTGGGCAAAACTTGATTGATGGTGGCTGAAGAAAGCTGCATGTGATCTTTTAACAATGCAGAAATGACATCGCGAAAATCGGTAGCGATCGCTAAATCTCGCTTTCGGTAAAGTTGTTCTGTGGCTAATCCCGGCCATTCTCCATAAACTTTACCACCGCGCACTTTTCCACCCAATACCCAGATGACATTTCCATGTCCGTGATCTGTACCACGGTTACCGTTTTCTTTGACTGTGCGCCCAAATTCAGACATAACAACAATTGCTGTGTTTTGGTAAATTGGCCCCAAAGTTTGCGCCATTACAGCTAAACCATCTCCTAATTTTTTTAGGCGTTGGGCTAATTGTCCTTGACTACCACCTTGATTGATGTGGGTATCCCAACCACCTAAAGCTATAAACCCTAATTCTACTTTAGAGTCTTTGACCATTAATCGCGCTAGTCTTTGGGCATCTCTGGCAAAACCGTCAGGTAAAGGTGCGCCATTATTTGCCATTTTCATTTCATCAGCTAAATCTTTGGCGATCGCTTGTCGCGCCATCCGCCCTTCTTGGTAACTTTGACTTAAGGTATCATTACCATCATAAAGTTTATCAAATGCTGCGCCTACTTGGGGACGATCCACCGACAAAGGATTATTGATTCTTTTCCCTGTTGGTAAACTAGCTACAGACATCTTACCGTACAAAATTCTGGGAATAGTTTCTCCGACATTAATTGCTTGGATCGGTTCTTTGTTGGAGATATTCGCTAATAAACGATTCATCCAACCATCTTTAGTATTTTTTGTCCCAGGAATACCGTTTTCCATGTAATATTGGGCATCAAAGTGAGAACGAGTGGGATCGGGAGAACCACAAGCATGAATAAACGCCAGACTACCTTGTTCCCATAAAGGTTTTAAGGAACTTAAAGCGGGATTTAAGCCAAAACGTCCATCTAAATCCAGCACTCCCCCTTGTTTACCCGGTTGAGGAATGGCAATATTTGGTCTTACTTGGTAATAAGCTGTTTCTGAGTAGGGAACTACCACATTTAAACCATCAACTCCACCACGCAGAAAAATGACAATCAAGCGTTTTGCATTGCTGTTATTGTTAGCAGATCTAGCTACCCATGCATTAGTTCCGACGGCGACTAATGCTGAGGCGGAAAACATACCTGCTTGGAGAAGAAAGTTGCGTCTTTGCATATAAATTTAGTTATCCGGTGGAAAGTTGAAGTTTTTTGGTAGAAAGGCAGAGGGCAGAAGGCACAGGGCAGAAGATAAAGATGGAAGGTTGGTGTTTTTAACTCGGATTGTCGAGTTCGGAAGGCGAAGGTTGAGGTTTTTAACTCGAATTGTCGAGTTCGGAAGGCGAAGGTTGATGTTTTTAACTCGAATTGTCGAGTTCGGAAGGCGAAGGTTGGTGTTTTTGACTCGGATTGTCGAGTTCGGAAGGCGAAGGTTGATGTTTTTAACTCGGATTGTCGAGTTCGGAAGGCGAAGTTTGGTGTTTTTAACTCGAATTGTCGAGTTCGGAAGGCGAAGTTTGGTGTTTTTGACTCGGATTGTCGAGTTATTTATACTGACAAATCACTTATGAACCAAAACACCCCAGATTCAAGCCTGAAAAATTATTTTTTCCCACCTCCTCATCCCTAATTTCACCTCTAACTCCACCTTTAGTCCCTAATCTCACCTCTCAACCCTAGCCCCTAGCCCCTAGTCTCTAGCCCCTACCTAGCTCCTAACCTCTCAACGACGCATAAATTCAGGACTACCTAAAATTAAAGCTGCATGGAGTTGTGGCGGACTAGAAGCGATCGCGCTTTGGGTTTTGCTAGATAATAAATTACCTAATGTATTGCTGAGTTGTCCGCTATCAATAGGGGCTGGTTGAACTTTGGCGGTTAATACATCGCCTTTGGGTATATTATTAGCTTGGTTTCTCGGTTCTGGTGAACCGGATAGGGCTAATTTACCACTAGCGATCGCTGTTGCAAAGTTCAAGCGACGAGTCATAGCATCAGAGTTTAACCATGCTTCTTCTGTATTTTTGTAGCCATCGGGAGTTTGACAACCATAAATCGGCATTCCCGACTGTTGCAGGAAACTCATGAGAGGTCTTGTATTATTAACTTCCATTCCCGTTGCCCGGACTGTGGAAATTACATATTGATAAGGTGTTTTAAATTTAACGTTAAAGTTATTTGCGTCCCAAAACTCGGAACTTTTAAATAGCGTTTCCAAAACAGCACGAATATTGCCATCAGTAGCTAGATAGCGCTGGGCTAGACGATTAACTAAAACTGTAGGCGGGCGATCGCTGACAAAATACTGTGCTAATTTGTAGCTAATATGCCGAGCAGTTGCCGGACTCCTGGCTAAAATATCTAAGGCTTGTTCTCCTTCTTCTTCACCACCGCCTTTAATTGTCGTTCCCAGAAAAACTTTGTCACTTCCATCGTGGCGCTTGGGGTTAAAGTAAAATCCATCACTATTAATATTGGGCTGATTGGCGCTAGGAATTCCCCAACCTGTAAGAATTTTCGCTAGAGCAATCACATCTTGCTGAGTATAACCACCATCTACCCCAAGAGTATGCAGTTCCATTAACTCGCGGGCGTAATTTTCATTTAAACCTTGAGTTTTTCGCCGAGCATTCGGACTACTAGGCGCTGAACTTTGCCAATTATCTAAATAAAATAACATCGCCGGATGGTGAGCCGTTGCGCCTAACAAATCGCGAAACCGCCCCAAAGCATGAGGTCTAATTGCTTGTTGTTCGTAGGCTCCCACCCAGAAGCGATCGCGTCCTTTATTGGCATACACATTAAAATGGTTATACCAAAAGTCCACCATCACCTCTTGCAGTTGTCTCGGACTTTGTGTCGCCCTTAACAAACGTGCTTGCATTGCTTGTTGCACAATTGCTTTAGCCTTTTGGTCAGCTGCTTTTTTCTCTTCGCGGCTGAGTTTCTCGCCAACTTTCCCATAAGCTAACAATTCCATCGGCTTCAGGTTGAGAGTTTCCATCTGCGCCAATTGATTTTCGAGACTGGCTGATTCTGGGATAGTCTCCGGCGAGAGTTGTTCTTGAATGTAGCGGTCTACACCAATAGACTTAACCCGTTGCACATCTCCAGGGCTAGGCCCAAAACTCAAGCGGTTAATTAAATGTAAAATCTTCGGATCAACAGCTTGAGATGCTGCATTACTAGGCGTAACTCCTAGTATTAAAATTAACAGCGACATGACAAAGAATTTCGGCTTCGCAGTCATAAAGCGATTTTTCACCCATTTGGAAGATGGGGACGAAAATTAGCCAAAAAAGTTCAGTGATTTTTTGGTTAGTCAATAGTCAATAGTCAATGGTCAATAGTCAATGGTCAATGGTCAATAGTCAATAGTCATTTGTTATTCTCCTTGTCTCCCTTGTCTCCCTTGTCCCCCTTATCTCCCTTGTCTCCCTTGTCTCCCTTGTCCTCCTTGTCCTCCTTGTCCCCCTTGTCCTCCTTGTCTCCCTTGTCCCCCTTCCCTTGTCTCCCTTATCTACCGAGGAAACTGGAGAAAATAAAAAAGCCACGATATAGAACCGTGGCGTTATATAAAATTATCAATACTTTATAAAGATTCTAAGTAGCTCAAAAGGTCTGCCATTTCTTGGGCGCTAGGTTGGAATTTTGGCATTGGTGGCGTTTCTCCACTAATTACTTGGTGAATTAATCCATACCGAGATTTACGCTTAGGAACACCTTGCAAACTAGGGCCGACTCGCCCATCTGCTTGCAAACCATGACAACCAGCACAATTAATTTGAAAAATAGCATTCCCTTGAACGGGGTCGCCATTTAATGCGAAAACACTCTTGACATAGGGATCTGCAGATTGAACCATTTGAACACCAAAAATGCCCAATGAGATTGCTAGCAGTATGGCCAGAGCCAGCAAAGCCATCTGCTGAATTAGATTTTCAGGTTTGGTAATCTGGTTATCCAAAAGGTTTGTAGTTAAAGTCGAGGTGTGCTAAAAGTTTTTCATTTCCTACACATAGCTTAAAAGTTCTTGATGCTGTCTGCAAGCACAAAGCACAATTTTTTTTGGGATATTCCCTGTCTAAAATCCTGTTGGCAGCCGGATTCACCCCGATTTGGTAAAATCAAAAACAGGAAACGAATGTTTAATAATTGCAAAGAGGAGATTTACAGTGGTTGAACCCCTGCTGTCAGGTATTGTCCTTGGTTTGATTGTGGTTACCCTTTCTGGCCTGTTCTACGCTGCCTATAAGCAATATAAGCGCCCCACTGAGCTAGGAGGCTAGGAGATTAGGGGCTAGGGGCTAGGGGCTAGGGGCTAGGGGCTAGGAGGCTAGGGATTAGGGGCTAGAGACTAATAGCGATAATTCTCTTCCTTCCCTTGTCTTCCTTCCCTTCCCTTCCCTTCCCCCGTCCTCTTGCTCAATCAAAAGTTCTAAAAAATGTCAACCCTGTATTGCCATAAACTTTCTGACGGCAAATTTCCCAATTGGTAATTACTGGAATCACCCAATCTTGGGAACTGTGTTCGGCTGCGAGTTCGCCGTCAGAATTTAAAAGTTGATAATCTGCGATCGCTTCTAATACCGACTGATACAATCCACTAGCATAAGGTGGATCGAAATATATTCTGTCAAACTTTTTGCCTGATAAATTCTTTAGCTGCTGGAGTACATCTCCGCGCAATACTTTCCATTCTTGGTCAGCCTGCGCTACCTGCTGCCAATTTTGTTGAATAATATTACAGGCACGGCTCGATTGTTCAATACCTATGACTAAGCTGGCTCCTCTACACAAAGCCTCTGCACCCATTGAACCACTACCCGCACACAAATCTAACCAGCTACAACCCGCTATCTCTCCCTGCCAAATATTAAAGACAGCTTCTCGTACCCGCGCACTCGTGGGTCTGGTATCTTTACCAGGTAATGTTTTTAGCTGACGATTTCCGTAAATTCTCAGACTCATCTTGCATTAGTCATTTGTCATCGGTTAATTGGTCATTAGTCATTGAGTCAGCAGCAAGAATTATCAACTGACAACTGACAACTAACAACTGACAACTGACACCTAAATAAAATTATATTATGCGGCAACTTCTTCTCGAACTTGAGCAACAAAATTAGACAATATTTGCAATCCGATATTCGATGATTTTTCGGGGTGAAATTGCACTGCCATCAGGTTATCACGAGCGATCGCAGCTGTCACTGTTTGAGTACCGTGGGTAACTATTGCAGCGCGAATTTGCTCCTCGGTTGGTTCCACATAGTAAGAGTGAACAAAATACACCCAAGGTTGGGATGGTAAATGCTCCCACATAATACTTTTTGGCTGAGTTATTTCTAGTTGATTCCAACCCATGTGAGGAATCGTAATATCGGGTTCGGGAATAAAGCGTTTGACTTTTCCTTTGACAATTCCCAACCCTGGTTGAGTACCTTCTGCACTCGATTCAAAGAGAATTTGCAACCCCAAGCAGATACCCAAAAATGGTTTACCAGATGCGATCGTATCTTTAATAGGTTGTTCTAAACCGCGCGATCGCAGGTGTTGGACAGCTGGATCAAAAGCGCCTACTCCTGGTAAAACAACTGCATCTGCTTGTTCTATTTCCTTAAAAGAATGAGTGATTTTAGGAGTAGCTCCAGCTTTTTCCAAGCCTTTGCAAACTGAATGCAAATTTCCCATCTCATAATCTACGACCGCAATCACTGGCATTGACCTGCTCCTTGTAAATTTATTATGGAGGCTAATTCTATTTTAAATAATATTTCTTATGAAGAAAAGATTTCTATTAACTTCTTTTGACACTTGGTTAAGCGATCAACTATCAAATTCTTCCGACGATCTATTACTAGAAGTCGCTAAACTTGACAATCTACCCCATCATTTGACTTTTTTACGTCAGTTACCTGTAGATGTGCAACTAGCTAGCGATCGCGTAATTCAAAAAATCACCGAAATCCAACCAGATTGCATTATCTGTTGTGGGATGGCGGCTAGCCGGACGCAATTAACTGTGGAAATTTGTGCTAGTTGTCAAGAAAGAGTTTTGCAAACAGAAGTGGATTTAGAACAATTAGTGGCTGGTGCTAGGGAAATTGAGATTAGCCACGACTGCGGAAAATTTGTCTGCGAGGGTCTTTATTATTCCGTATTAGATCACCTGCGTCAATCCCAAATCCGAGCTAATTGCATCTTTGTTCACGTACCTGTTTTGCAGCCAGAAAATTTGGTAAACATTGTGGCAGATTTCGTATTAATAATTAACAAACTGGCACTTTCATAAATTTGTCAGCGTCTTGATGAGGGATAAAATAGTTAAATTTATGTTGCCATTGTTACTAAGTTTGAGTCTGGCTCAATCAATTTCGCCTACACAACCACCAGCAGAAGTAGTACAACCACAAATTGTCCGTCCTTTACCAGGGAAACTTGATTCCGTCCCAGTTTTTAATAGCAACAGTCCAGAATTAGTATTGAAGGAAGGAATTTTACTTTCTACCTTTCCCCCAGATGGCAAAAAAGTGCCAACAGCCCATTTAAATTTTCCCTTTCAAGGCAGATTTGATGTGTTTGCTCACCATATTGCCAAAGCTGAACCTGTAGATAATTTACGCTCTTTATATTTAGGTATCTTATTGCATAATCCTGGTGCGACTCCAGTAACTATAAATGTATTGCAAGCAGCTAGTTATTTGAGTCAACCAGATGCACCTTTTATTCAGGTACCATCTTTTAGTCAGAATATCTTAGGTACAGTTTTTTCTGGCCCGGGCGATCGCATTACCAGTGAAGTACTTAGAGGTAAGCGACAAGAAATTTTTCCCGCCCAAATAGTCATTCCCCCCAGGGAAAGTCAGATGTTACTAAATTTACCAATTCCGGTGCAAGGACTTACCCCTCCCCTAAATGGACGCTCTACTTTAATGCGGTTGCGCAGTAATGGTACAGTTTATGCAGCTAGCCTCGCCATGTTTGCACAAACTAATCCCGATGGTAGCGAGCGTGCGCCAACTTTAGCAGAGTGGCAAAATTTACTGGATAATAGCGATGTGGCTGGCCCTAGAGATAAAGTCCCTACGCCTTTAGAAGAGACAGGTAAACCCCGCATTTACGGAAGAGTGTCTGGAGTCGCCAGTGGTTCTCAGTGGCGCGCCTTATTGGTAGATGAACCCAAAGCCAAATACCTCACAATTCCTCAACCGGGACAAGCCTTCTCTTACGCTTTAAGCACGGTGCATGGGGGTAGCTTAGGAACTAATCAAATTCAAAGTGCAACCATGTTGGTGCGCTATCCTGACACTGCATATCGCGCTCATGGCAACTATGGGATTCAATATAGTTTAAAATTGCCACTATATAATAATAGTCAAAGCCCAAAAACTGTAACGGTGTCATTTCAAACACCGATAAAAGAGGATCAATTAGTTCAACCAGGTTTACGCTTTTTCAATACCCCAGCCAAGCAAGTATTCTTTCGGGGTACAGTAAGAGTGCGTTACAAAGATGACCAAGGTAAGGCGCAAACCCAATTTTTTCACCTAATGCAAACTAGAGGCCAAGCTGGAGAACCCTTAACTACATTAAATATGCCAGCAGGCGATCGCCGTTTAGTAGAAGTAGACTTTATCTATCCCCCCGATGCTTCCCCACCGCAAGTATTAACAGTTGCAACTCAATCTGAAAAATAACCATCACCCCCTGGATGCATCCAGGGGCTGTAATTAACGCCGAGATACTCATACCAACTGTAGGGGCACGGCAGTAGTAAAATTATTGTATGTACCAAAAGATTGTCGGTGCCGTGCCCCTACGACAGATATGGTTTAAATAGGTGAAAACTGCTGTAAGGCGAAACCCGCTTGGCGACAACGTTCTGCCCCCAGCCCCTCTCCCACCAACAGAGGGGAGCAAGAGATTTAATTCCCCTTCTCCTGGGGGAGAAGGGGTGAGGGCGAGGGTTTTTGTACAACACTCGCTGTATATAGCTTTTAGCTTAAGTTCACACCTATGAGCATTGCCATGCCCTCTAGAATGTTATTGATGTACCGCAAACACTACTGAAATTGGTATTAGCTAATTTAGAGATAAATTAGCAGCTTGTTATGATTTTGGTCTGTATTCAGTACCATCAGCACGAAAACCTTTTTCTTGCAATTTCACCTGATTATCACGCAGAATTGTTAGTTCCGTATCAGCCCCAGGAATAAATCTTACTTGATAGGTAGAGCCATCTTTAATGGCAATGTATGTTGTCCAGTAATTCTTAGTATCATTGTTAGGTAATTTGGCAGCCGGAGCGCGTTCTGTAACTTCGGTTTTGTTATCATACACATTCATATATACCTGATCCTGTTTGTGTATTCTTACCGTCTTCGTATCGGTCACAAAATACACTAAAGTTTGTGCATCTGTAGGATTTTTATCTGGTGAGGGTTTGCTCAAGGTAATTACATCTTCTCTTACCCAGCCAACATCTTTCGCTTGTGTACCAAATTGCACTTTGTACCAAGTACGAGGATCGCCTGAAGGCTTTTGTTTGTCCAAAATTTTCACGCGATCGCCTGCTTTTCCTTGGCGTATAATATTACCTTCCTTAATTACAGGAGCAGAACGAATATTCACCACATTCGTGTTACTAGTATTAGTTTTCAAAACACCTTCACTGGGGAGAACTTGGTTGGAGTTTGTCATATTATTACTCAGCCAAATTGGATAGTTTTGATAATGGACGCTTCAAATGATACTACTGTGCCGCTAAATAGGGAAAAAATATACTTAAATTTCTTAATAATCTACGCATGTTTAAGAATGTTTCTGAGTCGTTAGTCTAATTTCTTAACCAGAACGGTAGCTCTAGATTTTTCAGCCCCATTTCAAGCTAGCTATTCACGAGAAAATCCCACAACCAAACATAAAAATCTCTCTTTCCAATGCCCCATGCCCAATGCCCCATGCCCATTTTCCCCCTAATCAATTATTTAAAACCCTTTGTGACTTTTTTCTGTACCTTACCTTGTGGTTTAGATTTTTGCACTTCTCCTAAAGCTGCTTGAAATAACTTATGCAGATGTAGAGGAACGCTAGCAATTTCTGGTAAATCTGGCTCTAGAGGTTTGTTAAATTCTTGTAACAGAGCATCTAAATCCCTACTTAACTGAAAATCACCACGTTGCAAAACTGTTTGCAGTACATTTTCTAATGTATGAGGATACTCTTGGGCTAACCGATACCAAATAAAAGCATTAATACTTTTATCTTCTAAATAAAAGCGAATTAGTTTTTGCGCACCTTCAATATTTTGCCAATCTGCTGTTGATAAGATAGTTTTTACTTTACTATATGTTGGTAAAAACATTTGTCCCCAACGAGGATGAGAAATAGCTGTCACCTGTTCTGCTTTCTTCAATTCAGCAGGTAAATCAACCTTTGGCATTACCATCTTACTACTGCCATTATTCTTAAAGATTTCTGATGCTACATTTGCATCAGCACCCATTTCTTTGACTGCTGCTTTAATTTCTTCCTCATTAATTCCAGCTTCTTTTACTAATTCATTGAGAGGTTTAGAAGTATCAATACCTGTAGCTGCTAAATACTTCTCAGTAATTAATTCTTGGAATTCACCTATTTTCTTATTTAGTTGATATCCTGGTAGTGTAATTTCATCTTTACCAAAAAATCCCACAAACATCTGATGATATTGGACAACTGATTGCCAAGCTTCTGCTAATAAATCTGGTGCATCGCTGTAAAGATGATTTTTATATTCTTCTTTAAAATTACCAATAGCTACAGCCAGTTTAGGGTTACCCAATTTACCCATAATTGTATAGTTACTAAAAAATGTCCAGTAACTATCGTTAACAGGAGAAATCCGAGTTAACAAAATTTCTCCTTCTTTAAACCGAGATGTTTCTTGCAAAGTTTGGGCATTATTTGGTTTAACGATGTAATATTTATCCGTTAACCAGTTCCTTAACTCAAAGCCATCAGCTAATATTTTCGTAATGGCAAATAAGCCCATAAAACTATGATGCCAAGAGCTAATTAAATTGCGATCGCTCTGTGATAAATCAGGATGGCTATCGATAAATAATTCTAGCGGTGACTTATCGCCGACTTTCCCTTCTGTAATAAAGCTATCAATAACT